>NZ_CAIWNH010000192.1 GCF_903913935.1 uncultured Mucilaginibacter sp.
CGCAAGTGAACGTTGCGGGTAATGCTTTGTGCCCAAATATCGTAATACCAAACCGGGAATACATACAGTTTGTACCAGCTGTTGCCGATGAGGGGTGTCGTGCCGTCGCCATTGTCTTTTAATATAAACTGCCCGCGTATTATATCAATATGGTTCATTATCTCCGGATCTTTAGGCTGATTTACAATATCAAAGGTGAGGTCTTTGCGTGGCTCATAAGTGGCGATTCTTTCATCAAAAACATAACCGTTGCTAAAAATACATTTGCGGCCCGCACCCACATAATTACCTTCAACCGTCGATTCTATAGGGCTCGGCATCCCGATTTTAAACAACCAGAAGGTGTTTTTCTGTTCTATCCTTTTAAAAGATACTACGTTCTTCCATATTTTACCAGGCGCGGCATGTACGGTAATGGTGTCAGAAACCTCATTTTCGTATTGGTGGTTCGAGAAAAATGCATCGCCGATAAAAACAAATGCCAAAGCCAAAACAACGCTTACGTTCAGTTTATCATTATTCCTTTTGTATAAACCCCGCCCAATAAATGCCCCCGAGATTACAAAGCAAAATATCAGCGGCGATACGATGATCAGGCAGATAATCCCTTCACCTAAAAAGACATAACTTAAAAGGATGGCAAGTAAACAGTTATAAGCTGAGTACAGCAATAATTTTCGGCTCGGTAACTGCAAATCCTGCCAAAACCAGGCACTGATGATCCCCATCAACAGGGGAATAATAACAAATTCCGAAAAGATAATAATGGGCGGACCATTGCTGTCTATCAAATACTTTGTAATGGCAATGATAGTGATGCCTATAGCATTGGAGACCATGTACCCTTTTACTTTGGATGTAAATATTTTTTTAAGCATGGTGTTATTTTTTTTGGTTGATTTAATATCTTATTCAATTTTCAGTAATAAATGAAAAATTAGATCAAAAAAATTTATTTGAATATCTTCAGTATCGATCCCCAAAACCAGCTTTCGTCGGCTTTAATCATTGTTTCCAGTGTTTTATCAACGTTTTTTGCAAGTTTATTAATGTCGGTTACTGTTTTATGAAATGTTTTGTAGCCTGGGTCTTTTTTATCACCTTCAACTTTTACCAGCTCGTCTAGTATTTTAATTACAGGGTCAAGTTCGCGTTTACGGCGCTCTTTGGCTACCTGCCGGGCAATGTTCCAGGTGTCTTTATCAGCGTAAAAATATTCTTTTCGCTCGCCGGCCCGCAGTTGCTTTTCAACCAGGCCCCAGTTAATCAGATCGCGTACAGTCATATTCACATTTCCCCGCGATATACTCAGCGCTTCCATTATTTCTTCGGTAGTTAAGGCATCCGGAGTTAGCAGCAACAATGCATGCACCTGGGCCATAGTACGGTTGATCCCCCATTCAGAGCCTAATTTGCCCCATGCTTCAATAAACTTTTGCTTTGCTTCCGGTAATTCCATATACAAATATACTATTGTTATCGAACTTTCAAAATATACTGAAACTTAATTAGCGGTATTTTTCCTCAGGGTAAAATTGTCGCCTTGTATTTTATTTATTAATTAACATTATTTTTATAATAGGCTTTCATTTGCCAATAATTAATCAATAAATTTGATCTGCCTCTACAGTTAACCAATTATTCTGTAAACTAACATTTTATTGATCATGAAAAAGCAAAACGTCTCCAGGCGTCAGTTTATTGGCGCAAGCATGCTTGCTGCCGCTGGCATGGCACTGGCCTCAAAAAGTTCCTTTGCAAATTCAATTTTTGCAAAGGCTAAGCCAAATTCCAAAATAAATGGCGTACAAATTGGTGTTATAACGTACTCTTTCAGAAGTATGCCCGGCAGTATAGAACAAATATTACAATATTGTTTAACTTGTAATATTAGCGCTATTGAACTTATGGGAGACGCAGCAGAAGCTTACGCCGGAGCGCCTAAGTATGACAACAGTGCCGACTACAAAACAAGGATCGCCGCATGGCGCGAAAGTACTTTGATGGACTCTTTTGTTGCCATTCGTAAAATGTATAACGATGCGGGCGTAAATATTTATGCGTGGAAGCCAAACGCTTTGAATGCGAATAACACTGACGGGGAGATAGCTTATGCCTTTAATGCAGGCAAAGCGCTGGGCTGCAGTCACGTAACCGTTGAGTTGCCTGACGACAACCAAACTGCGCGCCTGGGTAACCTGGCCGAAAAATATGATATGATGGTAGGTTACCATGCCCATACCCAGGCCACCCCAACCTTATGGGACACCGCTTTAAGCCAGAGCGACCACAACGGGATAAACCTGGATATCGGCCATTATGTTGCAGGAACCAGTACCAGCCCGATTGATTTTATACAAAAAAATCACAAGCGCATACTCAGTATGCACCTGAAAGACAGGAAGTTTCACGATGGGCCAAATATGCCGTGGGGCCAGGGCGATACGCCGATAAAAGAAGTTTTGGCGCTGATGAAAAAAGAAGGATACAAATTTCCTGCAACTATTGAGCAGGAATACCAAATACCCGCCGGCTCTGATGCGGTTAAAGAAGTGATCAAATGCCGCGAATATGCCAAAACGGCTTTAAGTTGAATAGCGAGTAGTGAATAGTGAGTGGTGAGTGGAAAATTAGAAGTTCTGCTCAGCGCTCACTATCTGCAATTCATCATTAACGAGCGCTGTGCTCTCCACCGATCACTGACTATTTACTTTATCACTACCTACCAAAACCTTATATTTGGGTATATTTTTATTGCCATGAGGGAAATTGCTTTAATTATTCACGAGGATGCCACCTTGTCGACAGTTACTGGTGCCATGGATATGTTTATCCATACCAACAGGCTTTTCCAGCAAACGGGAAAATCCCAGCCTTTTAGAATTATGCTGGCAGGCGAAAACGCAAGTAATGACTTGTTGCCGGTTAACCCGCTTTTCGTAACTTATTGTTTGGCCGAAGAGCTAAAGAAACCTGACCTGATTATCGTTCCCGCATTTTATGGAGACCGGGATAGTATGCTGGCAAAACACAAGGAGCTGATCAACTGGATAAATACCAAATACCAGGCCGGCTCAGAGGTTGCCAGCTTGTGCTCGGGTATCTATTTTTTGGCCGAGGCGGGATTGTTGCCTGGTCGCTCATGTACAGCGCACTGGAGCGATATGGAAGATATTGTACGCAGGTACCCTGATGTTAATTTTCTATCGGATATGGTGATCACGGACCAGGAAGGGATTTATACAAGCGGGGGCGCATTTTCATCACTGAACCTTATCCTTTATATGATCGATAAGTTTTGCGGCAGGGAAGTTGGTGTTTGGGCAAGTAAAATGTTTTCACTGGATATGGACAGGATCAGTCAATCGCATTTCTCGGTATTTAAAGGCCAGCGCAAACATAATGATGACGATATATTGAAAGCGCAGACTTATATCGAAGAAAATCATCATTTACCGCTCACCATTGACGATATCGCAGACCGCGCAAACATGAGCAAGCGCAATTTTATCAGGCGTTTTAAAAAGGCGACAAAAAATACCCCATTTGAATATTTGCAACGCGTAAAAATTGAAGCCGCCAAAAAGGCACTCGAAAAAGGGAGCCAGAACATTAACCTGTTAATGTATGATGCCGGGTATAATGATATCAAAACCTTTCGCGAAGTGTTTAAAAAGATAACGGGCCTTACTCCACAGGATTACAGGCGAAAGTATAACAGGGAAGAAATATATTTAAATTAAAAATGCTTAAAAAAAGAAGAGCTCCTGATGGGCAGGAGCTCGTTCTAACCAATTATAAACCTAAATTATGAGAAGAGGCTGCAGGAAACGGGATCGAACCATTTCTTTTTTTTGCTGCTGCCTTTCAGCTACCTGCATTAGTGAAGAATAAACTGTCGGGCTTACATCTTATCACCGCTGCAAATATAGGATATTTTTATATCCTACAAAACCAATAGGAGTTAAATTAACAATATTTTAATGTTAACTGTTAATACGGCGATGTGCTTACCGCTGTCCATCCGCCATCAACAATGATGTTTTGCCCGGTGATATGCCCGGCCTGCGGTGAAACTAAAAATAAAACTGCACTAGCCACATCCTCCACAGTTGCCGGGCGGCCCATCGGTGTAATGCGCGACCATGTATTTTTATATCCGGCATCCTCCAGGGTTCTTTCGGTAAGGGTTGCCCCCGGGGCAACGGTATTGACGGTGATCTGATATTGCGATAATTCAACAACCAGGCTTTTGGCAAGCATCTCAAGCGCGGCCTTAGTCATGCCGTAGGCTGCAAGGTCCTGGTGCGCCTGATGCCCGGTAACCGATGACATGAACAAGATACGGCCACCGCTTTCCTGTTTGATCATTTGATTGGCCGCTTTTTGCGCCAGGAAAAAACTGCCTTGCAGATTCAACCGCATCACACTTTGCAGCGATTCAACAGGGTAATTTAAAAAATCACCGAATAAGGTAATACCCGCATTAGCAATCGCAATATCCACACCGCCGAAGTGCCGCAGGGCTGAATCCACCATATGCTGAATGAAATCGAGATCCGCAGCATCGCCCGCAAGTGCGTAACAGTTTCCGCCTTCGCCGGCAATTTTTTCAGCGGCACTTTTTACGAGTGCTTCATTGATATCATTGATCAATACCCAGGCACCCTCAAGCGCCAGTTGCCTGGCAATTTCAAAGCCGATGCCCTGGCCCGCGCCCGTTACGATGGCGGTTTTATTGGAGAAATTTTTTGTTGTCATTTGAACTATAAAAATTGTCATTTCGAACGATAGTGAGAAATCTTAAACACATTGCATCCCACCATTGCAGGCGGTAATGTCAGGCGTATAAGATATTTCTCGTTGGTCGAAATGACATCATATTAAGTAATTTCAATGCGAATCCCTCAATACCCCGGCACCCGATCCGCCCTTTAAAAAATCCATATCAGCGCCGAGGTGTGCCTGTTCTACATGGGTTTGGTATAGCCATACATAGCCCCGGCTGGTTAAATTTTCAAATGGCTTTAACTCAGTTTTTCTGTGGATGATCTCGTCTTCTGATAATTCAACCTGCAATAAGCCTGCGGCTATATCCAGGTGAATAATATCCCCATTTTGAACGATAGCCAAAGTGCCGCCAATGGCAGCTTCCGGCGAAACATGCAGTACTACGGTACCAAAACCGGTGCCGCTCATCCTTCCGTCCGAAATGCGTACCATATCGGTAACGCCTTTCTCCAACAGCTTTTTCGGGATCGACATATTGCCAACTTCGGGCATGCCCGGATAACCTTTCGGCCCCACGTTTTTCAATACCAGCACGCAGCTTTCATCAACATCTAAATTGGGATCGTCAATTTTGGCTTTATAGTCTTCAATATTTTCAAATACCACGGCACGGCCGGTATGCTTCATTAAAGCCGGACTGGCTGCTGACGGTTTTAGTACCGCTCCATTTTCACAAAGGTTCCCTTTCACTACCACAATTCCGGCGAGCGCATTAAAAGGTTCTTCCATTGTCGCTATCATGTCCCGGTTAAAACATTCGCTTTTCAGGTAATTTTCTTCAATGGGTTTTCCGCTGACAGTTATGCTTTCGCGATGTAAAACACCATGCAATTCTTTCATCAACACAGGCAGGCCGCCGGCATAATAAAAGTCTTCCATAAAGTATTTGCCGGATGGCTGCAGGTTTGCCAGTAAAGGGATGTTTTTGATGTTGTTAAAATCATCCATATCCAAATCAATGCCGATGCGTGCAGCGATTGCCAGTAAATGGATCACAAAATTAGTTGAACCGCCAATGGCCGCATTTACGGTGATGGCATTTTCAAAAGCCTGCCGCGTTAAAATATCAGAAAGTTTCAGGTCTTTGTTTACCATATCAACGATCCGGCTGCCGGATAAATGCGCCAGTACTTTTCTGCGTGAATCAGCCGCCGGGATAGCGGCATTTTCAGGCAGGCTCAGGCCGAGCGATTCCACCATACATGCCATGGTAGAGGCAGTACCCATTACTGCGCAATGGCCGCGGCTTCGTGTCATGCAGGCCTCAGCAACAAAAAGTTCTTCATCGCTCATAGCGCCGCTACGATAAGCTTCCGAGAATCGCCAAACATCCGAAGTGCTGATATCATGCCCCCTGTATTTGCCGGTTAGCATCGGGCCACCCGAAACCACAATGGTGGGCAGGTTGACACTTGCAGCCCCCATAATTAGAGCGGGCGTAGTTTTATCGCAGCCGCAAAGCAAAACCACGCCATCAAGCGGGTTGGCACGGATGGATTCCTCCACATCCATGCTCACCAGGTTTCGGTACAACATGGCTGTTGGTTTGATCAGCGTTTCGCCCAGCGACATCACCGGGAACTCCACCGGGAAACCTCCCGCTTCGTAAATACCATGCTTAACCGATTCGGCAAGCTCCCTGAAATGGGCATTGCAGGGGGTTAGCTCCGACCATGTATTACATATCCCGATAACCGGTTTGCCCTGTAGTTCATGCGCCGGGATCCCCTGGTTTTTCATCCAGGCCCGGTAAATAAACCCGTCTTTGCCTTTCCGTCCGAACCATTGCCTGCTCCTTAACTCTTTATCCATTTGGTTGATAATTCTAAATCAATATTATTCATTTATTTCGAATGTCGGATGTTCGATGTCGGATTTATTTTAGTTCTCCTATTGCTGAATCCGATTTTTTTGTCCTGTCTGTATTTAGGTGGTATAAGAGAAAACTAAAGCGATCTTTATGATTTGATGTTTGAAATAGAGCGTAAGGCCTTATCTTGTGCCATTAACCGGGACGTTATGACATCGAAAATATTTTTGCTAATTGTGTCAATCATTATTATTGGGCATTCAATAGGCTTAGCGCAAAAAGCGCCCCGCTTTCATGTCATCGCTTTGTATGAAAACGGCGGGCACCATGTTGAATATACCAAAGCGGCCAGACCCTGGCTGGATAAATTGGCTGCCGATAGCAATTTTACCATCGATTACATCCAAAATACCGACCTGATAGACTCGGCTTTTTTAAGTAAATACCACCTGTTTATACAATTAGATTACCCTCCCTACGCCTGGAAGGATAAAGCAGTAAAAGCTTTCGAAGATTATATCACGAAAGGTCGCGGCGGCTGGATAGGTTTTCACCATGCTACCCTGCTGGGTGAATTCGACGGTTACCCCATGTGGAATTGGTTTTCGGGCTTTATGGGAGACATCGTCTACAAAAATTACATCCCCACCTTTGCCAGAGGCAAAGTGAATATTGAAGACCCATACCACCCGGTTATGAAAGGTGTTCCCTCATCATTTATGGTTGAAAAAGAAGAGTGGTACACCTACAATAAAAGCCCGAGGCCAAATGTACATGTAATTGCAAGTGTAGATGAATCAAGCTACACGCCTGATTCAGATATTAAAATGGGGGATCACCCTGTCATCTGGACAAACCCGAATGTTAAAGCACGAAACCTTTACATTTTTATGGGGCATTCGCCGGTTTTGTTTGAAAGCGAGGTTTACAAAACTATTTTCAGGAATGCTATTTTTTGGGCAGCTTGCGGGCGAAAGTCCTAAGTCCTAAGTCCGGAGTCTAAAGTCCCAAGTCAAGGAACATGTTTTTTTCTTTCAGACTTTCCCGACTTTCGGACTCAATACAGCCTCCCTTTTTTATGATGTGGTTTTTTCCATAAGATTAACTGCCATACCAGCTCCGCACTTGCCAATACGGCAATGGCAAAAACGGCGGCCCAAACGGCTTGTTCTGTGGATGAAAAAGCGCCAGCCAATGCTACAAAATAGACTACAAAAGGCAGCAGCACCATCATATAAAGCCCGGTGGTACTCAGGGGTATTTTAAAAGGCCGGGGGGCATCAGGGGCCACCTTGCGTAATTTTATTAACGAGATATACTCAAGAGATAATCCCGCCCCGTAAACGGTTACATCGATGATCAGCAAATCGGCGAAAGGCCAAAGTACCATCAGGCTAACCACCAGCGAACAGGTGATGATGGACACATAAGGGCTTAAAAACCGTTTGTGCTGCTTGTTTAAAAAATGGGGGAGAAGGTCATCGTCCGCCATAACCTTGGGCACGCGCGAAACGGACAGCAGTACTGCAGCATAGATGCCAAAGGTGCTGGCCATGCCGGCTAATGCGATCAGTTGCCCCAGCCAGTGGCCACCAATGGCTTCGCCTACCGCAGGGAAGGCGTGTTCCTGCAATTTGCCGGTATCAATACCTGTTTGCTGCGAAACAAGGATAATTAAAAAGTACAGTACGATAACCAGGGCAAAGGCGGCAAATGTTGAATATAAATATGACTTTACCGGTCGTTCCACTTCTTCGGCATAAGTGGTTACATTGTCCCAGCCAAGGCAATTCCACATAACGGTATACAAAGCCATGCCTAGAGATGAAAATGGAACGCCTTTTAAGGTTTGCGTTGGAATAGTAGTAACCGAATGATGATAAAAAGCCAGTACGAATAAAATGATGAATGGCGTTACCACCGCCGCGCCCAGTATCAAAGATGTTTTACCTACCGGAACTATACCTAAAATATTGAGTAAGGCAGAAAGCCAAATGAAAACCAGGCAGATGGGGATCCGGTAGTCCATTAGCCAGGGGAAAAAGAAGGAGGCATATACCACGAATAAACCGGGGTATATGGCCAGGTCGATAAAAGTATAAAGCCATGTCCACCAGCCTTCAAAAAAACCCCAGCGGGTGCCTAAGGTATGTTTTACC
The DNA here is from genome assembly GCF_903913935.1 of uncultured Mucilaginibacter sp. Taxonomy (GTDB): domain Bacteria; phylum Bacteroidota; class Bacteroidia; order Sphingobacteriales; family Sphingobacteriaceae; genus Mucilaginibacter. The sequence continues at coordinate 8,761 of NZ_CAIWNH010000192.1, forward strand.
CATTTATAATAGCCGCCGGTAACTGGCATCATGCTGTTCAACTCAAGCACGGTAAATATTGCAGGCACATCCCATAATAAAGGGGTGATCAGTAAAATAAGTAACGCGCTATGCTGACCTGCGTACGATACCAATGGCTCCAAACCATAGGGGCCGCCTGAAACCGTAAAGAAAATTACAGCGACCAGTTGTATCGGCCTTATTTTTTTTAACGACAATTGTGACGGCATAAGCGATAAAAATATTGTTTATGC
>NZ_CAIWNH010000193.1 GCF_903913935.1 uncultured Mucilaginibacter sp.
ATTTTGAGATATTATAATCTGCTTTTTCAGGTGACAATTTTATTCCATTCCAATCATAAAGCGATGGTATATTTTGATATACAAAAAGCACCTGGAAAATTGGTGAGATGCCGCGGTCTCTTATAGGCCGTATTTCTTCAATTAACTTTTCAAAAGGGAGTTCCTGGTTGAGTATAACGGTTTGGCTTATATCCTTCACCTGCAACAGGTAATCTCTAAACGTGCCTGTAACATCTAATTTGGTTTTATGCGGTAAGGTATTTAGAAATAACCCCAATGTATTTTGAAATTCCTTAATGTTTCTGTTGGCCAAAGGGATACCTACAACAATGTCTTCATCTCCTGAATATTTATACAATAAAATATTAAAAACAGACAAAAGTGTATGAAATACGTTGACATTTTCAAGCCTGCTGAAATTGGCTATTTTTGAGACTAAGCCGGCATCAAGCGTCGCCGTTTCTAATGCACCTTCATACTTAATTACAGGTGGCCTGGTATAATCTGAAGGAAGGCGCGAAGGTTCCGGATCGTTAGGGATTAGATTTCTCCAAATTTTTAAACTCCTGGCATACTCAGCACTTTGAAACCAATTTATTTCCCAATTCACGTAATCAATGAACTGATATTTTATAGCAGGTAAACTAATTGGCTTTCCTTGGAGCAAATCATGATACACCTGCAATGTTTCCCGAAAAAGCAGAGAACTTGACCATGCATCAGAAATAATGTGGTGGGAAGTATAAATAAAAACATATTCAAGATGGGATAAATGAAGAATAGAGTGGAGAATACGGAGGCCTTGACCACCTAATTCCGAAATGTCGAACAGGTGATTCCGTTACACTTTGACCATGTTAACGTATTGATTGTCAATTTAATTTTCTTTAACTTATTACACAAATCGGTGCTCTACATCCTACGGAATCGCCTGGTCAAGCTATCCGGAATATCCACTCAGAGCGGGACTGTTCTCGAACCAATTTATTGAAGATTTACAAAGAATAGCTTGTTTGGAAGCTTGATGGGAACACTGAAAATAATAAACCGGGACCTTTTTCGAACTCTCTAAATAAATAGATAAGTCAAAACCATACCATAATCGAAAAAAGGAAAAAAGCGATTGGAATGTTAAGTATTACGGTTAAATTGCAATATTTCAACAAATACTTTCACGATTGACCAATGGATGATAAACCTAAAATACGAATTGCAGTAATATTCATATTTCTTACTTTTCTGATAACTTGGGGAATAAATATCCCTTTAGCACTTGCAGCACATCATCAAATTAAGTTTTCAGTTCCAAGATGGCTAGAAATCACTTCAACTTTAAGCCCGGGAATAGTTGCTTTTTTTATAACGATTTTCCAATATAAAAAAGCAGGCTTTACAACGTTGTTAACGAAAATTGTAAAATGGCGGGTAAATTATAAATGGTATCTTTTTGTACTATTGATACCAGCAGTATGCGTTGTTCCTTCCCTTTGCATTTATCTTTACATATTACATAAACCACTTGTCCTGTCAGAATGGTATCTGCCATTGATTCTGTTTTTTATTTTTATACCATTTAGCCCTTTATGGGAAGAAATAGGCTGGCGAGGCTTTTTATTGCCAATCCTTCAAGATAAATTTCGTCCACTGACGGCTGCGGTTATTTTAGGACTTATCTGGGGAATTTGGCATATTCCTATGTATTTAACACATAATCCTGAAGGAAGCAGAACGCAACTATTTTTAGTTTACTTCATTATTGGCACGGTGCCTATTACCATTTTGTTTGTATGGCTATTTAATAGGACCGGAAGTTTATTAATAACAATTTTTTTTCATGCGGCAATAAATGCCACATTTGCCTTGTTTGGGAAATTGCCTACAGGTGAATTGCGACCTTTTATTTACACCATGATCATCTTTACAACGGTCGCTATATGTATTGTCTGGAAGACAAAAGCCATTCTTGGGGAAACAAAAACAGCGTATAATGCTCCCATTTTGTAATGCTCTATCTAAATTAGGGGAAAAAACCTCGCAAGTACGTCGGTACTTGCGAGGTTTTTGTACTCAGAGCGGGACTATTCTCGAACCAATTTATTGAAGATTTAAAACGAATAGCGGCTTTGGTGGCTTGAACGATACTTTTGAAATATCAAAGCAGGATTAAGATCGAACCGGAACTGTTTTCGCGTTGTAAGGCAGCTTCTTCTTCACCCAGGAATTCTGATCCTCATCAACAATATACCCGGGTTGAAATTGCAAATAATAGCTACGGCTTTTTGAGGCTATAGGCGGCGCTTGTTGCTGGTATTGGTACGATCCCGGATAAGGCTGATCTGTAACCAACCATTCAACACCATTAGTTTTGCTCATATCCACATTCTTCCAACCCAGCGGCAATTTGGCGGTTTTGAAATTTTCGCTCCAAAAACCTTTTTGGTCTGCATTATTCTTTTGGGGGTAAGTGTTTAACGTGCTTACAAATACTGCAAAAAACTAATAATGTTCTTTTCATTTGATGTTTATTTAAGATAACAGGCATAGCAGTTCTAAAAACTTCTTTTACCTGTTGAATCAATCGGGGTTATTGTAAATGGAGTGATATGAGACCACCAATATTTCATTCATTTGATTTATCCTGTTCAAATATTAAGGCGCCAAAATATTGCGGTAAGTGAAAATTGGGCTTGTCAGCGATGATATTATTCCAGCATAAAAAATGGGGTTCCGGTAAATCATCGCCGCATTTATAAAAATTGGCTTTACAGGCCATGCCTTTCAATGTTGAAATTGAGTGCTTATAAAATAGGCTGAAAGGAATAACCAGGCTGAGCTCCCACTCAAAAGGCAATGAATCACCACGTACAGTTTTATTGCTTGCCGTGCTTTTTATATCACTTATAAGTAATGCCGGAAGCAGTTCCCTGTCGCCTGGCAATCCATAGCCGACAAGGGCAGTGCCAATAGCGTTGAATTCGAAATTGTAATAAGTCTCATCGTCGTCAAATGTTATAAAAAATTCAACACAACTATCCTTGTAAACAGGTTCGTTGGTTCGTTGGTAAATAGCTTTGAAGTGCTTTTCTTTCACACAAAATGCCAGGAAAATCGCATCATCGCCATAACCTATGTTGAAGGTAACTTCGGGCCTGTCAAAAACAGCTGGCCAGGGTTCACAGGTTAATTTATTGGGCTTAGTCTGCGAAAACAGATCCGCTGAATCGAGTGCTGAGCTTCCATAGTGGATACCTGGCAAATAAGGCACTTTTAATAAACTCATTTACAATTCAATTTATTTTTAACACTAACGCTGCATACATAAAGCTGCTTAAAACCTGTTATGGTTTATTTTCAAGCCTTTGCACCGTTCATTAAATCACTAATACTGACTTACTTTTTTGTTATTGCAAGCCCCTTTTTATATCCGCTTATCGCATAATATAGGATGAACAAATAACACGGAACCATCACCCAGTAGGCCTGGTGCAAACTAAATTTATCTGCAAGGAAGCCATAGAGCAGGGGGATCAACCCGCCGCCCGCTATACCCATAATTAATAAGGATGAACCTGATTTTGTAAATTTACCAAGGCCGTTGATCGCCAATGGCCACAGCGCCGGCCACATCAGCGCATTGGCTATGCCCAGGAATGCGATAAAAAAAACAGAAACAGTACCCTGGGTAAAAATGGCGACCAGCGAAAAAATAACGCCGATGACAGCCGACACCTTTAAAGCCGCCCGCTGCGAAAAATATCTCGGAATACAGATTATGCCCACAATATACCCTAAGAGCATCCCCGATAAGGTACAGGTAGCGAAAAACTTAGCTGTTTGCAAGGGAACCCCGATACTGGATGCATAATTGATCACCGAATCGCCCGCTAAAACCTCAACCCCAACATAAAGGAACAGGGTTAATACACCCAATAACAAATAGGGGAATTGGAAAATACTTGTTTTGCCGGCTGTTGATTCGTCTTCTGCCACATCCTTATTATCAGTGTCGATTTCAGGCAGGGTGGAATAATAAATGAATATCGCCAGGATCACCATTCCGGCAACAATGGCCACATAAGGCATAATAACTTTATGCGAAAGTATGGTCAGTTCGGCATCCTTTTGAACTGCCGACATCTTTAGAATATTGATCTTTAATTTGTCTGCATCCTTTAATATGATTGCCCCCAATATAATCGGCCCTAAGGCCCCTGCAACCTTATTAAATATCCCCATAATGCTGATACGCCTGGCAGCGCTTTCAATTGGCCCCAGGATAGTAATGTATGGGTTTGAAGCAGATTGCAATATGGCTAAGCCCATGCCCTGTACAAAAAGCCCCAGCAAGAACAGCAAATATATTCGTGTTAACGCGGCGGGAATAAAAATGGCTGCCCCCACACCAATAACGATCAATCCGGCGGCCATTGAGTTTTTGAACCCCATTCTTTTAAGGATAAACGTTGACGGCAGCGCCATAAAGAAGTAAGCGATATAAAAGGCGAACGCCACAAAAAAAGCCTCCAGGTTATTCAGCTGGCAGGCAAGTTTGAGGTAGGTGATCAATACGGCGTTTAACCAGGTAAGAAAGCCGAAAACGAAAAACAAGGCACTAATAATGTAAATAGGCTTTAACCCGCTTTTTACTGCCGCTTTTTGTGGCGCAACAGTTGAATAATCGTTTTCAATTTGACTCATTTTTATTTTTATAAATGTATTTATCGAAGTAAACCAGGAAAATAAAATTGGTATAAGGTATGGTTTTATTTTAACTGCATCAACCGTTCCAATAAACGTACGCCTGAATCATCAGGATCAATTTTCTCGCTTTGTTAATTTTCAAACACCTGTTTACACCATCCCAATATCTTATTATCCGGGTACTGGTTAACCTGGGCGTTTAACCATTCAACTGCTTCCGTTTTTCCGTTCAGCTTTTCCATGGCCCATGCTGTTACGAGGTGGTTGGCAGGTAAAAAATTACTCACCGTATTTTCAATTTTCGATTTAAACTGAATAATCTTTTGCAATGATTCCTGTGCTTCGTCTTTTTTTCCTAACCCTTGATAGCAGAGATAGGTCATCCAATCTTCTAACCGTTCATCCAAATTTTCGGGGTAAGGTTTACCAACGCCTAAGTTAAGCGGCCATTTTTTTGCATCATTTATCAAGATCAATGCATTTGTATATTTTTTATTTTGGATTTTTTCAATGGCCTGCATCAGCTCTGCTTCGTGGTATAACTCACGCCCGATGGTGGCCCCTTCGAATGGCAAAATATCAATCCTGGCTAAAAGGTCAGAACAAGCCTTATATTGTTTGTTAAGCAACAAGGTTTTGGCATACAACATCCCTATAATATAATTTTCGGAATGGGAATGATAGAAAGGCTCAACAGTTGCTAATGCAATTTCATATTGATTATTTTTAATATAATATTCACAAAGCAGTTTATTATAACGCCATTCGCCTTTATCCAGTGCTTCGGCTTTTTTTAGGTCAGTCAGATCCGAAGCTCCCAATTGCATTCCCGCACGCGCCGAGTAAAAAGGCGCAAAGTCTGGTTCATTGCCGCATTCAATAAATAGTTTTTTACTTTCTTCTATACGGTTCCTGTCTTTGTATAATAAAGCGAGGTAATATTCAGGCTGCCAATTATTGTTTTGTTGCTTTGCCCAAAGCAATACCTCTTCATCTTCGGAGCGAAATGGAAACACAAACGCGGGCGATGAATTATTTGCCTTCTTTAAGGTTTCAGTAAAGGGCAGCCCTCGCTTGTTTTGCAAAAATGCAAACCAATAATTCACCAGTGCATTTGCAGGCGCTATTTGTAAAACTTTTTCAGCCTCATCGGTGCAGCCATTTTTGTAATAATCAATTGCTAACTCAAGGTAGGTTTCTACCGGCATTTCATCACGGATCACCGACGCAAACTTTGTTTTGTTTTCTTCGGATGGCTGCCACAAATATTGTTCAAACCGCGCAAAATGATTCAGCGGATCAAAAGATAATATTGTATCTAAAATCTGTTTAGCCTTTTCGTTATTACTTTGATTCCGGTAAGCAATCGCCTGTATTTCCAATGCTGCAATATCAAAGCGGTTAAAGTCGAGGGCCTTTGCGGCAAATTCTAATGCTTTATTCCAGTTCTTTTCTTTTAGATATAAATTACTCAGCCCATTATAAGCGGCGCTCTTATATTCGCCTGTTAAACTTGCTATATCAAAACCATCTTTGGCATCAACAGTATTCCCAAGCTGAGCGTTGATAAGGGCATAGTAATAATTTGCGCCGCCATCGTTGGTGTTAATGCTCAATGCCCGTTTAGCCAGCGCCAATGCTTCAGTATATCGCATATTGCGATACATTAGCTCCGCCATTTGCACCAATGCGGGTAAATAATCAGGATTTTTCTGCAAGGCTGCCTGTAATTTTTCTTCAGCTGCGGCATACATTTTCTCATCCATCAACTCTTTACCCTGGATGTATAACCCATAATCAGACGCCCAGTCGAAATCTTTTGGCGAATCAAGCGGACGGGCTAAATTGTTTGCATCAGGGTTTGATTGATAAATGAGCTTGTTACCGCCCAAGGTAACTACCAGGTCATCCTGACCGCCGTTAATTTTTATAGAATCAACAAAAGTTTTTAACGGCGATAACTCTATTTTTTTATTATAAATAACCTGGGCACCTTGCCTTACTTGCAGAGTATCCGCGAGTTTTAATATTGGATTAAAATAAATTTTGAGCCAGCCATTTTCGTGTTTCACATTTAATGCGCCATATTCATTGGCTTCAACAAATCCCTTTGTTTTTAAAACGGGGTACCAGTACTCTGTCCATGTATCCGCATCGGCAGGCGAAAAGCTTTTGTGTTTAAATGGTGTAAACGTGCTTTTATCTGCCGTTTGGTTGAACAGCCTGCCTGATTGAATTTCGGAATACTGGCCATCGGTATCAGTCAATAATTTTTCCCATATCATGCCTTGCTGCGAAAGGCCCCAGATCCAGATCTTCTTCCCCGGTTTTTCATCGTGGCCCGAATAGCGCGCCATACCAAAATCATCATCGTGCCAGTAAGCGCCAAAAAAATCAGTGTATTTACCAAATACATGGTATGATTTATACCCACCGAAGTTATTGTTATCATAAAAAGAAATGTCCTTCCCGTTTTCTTTATTCACCGGCCAGTCGCTGTATTCCCCCTGGTGCCCAATGTAATGGTTACCCGGATACATGTATTGTAAATTACCTTTCGTTTTTATCCCGGTGTTCATCCAGTGATAGTAGGGCTGTTCAATGGCGGTACCGTTATACCAAAATGATTTTGTGGTAAAATATGCCTTGTCCTTGGGCAAATTAATTTCCATTGTCCAGTTTGTACGGGTAAGCAAATCAAGTACGCCAATAATGCAGCTCACGCTGCCGTCATCATTTTTCCGGGTTGTGTAGCTAACGGGGGTTGCGCAGTTTGGCGTATGGCCAATAATGCCATAATTAGCTTCAATACCTCCGCTCGTCCATGGCCCGCGCATGGCAATATCCCTGAATTTAACAACATGGTTGTCATAAACAAAAGACCGCCCGGTTGATTTTTCAATGGCCGACCATATCTTTCCGCCCACTTCTGGCAATATCATCAGTTTGATGTAGGCGTTCTCTAACTCTACTACTTTCCATTCCTTTTGTACTGGTTTATCGGTAAAACCATCATAACGGAAATACGGATAAACATTAGTAGATACAGGTATTGGGTTAGGATCTGAAAACGGATAGGTGGTAAATACTTTATTATATTCCCTTACAACAGCATCGCTTTGACCATAAACGTTGACTATAGCAAATGATACTAAAAACGCGATCAACCCTGTTTTTTTCATGGCGAAATTTTAGATTATATTGAGGAATATATGTTAATTTTTATTTGACTATCAATAACCAGCCTTTGCCTTTTTCAACTGGTATTTTTTCGTTTAACCCGAATGTTTTGCCTGGCTGAAAGTTTTTTATTTCAGGCGCAGTTATAGTTGCTTTCGTTGGATCGATGCCTAATTTTTTCCAGTCAATTTTCAAAGCTATTTCCGTGTCATTTTCAGCCCAGCTGGCAATGGAGACCAATGCGGTCCCTTTCTTTTTGTAAATGGTGGCCAATACCTTTTCGTTATCCGTTTTTACAGGATTGCTCTCCACCCAATAACCAATCATTTGGGTGCCTTTCATTCCAAAATTATCCCATACTTTCCATATCGGCCGTGGATCTGCATTATCGCTCCATGGCATGCGGTTAGTCATGCCAAACACCATGCCCCTCCATCTGTTGCCCCCGCCTTGTAACATCTCTCCCATTAAGCCAAAAGGTATTCCGCTTACTTCTGTCAGGAAAAAATCAGGAGAATTTTTTTCGTAATCAAAATATTCACCAAACCATAAACGGTTCAGGTATGGAAAATGCTCCATGTACAAATTAGCGCTGTTATTAAAGCCGTCGTTTTTGTTGTACTGATTGGCAGAGTGCAGGTCAATTATACCGGGATGGCCATCTGCCGTAAGTACACGTTTAATACGTTTCATTGTAACACGGTCGAAGGCAACATCATCTAAGTAAATACCATCAATGCCAACATTTTGCGTTAGCCAGTTCATTCCTTCCACGTAATAATTATGCCAGCGGTTCATGCCACTGTTAATAATGGCGGCATCTTTTAATTCAGGAACAAACCAGGCGGCGATATAATCGTCGCCCAGATGCTCCTGCAACCAACTAAACCCACCACCCTTCCCGGATGAGTAAATTTCATGCCCCAAACTTCTTAAGGCAAAAGTTTCGTAAGCATGGTTGGATAGTTCACGAATGGTGTTGTATATCTTAACCTTCAAGCCGGCAGCATGGGCCGAATCATCATAAGCCTTCATTTTTTTCCAGGCGATAAAAGGATAATTGAGATAAGGGTTTATCGCCGTTGCGTGGTGTATGTTTATAACGGTAGCACTGGTTTCTTTAATGGTATCGATAGGTTTGTAGGCATGATAAAACCGCGTAGCCCATTGAAAATCGGTGTTAATTGGATGAAACGGCGTGATAAGCAAGTTAAAATTATAATATAATTCCTCGCCTTTAACCAGTTTTCTTTCACCGCTATAATTGTCAGCAAGAATAGACTTGCCTACCTCTGATACTTTGATCCCTCCTTTATTATCATTTCCCCATGACGAAGGTAAAAGCAATGGCTTTTGTAAATAGAAATTTGTATTTAAAGGCCGCACATACTTTTCGTCGCGGAGCGAATACTGAAGTCCTGCATTTACATTGCCTATCCATGCGCCATCCTGGTTTTTATGGGTTACGTCCCATTTCCATTCAAAATTGTCAGGCCGGTAGCCACCTTTTTGGCCCAAACCCATCATATATTTGGCAACATCTTTTGTAAAAGGGATGTGCATGGTAATATCTTTCAAATCAACATCCTGCAAGGCTTTTACTTTTACAGTGTATGCAATAAAGCCATCAAACTCAAGCGATGCAGTTACTTCCATTTGTACGATATCATTGCTGCTGACCGCTTTCCATTGAACTGTGCCCGGTTCGGTTTTGGTAAATCGTACCCCCTGGCCTTTCAGTGCCATATTTTTACCATCAGTCATTTTGGTGAAATGAAAATGAATGGGCTCCGTCAACAAGTCATTAGGAAGTTTTGAATAACCCGTCATTTCGGGGGTAAAAAATGTTTGTATTTGTTTTGGGAAACCGTCTTTGTTGATCTCAACTTTTCTTCCCAGCAAACTGATGGTGTTATTTTTAACGATGAGCGGTATGTATGGTGCGATTACCGTATTCTGTTGGGCCATGGTAGAATTCAGCCATCTCAGCCTGGTCATTTTCCAGGGTTCATTTACACCGCCGTCGGCTAACAAGGTGTTATTAACCGTAATTGATAGTTGAATTTCTTTTGCAGGGCTGCCTTTTACCGTGATGGTAGCTTTACCACAATATGCGCCAGCGGTTGCATCTTTTGGTACATCAATGCCACACCACATAGCCTGAACCGTTCCGGCTGCAACATCTACTGTTTTTGTAAGTGGCAAGGCATTGTACCCAATACCATTGGTGTTGATACAAAAAAGGTTCGCGGCCGAAATTATTTTACCCGATGAAGAAGTAAGATCGCTGAAAGTAACCTTTACATCTTCAAGGCTTTGTAATGCATAAACACCTAATTGAAATGAGAAGTTTTCTCCTTTTGCCGCTTCTCCGTTAAAATTACCCTGCGGCCCCTTGTCTATCCAGCGTTTGGGCAGATCATTTACCATCCTGATGGAATTCAGCCTGTCTTCAGGGAAAACCAGGAATGTTTCAGATTTGTGCTTTTCAATTAACTGGTTGGTTTCATCTTTTGTAGCGATTACCTCCATCGGATAAAAGCTATTGAATGCATCGATGGATTGAAATTCTTTTACGGTGGCTAATTGAACATCATTACTGCCATCTATTGCTTTTAACAAATCGGCAGGCGCTGTATTTTCAGGTTTCAAATAAACACCCCTTGGATAATTGGAACGGCCTTCATTTTTATACGGCATATAATACACGTAGTATGTCCCCTTGCCCGAAACCGGTTCAAAAAGAATTTCGCCGTACTCACGGTTTATCGCGCCTGGTTTTACATTACTTACCTTTTGATGCGTAGTGGCATCTTCAATAATTATCCGTTTGTTTTGCGGGTCATTATCCCTTCTTCTCCATGGGATAATTGCCTTAGCTATCTTACCGGTACCATTAAATTCTAACACAACCCTGTGGTTCCCCAATGAATCCGGGAGCCAGCATTTTGGACAATTTGTATATGGGATATCCTGTGAATAAGCCGTAATTCCGGCCAAAAGAAGAATAAGGGTAAGCAGTTTTCTTTTCATTAATGTTAGTTTAAGCGATATTTATAGGACCCGGCACGGCATTATTATTTATTCGTTAGAATGTTGGTTTCATGCCTTTACTTTCCCAATAGTCAATTATTGGCTTATATGGCCCATACTTGTGTTGCGCATCCGAAAAAGTGTCGTTAAACGGCCCCCTGTCATAATCAATGGCTTTTTCTTTATAGTTTGGATATTGATATTCTTTCACAAATGGGCGCTTGTGTATTTTATCGTCATTGATAAAAGCAGCAAGGTCAAGCGCATCAGCCGATGTAAGGACCGGTTTATTATAAGTAGCTTTATCATAAGGCATATTGGCCATCAGCCATTGTGCTAACTTAACGATCCGGTGCATACTTGAGCCAGGCTGGTATGCTTTTGGCCCCCACAATGGCGGATAAATATATGTTACCCCATTTGGTTGCATCTTCCCTTCGCCATCAAGCCCATGGCACCTTGCGCAATTCGCTGCAAACAGCACGTTTCCTCTTTCGGGCGATGCAGCCACGTCGGGAAAAGTTAGCTCCAGATTTTTTATGCCTTTGGTACTATTATCAACCCTGGATGAATCGTTTAGCCATTTTAAATAGCACATAATTGAAACCATTTCTTTGCTGTCCAGCGGCAAGGGCTTGCCCAGGTGAGGGTGCATGATACAATTATTTATCCGCTCGGCCAATGATAAAACCCGGCCTTCGCGGGCACGATATCCCGGATAATTCCGGAAAGACATAGCCAAATTCAGTGAATACGGTTTTGCCCCGGCATCCTGGTGGCAATTGCTGCAATTCATTTTGTTACCCAGGTATTTACCATTTATACCATTGGGGCCGATATAATATGCCGTATGCAGCATTAATTCCCTGCCATACCTCACCTCATCCCCGTATTTATCATCTGGTATTTTTGTGGTGTCAATACTCACAATCGTGTTGGTATTTGCAACGGAAGCCTTTGCTTCAACCAAAGCGCCTTTTGCACTTTCATTACATGAAATAAATACCTGGAGCGCTGGCCCCAGCATAACAAGAAAAATAATAAACTGATAACTCTTTTTCATCGATCCGTAATTTTAATGTACTCCCTATGGCCGCAAATAAGGAGAAAGCTCGTCGCCTTTTATAAATTCAGCCCTGTAACTTGGCATAGCAGTTTCCATTGTCCATAACAGTGTTCCTTTTCTGTCAGCCAAAACCATTATGTGCCTTTTTGAACAGCAAACCAATACTGTTGTATCATTGATCATATAAGCGCTGCCCATTCGCCCGTTGAACACTTCCTTAGGCAGTTTTATGTGCAGGTCTAACTTTGAAGTTTTATTTTTTTCATCCAATTTTAAAGCAAATACACCCGACTGATGCTTATCAACGCCATTGTCAAAAAACATCAGGTTCCCGTAAGCGTTTATATGCGCCGCGTGTGCCTGGGTAAAATCGCATTCGGCCGGCATTGTTATTGTGCCGCCTTTACCAAACTTCCAGATCACTTTTCCGGTATGGGCATCCACTTTCCAGATCTGGCCGTTGTTAAAAAATGAAATAATATAATTACCGTCTTTATCAAAATTTAAACTGTTGGCGTGCATCCAGTCTTTTTTACTTTTGAGCAGCCTGGCATCTTTTAATGGGTCAATCGCATCAAAAACACTCCAGGACCATACTTTTCTGGCCTTATTATCCATTACCAAAATACCATCGCCGGCAACGGTATCCTTTTTACCGCCGCCAATGGAACTCAGGTCCATAATCCTTTTATCTACATACAGCGTTACCAGCTGGTTTTGATCGTTTCTTAAAATTTCGTGGTGAATGGTATTGGTAAAATCGCCCTGCCCTTTTTTAAGGTTCAAAAGCGTATCGCCCAGTAAATTGATCTCTAAGATCTGGCTACCATAACTGGTAGGTTCATCATTTGTGCCAAGAATAGAAAGGATGGTATGATCCTTTGTGAAATGAGCGACTTTAAAGCCCATGCCATCAACCATATGATACCATCGTATCTGCCCCCGGTAATCAACCAAAACTGCTATGCCAGGTGCGTATCTTTTATTGACGAGCATTAATCCATTTCTAAATTCCGCGGGAACAAACTTTGGGAACTTATTGATGGCTTTAAATTGTTCCTGCAGCCACATGGGCAGGTCCTTCGATTGGAAGCTATACGTTTTACTAATGCGCTTAACCCCGTTTTTCGTGGTTACAATATGGTACTGGTAATTTGTTTTCGGTAATAAATTGCATAAAACAAGCCGGTGCGATACCGAACTCTTTGAGACATTCGATTGCATTTTGTTAATGCTGTCGCCTTTTTGAGGCCAATATTCCGCGTATGCGTCTACTGCGGAATCGGTTAATACATCAACCTGGATTTTTAACACATTATTGTTATGCAACCCTATCCGGATCTCATTTATAACCTTTCCGTTAGGACTAGAGCAGCCGAAAAAAACTACTGCAAAAACCAAAAGGACCGCATACCCCGAAAAACGCTTGATCATTAGCATAGTAATTATTGAACTAAAAAAATCACTAAGAATATCCACCCGAAGGTGATATATTCTTAGTGATCGGACATTACAATTTTTTATTGTTCTCTTCCGGCATTACTCAGGTTCGGGTTAAGCTGAGCCTGGTTTAGCGGGTACGAGAAATATTGATCTTTAGGCAAGCTAATGGTATTGGTTTGCCCGATAGATTTAAGGTAGGCATTTACAATCACATCATATTGGCCCATTCTTAATAAATCGGCCCTGCGTTTTCCTTCATAAAAGAATTCCCATCCGCGCTCCTGCAAAATAGCTAACCTTAACGATGTTTGCGTATAGTTGCCCAAAACAAGCGGTGTAGCGTGCGAGCGCTGCCTAACCTGGTTAATTAACCCAATACTTTCAGCACTCGGGCCATTCAGTTCATTTAAGGCTTCAGCCCTGCTTAGCAGTACGTCAGCGTAGCGCAAAATATCAACGCTGTGCCCATCATAATAAACATTTACTGAACCGGTTGAATCGGCATACTTTGAGGTTGCCACGTTAGGCATATACAAAACGCCTGCAGGCGGGGTAGCGCCCGGAGTTGGAGCCTCTTCATGTAATAAACCATCGGTACCGTTATATTTAGGGAAAAATTCACCTCCACGGTCGTCGTTAGCAGCAAAGCTATGATAAAAAGACCAGGTTACCGCGTAATATTGCCACCTGTTTGGTATAGCCGGATGTACCAGCGGGCCAAAATGGTTCATTAATTCAGTTCCGTTTACATTGGCATCACTCAATACGGAGAATATATTTTCAGAACACCATTTGTTAGACTCTAAAAATAAGCCCTGGTATGATGGGAAAAGTTGATAGGTACCCGCGCTGATCACCTGCTGCATCATATCAGCAGATTTTTGCCATTGATGCTGGCGCAGATATAGTTTACCCAGCAAAGTCATTGCAGCGCCTTTTGTAGCCCTGCCCGGATCGTTACTTGGATAGATTGTGTTATTTGCATAGCTTACCGGAAGAACATTAATTGAATATTGCAGCTCCGAGATCAGCAAAGTCTCAATGCCAGCTACCGATGTTACAGGCGCCTGGCTCAAGTAATTTGGATTGGCCAAATTAGCCTCCGTTGCCAAAACCACAGGGCCCCATGCATCGGTCAGGTCCATATAAGCTACAGCGCGTAAAAATTTCGCCTCTGCCAAAAACTGGGCCTTTTGTGCAGCAGTAATTGTTGTCATGGCCGAAATGTTATAAATCGCGCTGTTCGCGTCTGCGATCAATTTATAAATCTGACGCCAGTCTTCAGCCAATAACCCGTTTGCCGAGTTCCATTTGGACAGTGAAAGCTGGCCAGGGTCGCCACCGTAGCTGCAATTGCCAATATCGGTAGGAATGTCAGTAAGGGCAAAGTGCCTTACTGTCCAGTAATCATAATTGTCGGTAATCGATGGGCCCTTTAAACGGGCGTACACTGCATTTACTGCAGCAATAGCATCCGACTCAGTAAGAAAAGCATTCACACTGGTAAGGCTGCTAACTACTTTAGGGTCTAAATTCTTATTGCAGGAAAACTGCAGAATGACCACCGGTATGAGAAGCAAAATATATTTTTTCATTTTTTTAATTTTATGTTAATCCTTTATAAATCAAGCTATTTTATTAGTGAACAGAAAGTTTTAAACCAATAATATAGGTCCTGAAAGCGGGGAAGCCGCCAAAATCCAAACCACCGGTAATATTGCTCCCACTATAACCGCCGGAAGCGTTAAGCGCCTGGCCTTGGTGAACATTTTCCTCCGGATCGGTGCCTTTGTAACCTGTAAAGGTTAATAAATTTTGTCCTTCAGCATATATTGTCAGCCCCCTGATGAATGGCGTTTTTGTAAATACGGAAGAAGGTATAGTATAGCTGAATGAGGCTGTTTTTAAACGTACGTACGATGCATTTTGAACAAATCTGGAGTTAACATAACCACCGTATTGGCTTAAAAAATACCCTTCGCGCGGTATATTGGTATTTTCATTTACGCCTGGTACAAACCTGTTTAACGCAGCAGCACCGGTTGTCGATTCTAATACTAATGCATTCATGTTATACAGATCGTAATCAAAGGCGCCCTGGAAGAACACGTTTAAACCAAAACCTTTATAAGAAAAATTATTTCCAAGGGCCGCAGTATAATGCGGGTTTGTGTTGCCTAAATAGGTTTGGTCGGCAGGCGTAATAGCGCCATCGCCATTTAAATCAGCATATTTAGGATCGCCCGGTTTAGCGTTTGGTTCAGGGGCATAGTTCTCGCCTGTTTTAATTACGCCTTCATATTTATAGCCATAAAATTCGCCTAATTCCTGGCCCACAGCTAATTTAGTAAACTGTGCACCCGAAACTGTTCCGCTGGGGTTAGCTGTATTTGAATAAATTGCTGAAATGCCCGGCGCTAATGATAAACAAGTTTGTTTGTTATAAGCGGCGTTGAAGCTGCTGGTCCATGAAAAGCTGGCAGATTTCACATTAACTGTATTTATACCCAATTCAACACCCTGGTTGCGGACTGAACCGGCATTTACTATTTCGCTGTTAGCGCCCCACCAGTTTCCAACCGGAACGTTTAATAATAAGTTAGAGGTAGTTTTCCTGTACACATCTAACGTTGCAGTTATACGGCCATCAAAAAATCCCATATCTAAACCTGCATCAAATTGAGCAGTACTTTCCCATTTTAAAGCGGGGTTAGGCAATGATGCCGGTTCTATACCTACCTGGAGCGGGCCGCCCGGGGCAAGAACTGTGTTCCATGGACTAAATGTGCTCAAATAAGCGGTTGACTGAGGAATACGGTCGTTACCGGTTATACCATAACCAACCCTGATTTTCAGATCGGAAAATGTATTTAAATTTTTTATAAAATCATCTTCTCCCAGCTTATAAGCAATTGCACCGGATGGGAAAATACCGTGGCTGTTTTTAGGGCCGAATCGTGAGGATCCATCATCCCTTAAAGTAAAGGTTGCTAATAATTTATCTTTGAAAGCATAATTTATCCTGGTATAGTAGTCGGTACCGGTTGTCTGTACCCTGTAACTGGTGGGTGAATTTGCTATTGAACCAGCTGTTAAATTATAAAACAAAAATTCATTGGTTGAATAGCCTTGTGACCCTGCACCTATTCCTTGGTCAATGTCTTTTTGATTTGAGTTACCTAACAATATGGTGAAATCATGGTCCTTATGAATATTAAATTTATAAGTAAAATAATTTTCAACCAGCCACCTGAATGTAGAATACCACTGATCGGTAGCCATACCCGGGTTTGTAAGACCTTCGGCGCTGTTATTTGGCGAATACTGACCGGCAATTGTTTGATTATATTCGGCACCCGCACTTACGTGATAGGTAAGGTTTTTTAATAAGGAATAATCAAGATAGATGTTCCCATTGCCAAATTTATTTTGGGTATTATTTGTTGCTGACAGCAAACTATATATAGGATTGCCGTTACCACCTGTTTGGGGATTATAAAATATATTAAAACTGCCATCAGGTTTATAAACCGGAACGTTAGGCGGCGCAACCAGCAGGCCAAAAATTGGTGCGGTGATATCGCCTGTGTACGACTGCAGATCTGCGATAGAGCTTGAGCCATAAAAATTAGCACCTAATTTGATATTTTCATTAAGGTTTTTTTCGGCTCCCATCCTTGCAGAGTATTTTTGGAAATCGGTATTCTTTAATACTCCAACCTGGTTAAGATAGTTTACAGAGGCATAAATTTTGGAATCCTTATTATTGCTGCTTACGCTAATGCTCCTGTTATCAACGGTGGCAGTTTGTATTGCCGATTGCAACCAGTTAGTATTGGCAGGCGCAAAACCAGAGCCATATGGCGCCGATTTACCATCCTCAATAGCTGTAGCATTTTGAATGTCGGTATATTGCTGCCCGGTAAGTAAAGCAGGTTTGTAAGTATCGTACTGCCAGCCGTTGGACACATCGGCATCAATAGAAACCTGGCCAGGTGTTCCCTTCTTGGTTGTAATTAAGACTACACCGTTTGCACCGCGCGACCCATATATTGCTGTTGCCGAAGCATCTTTTAAGATTTGAATGTCGGCGATATCATTTGGGTTGATCAGGTTGCCGTAGTCAGAAATAAATCCGTCAATAACGTATAAAGGTTCATTACTTGCATTAATGGAGTTGCCTCCCCTTATCGTAATAGCAATACCACCGCCTGGCGCAAAATTTGTTTGCTGTACCAGTACACCTGCTGCTTTGCCCTGTATCGCCTGACCCACATTTGATACTGAACCTCCAAGATTCAGATCGCCGCTTTTTATTGAGCTGACAGAACCCGTGAGGTCTGATTTTTTTACAGCACCGTATCCTACCACTACCACTTCATTCAGTTTGTTTACGTCTTCATCCAAAACAATTGAAATTGATGTGGAACTGCCAACCGAAACTTCCTTAGTAATATAGCCTACTTCGGATATTACCAGTACGCCGGTATTTTTTTTCAATGCAATAACAAACTTGCCATTAACGTCTGTCGAGGTTAAATTAGCTACGCCCTTTTCTTTGACGGTTGCGCCAATTACCGGGGCGCCTTTGCTATCTTTTACGATACCAGTTATCTCCCTGTTTTGTGCAATTGCAAAGATTGGTAAAAGCATTAGCAAACAGCAGCAGACATTTTTTAAGAGCGCATTGCCTGTTATGCCCTTAATTGGAAAGATTGTTTTTCTGAAACCAGATCCAAGTTGCGTGTAAATTTTAGTCATACATTTTTTGGGTTAGTATTAGTTCGTTTGTTTTTATTGGTACTTTGAGTTGTTTTTGAATTACGGAAATTAGGGCTTACCCATAATAAAAGCAATGTTTAAGGCGCTCAAACGCAGCGCAAACGTTTGTTTTTACAAAAACTTAACCCACGCAAACGTTTGATAAATTAACGATCAATTCACATCCGGGAATTTTTGGGGGAGTATATTGCGTTCTTTTTAACGCTGATGCATAATATTTTTTGCAATTTTCTCCCCGAAACGTCATGTTTGAGAATTATCACTAAATTTTTTTGGTAAGCGCAAAAAAACAAACAGGATTGCAGACCTGTTTTTTAGCATCAATGGGGATATTTTATAATGGATAAAGGCACCTTTCACATACGCAAAAGCCAGCTGTTATTATCCAGCTGGCCTTTAAAACGGCGTAATTATTTCATTCTTAACGCATAGAAAGAATATCTTCCCTTTCTGGCATTAATAAGGTGATCCGGGGAGCTATTGCGCTGTAAATTTTCTCCATGCTTTCATAAGGAGATTCATGTACAGTAGAAATAACCAGGTTCGGTTTTTCAGGCTCTTCAAAACTTGAACCAATACCGGTAAAATCTGTTATTTGATTTGCTTTAGCTTTTTTATATAAACCCTTTACATCTCGTTTAGAACATATATTTAAGGAGCAATCAACAAAAACTTCGAAATAACCCTCTCCTATTATATTGGATACCATCGTTCTGTTTTTTTCAAGGGGGGTTATAAAAGAGCAAATCGTTACCATGTTATTGCTTAACATGATCTTCGCTATTTCTGCCGTCCGTCTAAGGTTTTCTTGTCTATCCGCTTCGCTGAACGACAGGTCTTTATTAATACCCTGCCTTAACACATCGCCATCTAAAGCAACAGCATTATAGCCGTCGTTTTCCAGTTTCTCTTTCAATAAAGATGATATGGTAGTTTTACCGGCCCCAGACAAGCCAAATAACCAAACTACTATGCCTTTTTGGCTAATATCCTTCTTCTGATTCATAAACATCCGTATTTATTTTACACAAAAAACTATCGTTTAACATAGACGGCTTATTATAAAATAATGGCTGGCCTGCAAGCGTTTCAACCGTACAACCGCTAAAATGGGCAATTGCTTGCCCTGCTGCTGTATCCCATTCCATAGTTGGCCCACTACGAAAATACAGGTGGGCTTTCCCTTCGGCGATCATACAAAACTTGATGGAACTGCCAACGGCTACGAAATTGACAACAGGATACTGATTGACGACTTCATCTTCGTCCGAATCCGAATGAGAGCGGCTTCCTACAGCTATCCAATCATGGGTGCTCTTGTCTGCCTTTATTTGTAGTGGTTCCTCACCCGGTGTCTGCTTCCAACTCCCTGAAGTACTATCGCCATAATATAGCAGGTTTTGCGTTGGGATATAAATTACCCCCAGCACTGGCACTTGTTTATGGATCAGGGCGATATTTACGGTAAACTCACCGTTCCTTTTAATAAATTCTTTTGTTCCATCCAGCGGATCAACACACCAGTAGGAGGCCCAATTTTTCCGCACTTCATAAGGTGTGTGTTTACCTTCTTCGGATATAATTGGAATTTGAGGACACAGTTTTGTTAAACCTTTGTATATGAGTTCATGTGATACCTGATCCGCAATAGTTAAAGGAGAAGAATCTTCTTTACTGGTTATGTTAAAATCCTGCTCAGGGTCATCATAAATGGTCATGATCGCATGCCCCGCTGCAACTGCAATATCTAAAACCGAATTAATATCAATTGTTATACACATCTTAATTAAGGCATTTTATAAACATTATTACAGCGGTCTGTATCAGGGAACCGTCTATCAGGGTCAATAATCACAGAAGCAATTTTGGTAGTTGAATTGCATCTAAAGGTCCATTTTGCACCCCGTTGCCACACCTCAACAGGAAGTTTTATAAGCTGAACATCCCCATTTTGCCTGGTTACTTTTAAAGTGACAGGCAGGGCCATTTCTCCCAGGTTTTCAATGGATATAAGCGCACCTTGTGATGGGTCATTATTTACGTATTTAACATCGGTTACAGCCTGATCTACATTCCAGGTAGTATAAAACCATTCTTTCCAAAACCAATTGAGGTTATCACCGGCTGCATCATTCATCGTGCGGAAAAAATCATCCGGCTGGGGGTGCTTATACGCCCAGCGTTTTATATAGACATTAAAAGCGTAGTCAAACCTATCTGGCCCTAAAACTTCATTTCGCAGGATATTTAAAGCCAAAGCTGTTTTATAATAATATAGGCCACCTTCGGTCATTACTTCCGGCGCTGTCATTAATGGAGCTTTCTCTTTCAGCAGGCTGCGCGTGATACCTATCGCCGCGCTGGAGGTATCCACATATTCGCCACGATTAAATGCGGCGGTGGAGTATCCATTAATGAAGGTATTTAAACCCTCATCCATCCACATAAAGCGGCGTTCATTACTGCCGACTATCATGGGGAACCAGTTATGCCCAATTTCATGGGTAACATCGCGCCACAGATCGTCATTTTTTATTTCATAGCTGCAAAATACTATACCCGGATATTCCATACCAAGCGCCACACCCGCCACTACAAATGCCGAATGCCAGGGATAAACAAAATAACTGTTGGAGTAGAACTCAATACTATGCTTCAAATACTGGGCCGCCCGGCTATATCTTTCATGCCCTACACTTTCTACAGGATATACGGCCATGGCCAGGCCACCTTTTCCTGAAGGCAGGTTGATACGCGTCGCGTCCCAGATAAATGATCTGGATGCTGACCAAGAAACATCGCGTGTGTTATGCATTTTATAGTGCCAGGTTAATGTACCCTGCTGCTTCGGCCTTGAACCGGGAGTGCCAACTTCCTGCCTGCTAATAATACTAACCGTACTATCGCTCTTTCCTGCATCTGCCAAACGCTTAATTTGTGTGCCTGTTAAAACCTGTTGTGGATTTTGAAGATCGCCCGAGCCGGCAACTATCATATCAGATGGTACAGTAATAAAATAATCATAATCGCCGTATTCGCAATAAAACTCCCCCTCGCCCATGTAAGGTAAAGTGTTCCATCCCTCCACATCGTCATAAACACACATGCGCGGGTACCATTGGGCCAATTGATAGATCATCCCTTGTTTAGTGGACAATCTGCCCATCCGGTCGGCACCATGTTCAGGAACAAAAAAAGAATAATTTACTTTTATACTAATCTGGTCACCATGTGGCTTTACCGCAAAGGGTAGACGTATTTCCATACGGGTATCAGAAATTACAGGTTCAACCTGGTAGGTTTTTCCCATGTAAGTAACAGAAACCGAATCTATCTGGTATCCTTTAGTATATTTTTTTACATCAAAGCGGCCACCTGTAACGGGTGTTGCAGCTGTTCCTCGTGAATCTGCCCTAAATAAATTCTGATCAACTTGCAGCCATAAATAGTTAAGCGTATCTGGACTGTTATTCGTGTAATTAATACTAACATCCCCTTTTACCGAAGTATCTTTTTCTATCAAAGCTGCGCTAATAACGTAACTGGCTGAATTTTGCCAGTATTTAGGTCCTGGTGCTCCATTGGCACTTCTCAATTCATTCCCGTTATGGGTGAAAAATGAAGGATCGAATACCTGTAATGGATTGTAGGAAGATTTAGTTTGCGCCATCGCATAAAATGGCAGCATACATATACACAATAGTCCTAATTTTATAAGTTGTTTATCATTTATCATTGGTTATAAATTAAATTGAAAGGGCATTTTCCTTGATATCCTTCAAAATCTGTAATTGTAATGCTCTTTTGTCCAAATCAGATTGCCTCGCATTTTTTAAGATGCCCTTTTTTA
>NZ_CAIWNH010000194.1 GCF_903913935.1 uncultured Mucilaginibacter sp.
ATTTTAAATATTCATTAAACAATTAGCAAGTTTACTGCAATTGCCTTTATTTTATAAAGATTATACTGCAAATAGTGTTGATTTACTGGCTGATAGAATAAATATCGTTGTGTTAAAACACCATATTATTACGCCATTTAAAATTGAGTTTTAAATAATTGATTCGCAAAGATCAATTTGATAAATAAAGGATTTGGGTACTCTTAAAATGGTATCTGAGGTTTAGTTGTATCGGCATTAAAATATCAAAAAATGTTGGAGGCGTTCCGGGGTGAGATACGGAACGCTTTTTTTGTGCACCCCTTTCATTAATTATCAACTTTAATGATTTGATTGCAATTAAAAATAAAAATGAGTATTTTCGAAGATACACCCCGAATAGCCTACTAATAGTATAATAGACTTTGACTTTTCTTTTGGAAAAAGCCGAAGAGTTGATCAATAGCAGCAAATAAAAATGGATATGAATTAAGCCGGTTTCCACCCCATTATGCCCATTACCCTTAAAAACTCGGCCTGCAATGGTGCTTCAATATGGATGGGTGCTTTGGTAACCGGGTGATGGAAACTTAATTGCGAGGCATGCAATAGCATGGTATCCAGCTGCCAGCGTTCCTTAAATAATTTGTTTTGTTTGTTGCAGCCATGGGTACGGTCGCCGATGATAGGATGAAAGATATGGCTGAAATGTTTGCGCAACTGGTGCATACGGCCTGTAGCCGGGTTAGCCTCCACCAATGAATAGCGCGATGTGGGGTGGTTGCCCAGCGGTACGTCCAATTCAGCACAGGCAAGGGTTTTGTAGCGGGTAAAGGCTTCCTGCAGGGTGCCGTTCTCTTTTCGCAGCGCATAATCAATTTCGCCTTCATCATCCGTAAACCCGCGAACGATGGCCAGGTATTTTTTATCCACCCTATTTTCCTGGAACTGCTGCTGCATCAGTTTCTCCACCTCTTTGCTTAAAGCAAATAACAATACCCCGCCTGTTTTACGATCAAGGCGATGGGCCGGGAATACATGCCGTTCCAACTGGTCGCGCAGCAATTGCAGGGCAAATTCTGTGGCATCGCTGGCAATCGGCGAACGGTGCACCAGCAACCCATGCGGCTTGTTAATGGCAACCAGGTGATCGTCCTGGTAAAGAATATCGAGTTGGGGCATATCGGCGGCTAAGGTAAGGGAATATTACCTTTTGTCCGTTATGATTCCAACCCGTTGCTATTCAAAACCGGACGAACGACAAGAAGATTTCGGAAGTCGGATGTTCGATTTCGGATTTTTTGTTTAGTGTTTGTGGTTTTTTCGCCTTTGTTGGTGTGTAAATTCTATTCCTCCAAATAATACCAGGGTATTGTCACTAATCCTTTTTTTAGGTTGATTTTCACTATTTGGCCGAGTTGAGTATTGTTATACTGTGACTTCCCCACTTCAATATCTTCAGGTTTTTTATGGTCACCCCATGGGCTAACTGTTAAATAATATCCGGAGTTCTTTCCTGTGGTGAAATATTTACCGTTCACCCTGGTGTTAAATATAACCGGGACCGAATGGTCAAAAACACAATTCATTCCGTACGTGGCGGCAAAACTATAAAGAGCAATTACCGGTACGATCATTAAATAGATCCCAACCCGTTCTTTATTTTCCCTTTTTATTGGCCTATATAAAGAAAAGACCAGGGTTAACATTAAGATAAGAGCTAAGGTGCCGACGGATAGGAACCTGGGAATGCTTTCGCAGCTATAAGAGATC
>NZ_CAIWNH010000195.1 GCF_903913935.1 uncultured Mucilaginibacter sp.
AACTCACTAAATTGCCATTTTCGCTTACCATTCCTTCTTTAACGATATAAAATAAAAAAATCCCGCAACTCTGTCGCGGGATATTTTTTATGTATTTAATTGCGAAATTTAATATCGTCGATTTACCAGGTACTGTCGACTAAATACTAATTCCCCAGGTAAGTTTTCAATAACTGGCATCGGCCGGGCGTGCGCAATTTTGTAATAGCTTTATCTTTTATCTGCCTTACACGTTCGCGGGTAAGGTTAAATTTCTCGCCGATCTCCTCCAGCGACAGCGGATGGTTGGTACCTAAACCGAAGAACAAAACGATGATTTCGCGCTCCCGTTCGGTAAGGGTTGACAGGGAACGTTTGATCTCTTCAGACAATGACTCATTGATCAGTATCGAATCGGTATTGGGTTCCTGGTTTTCCAGCACATCCAGCAGTGTATTTTCTTCGCCCTGCACAAACGGAGCATCCATGGATACATGGCGGCCTGAATTACTTAATGTATCAGATATTTTATCAACAGTAGTTTCCAGCATATCCGCCAACTCTTCAGGTGAAGGTTCGCGTTCAAATTCCTGTTCTAATTTAGAAAATGCCTTGCTGATCTTGCTTAATGAGCCTACCTGGTTCAATGGTAAACGCACAATGCGCGATTGCTCCGCAATAGCCTGCAATATTGATTGGCGGATCCACCATACCGCGTACGAAATAAATTTAAAGCCTTTTGTTTCGTCAAAACGCTTTGCAGCTTTTATTAGTCCAAGGTTTCCCTCGTTTATTAAGTCGCCAAGGGTTAAGCCCTGGTTTTGATATTGTTTAGCTACAGAAACTACAAAACGAAGGTTGGTTTTGGTCAAACGCTCTAAAGCTGCCTGGTCACCTTCCCTTATTTTTTGAGCTAATATTACTTCTTCTTCGGCTGTGATCAGGTCAACTTTACCAATTTCGTGTAAATACTTATCAAGAGATTGTGACTCACGATTGGTAATTGATTGGGTTATTTTGAGTTGTCTCATTTATTTTATTAGCCTCGATTTTTATTTTAGAAATGAACGTGCAAAGGTAGGAAATTGTTGCAAGATTTTTTCAAAATCTATGCATAAATAAATATTTACATTTTGCTGATTTTATGTGTTTAATTGCACGGTTTTTGCGGTAAAAATTAACCCCCATTTAAATTTCCTTCAGGTTAAAAGTTTCCTTTAGCCTAATGCCCTTTTCGGTTTGATGCAATGTACAACATTCATTTACGGGGTCGTGTTCAAGATACAAAATATATTGTTTGTCAATAGCCTCCGTTAAAAAAAGTTTTTTTTTCGCGCAAAGTTTTTAGTGGAAACATATCATAAGCCATTACATATGGCAACGGAATATGCCCCACTGATGGCAACAGGTCTGCCATATATAATACGGAATGTCCTTTGTAGTTGATCAAAGGCAGCATCATCGCATCGGTGTGTCCGTAAGCAAATTTGATGCTGATATTGTCCGTAAATTTGAACCCGTCTTCTGCAGGGATAAACTTCAACTGCCCGCTTTCCTGTATAGGTAAAATATTCTCTTTCAAAAACGATGCTTTTTCCCTTTCATTCGGGTTAACCGCCCATTCCCAGTGTTGTTCATTACTCCAATAGGTTGCATTTTTAAAAGCAGGCTCCAGTTTTTCTCCGTGCCTGATAACAGCTCCACCAACGTGGTCAAAATGCAGGTGGGTTAAAAAAACGTCTGTGATATCGTCCCGGTGAAAGCCCAATTTATTTAGTGAACTATCCATACTGGCATCGCCATGCAAATAATAATGACTAAAAAATCGTTCATCCTGTTTGTTGCCGATACCTGTATCGATCAGGATCAGCCTGCCTTCATCCTCAACAAGCAAACACCGCATGGCCCAGGTGCAAAGGTTGTTCTCGTCAGCCGGGTTGGTTCTGCTCCAAATTGTCTTAGGCACAACGCCAAACATGGCGCCGCCATCTAATTTAAAAAAAACGGTATCTATGGTGTGTAGCTTCATTGGTTCATAGTTGATGGTTCATGGTTCATAGCAGGAAAGTGTGGATTTAAAATCGTTTAATTAATTTCCCATCGTCTTCTATTTGAATGATAGGCTTTTGAATGAAAGGCAACAAACTGAAAGCCAATTACATAATCTAAACTATCTTCTTTAATATAATCCAAAGGAAAATCTTCCGGTATTTTTAACCCCAACTGTTCTAATGAATCTGGAACCGTATGATGCTTTTCTCTGTAATCCTCCAATTTCTTAATTATTTCATTTGTTTGCTTCACTAATTCTTCGTCATTATGCTCTGGAATTTTTCTTATCAAAAATGGTAAAGCAAGGATGATTAGTAACACTGCCACGCAGACTCCAAGAATAACTAATCCTCTTTTTTTCATGATTTTATATTATCCAATCAGCTTCAATAAGTTTCCTTAACTTTTTCCATGTCCCACCGGTACATAAAAAAATGGAAAATATGGTTTTTGAACCAAATTTATCAAATATGATGTAATTCTATTCCAAACTCTCGAAACAACTGTTCCGCTTCCGCTAAGAGCCGCCGCTCCTCATCCTTCAAAGTGTAAACAGAATTAATTTGCTTATCCAGGCATAAAGTTAGCATTTCGTGCGCATACGAAGCTGATGCCGGGCTGGGCAGTTTGATCATATTGGCGTTTTTTAGCATAATAGCTGGCAAATCCATATAATCGCCAAGAATAATATAAGTCGAATTCAAACTATTTTTAAGCTTATAGGCTTGTGCCGATGTGGCTGCGGTAATTAAAATATACATGCTCCGTTAGTAGTACAAATTTTGGTCTTCACTTCCGTTCGCGCCCGAGTTGCCTCACCTAAACGGCGAAGCCCTCACTCATCCTCTCCTTTGGCGAGGACTTGAAACTGCGCCCCCGGACATTTGTTTTTAAGCCCTCTCCTTTGGAGAGGGTTGGGTGAGGCTCAACTTACGATCAATCCGTCCTTCATCATCACCGTACGGTCCGACAGATCGGCCAGATCCTGGTTGTGGGTAACAATTACAAACGTCTGATTAAAATCGGTACGTAACTTTATAAACAACTGGTGTAACTCCAAAGCGTTTGTTGAGTCAAGGTTGCCCGAAGGCTCATCGGCAAAAATTATAGCCGGCTTATTGATCAGTGCCCGGGCAACAGCCACCCTCTGCTGCTCTCCGCCAGATAGTTCGCTCGGTTTATGATTCAATCTTTCGCCAAGGCCAAGCAGTTTGAGCAGTTCAACCGCTCTTTTTTCTGCATCTTGTTTAGATGTTCCTGCAATAAAAGCCGGGATGCATACATTCTCGATGGCATCAAATTCATTCAACAAATGATGAAACTGGAATATAAACCCGATGCGCTGCTGACGGAACGCGCTCAAATTTTTCTTATTAAGTCCGCTTACTTCAATGCCGTCTATAAAAAGTTTACCCAGGCCAGGCCTGTCTAAGGTGCCTAAAATATTAAGCAGCGTGCTTTTTCCGGCACCCGACGCACCTACTATGGTCACGATCTCGCCTTTCTTCACCTCAAGGTCAACACCTTTTAATATTTCGAGCTGTCCGTATGCTTTATGGATATTTTTGGCTTTGAGCATGGGCGAAGATAAGGAGATTAGAGATCAGTGATTGGAGATTAGTAAAAAAATGTTCAAAAAAAACAGAAAATAGTTTTGATTCTCTAATGTAAAAATCCTCACAATAAATTTCCTTCCAGACTTTCGGACTTCCTGACTTTCGGACTTATTTATTAGCTTTACGGCAAATTCTTCAAAAGACATGAACATTCACGAATATCAGGGTAAAGCCATATTAAAAAGCTTTGGCGTTAGGGTTCAGGAAGGCATTGTTGCCGATACTGTTGAACAGGCTACTGAAGCTGCAAAAAAAATGAAAGAAGATTACGGTTCAGACTGGGTAGTTATTAAAGCCCAGATCCATGCCGGTGGCCGCGGTAAAGGCGGCGGCGTTAAATTAGCCAAAAACCTGGAAGAGGTTAAAGAAAGAGCTGGCGCGATATTAGGCATGCAGCTGGTTACCCCCCAAACCGGCCCCGAAGGAAAATTAGTAAGAAAAGTTTTGGTTGCCCAGGATGTTTATTACCCGGGCGAAAGTGCTACCAAAGAATTTTATATCAGCGTATTGCTCGACAGGGCAAAAGGCCGCAATATCATCATGTATTCAACTGAAGGCGGCATGGATATTGAAGAAGTTGCACATTCAACCCCTGAGTTGATCCATAAAGAAGAAATTGATCCTAAAGTTGGCCTGCAAGGGTTTCAGGCACGTAAAATTGCTTTTAACCTTGGGCTTTCGGGTGATGCCTTTAAAGAAATGGTGAAATTCATCACGGCACTATATAAAGCTTATGACGCGACTGATTCATCACAATTTGAGATCAACCCGGTTTTAAAAACATCCGACAATAAAATATTGGCAGTTGATGCCAAAGTAAACCTGGATGAAAATGCCTTATTCCGTCACCCGGATTATGCCGCAATGCGCGATACTGACGAAGAAGACCCAATGGAATTTGAGGCCGGCAAATCAAACCTTAACTATGTAAAGCTTGATGGCAACGTTGGTTGCATGGTAAACGGTGCTGGTTTGGCCATGGCAACGATGGACATTATTAAACTTGCCGGCGGCGAGCCTGCTAACTTTTTGGACGTAGGCGGAACTGCCAATGCGCAAACTGTTAAGGCTGCTTTCAATATCATTTTAAAAGATCCGCATGTAAAAGCCATCCTGATCAATATTTTTGGTGGCATCGTACGTTGCGACCGTGTGGCACAAGGTGTTATTGATGCTTACCATGAAATAGGCAATATCCCGGTACCCATCATCGTTCGTTTACAGGGCACTAATGCTGTTGAAGCAAAACAACTGATTGATAATTCAGGCTTAAAAGGTTACTCGGCCATATTGCTTAAGGAAGCTGCCGAACGGGTGAAGGAAGTGTTGGCATTGTAGTTCATGGTTGATGGTTCATAGTTCATAGTTCATAGTAGAAAAGTAGATATTTGAATATTGTATGGATGCAAAACCCACAATTCTTTCTGCCATGAACCATGAACCATCAACTATGATCTATCATATCATAAAAGTAAAAGGCGTTGCCAAAATACCCGATTATGTACAGCTGCGGGATGATAAATTCACGCTGCTGGCCTATTTTAGGGTCGACAGGCCGGATAAATCACTTGACAAAGTGGGCTTGCATGATAAAACGGAATATATAATGAATATTATTAAGGATTTGCCTTTCGGGCAGATCCTTAAATTAGAACTATAATGAATAGTTCATGGTTCATAGTTGATGGTTCATGGGGGGAAAAGCTAATTTCGACTATGAACTATGATCTATGAACCATCAACTCCT
>NZ_CAIWNH010000196.1 GCF_903913935.1 uncultured Mucilaginibacter sp.
CAACATGATTTTTGAAAAAAGCAACTCGAAATTGGATAGCGTGGGGATGACCGCCTCAGTATTATGCGCTATTCATTGCGCGATTGTACCGATACTGATTACTTTTTTACCGTTGGTTGGTTTGGGCTTTTTAGCAAATCCGCTGCTTGAATGGAGTATGATTATTTTTGCATTTTTTATTGGAGTATACGCGATAGGTTTATCCTATGCAAAGACCCACCATAAGCCTTTGCCGGTTTTTTTACTGATTGGAGGTTTTGTCATTATCATCATCGGGCACGTGTTTGTTTCCGGGTGGCATGAGGCGCTGGTAGTTCCTGTAGGCGGTTTAATGATCGCTACTGCTCATTTTTTTAATTTCAGGTATAGTGGCAGCTGCCGGCAAAGAGGGCATTCGTCATATCATTTGGGCGACAGCCAGCATAAACACTGATCAGAAAAAACCGGAAAACTCAAAAAACAGTGTTGAGGTTAGCAATTGTGATAACGATCATACCGGGTTAAATATTCATTAGAAAATCGGGCAGATTAAAATTCTATCATTATTCTTTTTACCTTTGCCCGTACATTTTTATCTCAGCTTCAATGATACAAACATCTGATACAAAGTTTGAAGCATTGCTTGAAAAGCACCACCTCAAAAAAACAGGCCCGCGATTAAAGGTGTTGTCAATGTTAGCCGCAAAAAACGTAGCCACTTCGCAGCCCGATCTCGAAAGCGTGCTGGACGATATAGACCGCGTAACATTATACCGGATACTGAATGCCTTTGAAGAAAAAGGTATTATCCATAAAGTATTTGACTTAAATGGAACTGCTAACTATGCAATGTGCTCCTCCAATTGCGAAGAAAATCATCATCATGATGAA
The DNA here is from genome assembly GCF_903913935.1 of uncultured Mucilaginibacter sp. GTDB lineage: Bacteria > Bacteroidota > Bacteroidia > Sphingobacteriales > Sphingobacteriaceae > Mucilaginibacter. The sequence goes on from NZ_CAIWNH010000196.1 coordinate 871, forward strand.
CACCTGCATTTTAATTGTACCGTTTGCAATAATGTTTATTGCCTGGACGAGTTAAACCTCCCCGCTTTAAATCTCCCCAATGGCTTTAAGCCAACCGGGTTTACTTTGTATGCAACAGGCGTTTGCCCCAAATGCAATAAACTTGCGGCAAAAAAAGCGAGTTAAAACAATTTTTTTAATTAACTCTTATCCAGTTAATGATTAAATACCTTAAAAGTTTAAAGGTATTGGTAAGCTTTGGGCTCACCTTACTTTTAACATTAATTGGTTACATAGCCGCAGGGCAGCAATCAAAACCAGCGTTCAAATTTAAAACGGTTGTAATTGATGCCGGACACGGCGGCAAAGACCCCGGGGCTCACGGCTCCTACTCCCTGGAAAAAAACGTCGCGCTTGCAATTGCTAAAAAAGTTGATCAGCTGATAAAAAACACGATGCCCGGGCTGAAGGTGATCATGACCCGCACATCCGACAGGTTCATTCCTCTAAACCGGCGCGCCGGAATAGCCAACGAAAACAATGCCAACTTGTTTATTTCCATCCATTGTAATTCATCGCCTGAAGGTACCGCCGAAAGAACGCACAAAGAAAGGGGCGTAATGCTGCTCGTTTATGGTTTTCACCGAAAAGAAGAGCAAATGGAAGCATTAAGGGAAAACGCGTCCATCTATATTGAAAAGGATTATCAAAAAACTTATGGTGGTTACAGTGAAAGCGACCCAACGTCGCTCATCGTGCTTAACACCTTTATGCAAAAATACCGCAAGCAAAGCATATTATATGGGCAACTATTGAATAACGAGTTTGTAAACGAAGACGGTCGTCACAGCCGTGGCGTTAAGGAACAAGGTGTTTTGGTTTTGGCCCACAGCGCCATGCCCGCTGTATTGGTTGAAACAGGCTATATCAATAATCCTACTGAAGAAAAATATTTAAACTCCCAGGCCGGGCAGGAGGCCATTGCAGCGTCAATAGTCCATGCCTTGAAAGTTTACATGGGGCAGATTGACAGCCGTTAACTTGTCAGGCACGGGAACCGTTTTTGATAATTGAGATCGCAGCGCCTGAAAAGATTAATATGAAACAACCGTAAAAATGCAGGTTTTTTAAGCAGCTGGTATTTTAAGCCGTGTTGACGACCAGTGCAAGTTTCTCAGTTTCCAGTATTTACCATCGAAGTGCGCGGTTCCGGTAAAATAACCATCAGCTGAAAGAGTTTTACCATCTGACGTTACAATATCTTCATGAAACTCGGCTCCAATTATCGCCAGGGATGAGCTAAGCGGATCAATCTTCACATTTTTCCATTGCAAGCTGATCTTTGGCATTAGTTTAATGAGCGTGTTCTTTACAAATGATACTGCCGATGGATAATCCTTTAACGCCAGCTGCCCGTCATTCGCCATAAAAAAACCTGCATCGTTTTCAAAATAAGCCAGCCAGGCAACCGGGCCCTTTTGCGGAAACATCCTTTGAGATATTTGTAATCATACGGATAACACTGTCTTTTACAATAGCTCTTTTACCCGCCGTAAATTGGCCGCTGTTATTTTTACAGGAAACGAAAATAATGTTGGTCAATAAGATCATCGCCAAATATCCTTGTAAAGATAAAATGCTGATTTTTTTCATATCTATTTGACTTAATCAACCATTCACTAATCAACCAAACCCATCAACTCCAATCAAAATCCACTTCCCGACCATTTAATTTCCATTTGGCTGGCAGCGAATTATCAAGCCAGTCTAACGGCTCCCCGATGGGTTGAATTTTGGCCGCATTGGCAAAACTTTGTTTGATCATCGCTTTTTGTTCGGCCCCCAAAGCGCCTGGCTCTGCCGAAATAAATAATGGCGCGCTGCTTTCAGCCAGTAAGTGCATCCATTGTTTATTCTTATCCCACGGCATCTGGCTTGTTAGCCCTACACAATCGCCATCCGCGGCATAAAAAATATTGTGTTGATGCATCCTTGAGCCCATGGTATTTACGCCCATTTTACGGGTACGGGCCCATTCTTTCCCGCTCGTGTCATCCCCAATCCGGTTCAGTTCAAAAACTCCGGCTGATAAATGGCTCACGGTATTGCAACCAATCACGTACATATCGCCCGCGGCTTCGCGAATGGAATAATATAAATTGTTAATAATCTCGGCCGTGGTTTTGCTTTTATCATAAAAGCTCCAGCCCGGTTGTGTCATGCTATCTGTCATTTCAACACCCCAGCGGCCAAAAATATCATAGGTGGTATAGTCATGTTTTACCAATTCAAAGCCCCACTGGCGGTAAACCGATAAATTATATTTTACACGTTCAATATTCTCAGGAATTGTTGGATCGAGCACCGGATTTTTAGGATCATCGCGGCCTTTTATTTTAGGGGCAAGCAGCGAGCGGCTATCATTGTATTTTGCGCACAGCGGTCGCGTCCATAAACCGGGGCGCATACCCAGTTTTACAATATCACCCGCCATTACCTGCATGTCCTTAAACTTATCATTGGGCCTCGAAAAATCATCCGCCCAACCACCATCACCCGGCAAATAGGGTGAATAAACAGCCCAGCCTGCATCTATTACTGAAAAAGGCCGGTTGTTGGTGTCAGTTACCAGTTCGGCCATTAATGCAGTTGTTTCTTTGATCAACGATGACGAGTTATTCCCATAAGCATAGTACCAGTCGTTAATACCGTAAACGGGTTGCTTTGGTAAACGCTGTTTTTCGCACATCATTTGGCAAAACCTGCGGCCGGTGGCAAACGGATTTTCTGCTGACATGCCCTCTGTGGTAATAATATCGGCCGCATGGAGTTTGCGCGAACCTAATTCAACACCCACCCCGCCCGAATGGGTATCCATCGTTAGCTCAAGGCTGCCGGGGTTCACGGCCCACCAGCAAAACGCGCTACATCCGGTTTTTACACCAAAACAGGCGGTTTGCTTTTTATCATGTAATAGCACATACCAGGCGTTCTTTTTGGTGCCGCCAGTCTTTTTCCATCCCGCATCACCGTACGTCCTTTCCCAGCTATCACCAAAAGTTTTAATTCCCGTCTTAACATCGTATTTCCATTTCATCCGCACGCCAGCTACCGGCTTAACGGGAGATTGCAGGTAAACACCCTGAGCATTGCCGTTTTTTTCAAGGCTAACTTCTATATCGTTTAAAGTGAATAATGCAAATCCTGTTTTTTTTAGGCGAAACCAACCGGCCCCCGCATCGGCCCAAACTTCATCGGGCATGTGCAATAACGCTCCGCCGGGCGCGGCATAAGTTATTCTGCTGAACAATAATGCCGCCGTAGTAGTGGCAGATAGTCTTACAAAGTTCCGTCGGTTCATAAAATCAAAGTTTATAAATACAGTTGGCAATTGGCCACCTGCATTTACCAATAAAAATAGGTTTTAAAACTTTAATTTCAACGCGGTTTAATAAATAAGCAATAATTAAAATCAAGGCAAAACCCGGCCAGAGGTTATCAATTTATGACCAAATAATATAATACTCAACCCAATATCAGTCGCTTTCGCCGGCATTTCATGCACTTGTATCTTTTCAGCGGCAGCCAAAAAAAGAATATTTTTACAAGCATCCCCCGATGTATCCGCTCAAGGTCAGCACGTTTTCCTTTGCCGCAAGGGCATAAATGATCCAAAACTGCAGTTAGTCTGGCCGGATTGTTTATCATAGCACCAATGGATTTAAGTAAAACAACAATAGTATTACTCTTCCCGCAACTGATCTATAATTGGTAGTAACCAAATATACGTTAAACAAGCTTAAAATGAAACAGTTATTTGAAAATTGTTTCATTTAAATTTAACCATTAGTTTATTAAGTTGGCTAACTTCTGATTTTTAAGAAATCTTTAAAATGGATGCACAATTGGCGGCAAATTTTTACAATTTGTTAAAATAATGGATAAAAACTTTATGATGCGCTGTTATAAAAATGAATTATACGATATATTAGCAGGGAAATTATATCATAAAGGCAGTCAAGATTAATGACTAAAATTCTCATCATCATTCCGTGCTATAATGAGGGAAACTCGCTCCCTTTAATATTGGAGCAATTGCTACATCTCAAATTACCTGCACATTTTAAAATGGAAATTGCGGTTGTGAATGATTGCTCCAAAGACGACACCCAATGGGTGGCCAGCCTTTACCCCATTATTTTACTCGACCTGCTGGTTAACCTGGGTATTGGCGGCGCGGTACAAACCGGCTTTTTATACGCCATGGAAAATGGCTTTGATCTGGCCTGCCAGATAGACGGTGACGGGCAGCACCCGCCCTGGGAGCTCATTAAATTGCTTGAGTTTTATGATCAAACCAAGACAAACATTGTTATTGGTTCCCGTTTTTTAGACGAAGGCGGCTTTAAATCATCATTTGCCCGCAGGCTGGGGATCCGCTACTTTCACTGGCTCAACAGAGTACTGACCGGCGGTAATATATATGATAGCACTTCGGGTTTCAGGTTGTTTGATAAAGCTGGCATTGCGTTGGCGGTAGAAAAATACCCGGATGAATTTCCGGAACCTGCATCACTGGTGCTTTTCTCAAAATACGGTCTTTCAACAAAGGAAGTGCCGGTAGTGATGAGTGAACGGCTTGCGGGAAAATCGTCTATACGTAATTTTAAGTCTGTGTATTACTGTATAAAAGTAACGATCAGCATGTTATTTATTTTTATCAGAAAAAAAACTTAATCATATGTCAAGGATCCAGGTTATTACCATCATCATTAATTGTGTTTTTATTGGCTACATCGCCCGGCTGATCACCAAGGGAAAGCTAAGGGAAGAGTACGCTATAGTTTGGTGTTTATGTACCTTTATATTGGTGCTTTTCTCTTTTTGGACGAAAGGGTTAAACCTGATGTCGAAAATATTTGGTGTATTTGACCCGCCCAACCTGGTTTTTACCGCCTTCATTTTTTTAATTTTGATTTATCTTTTGCATCTTTCGGTGGTAAGCTCAAAATCACAGCATAGTATCACCCGTTTAACGCAGGAAATGGCGCTGTTAATTGAGAAGATGAAAAAGGCGGAAAATAAAGATCAAACCATTTAAAATTTACGAGATATTACTACATGGATCAAATACAATGCCCGGTTTGCGGCAGTTCGTCGAAGCTACAATTTAAATTAAAGTTTGATGTTTATAAATGTCCTGAATGTGGTTTGTTTACTTCGGACGCCAATTTTGATTTCTCTTTTAAATCTGACCTTGAACTGCAATCACGCGAAATTGGTTTGAAGAAACTTCGTTTCGGGAATTTTGAAACCATCATCAAAAAGCTGGAAGAACTGAAAGGCGAAAAGTTAAAAGGCCTTGAAATTGGCAGCGGCAATGGCTGGTGGTTAAAAGTTTGCCAGGAAAAAGGAATCGATTGTACCGGCATCGAGCCTGAAAATTCGCACCAGGATTATTATAACGCAAACGGGCTCACTGTTTCCTACGGCTTTTACCCCAGTCCGGAAGTTAAAAGCGAAAAGGGTTACGATTTTATTATTTTTAATGACGTTTTTGAACATATTAAAGAGCTGGACGACCTGATCATCGCCCTGAAAGAGGATCTTGCCGAAAACGGAACGCTGATCATTAATCTGCCGATGAGTGACGGCTTTTTTTTACAGATCGGCCATGCTGCTCAATAAGCTCGGCATCAGCTCCTACCTCACGCGGATGTGGCAATTCAACTTCCATAGCCCGCACATGAATTATTTTAATCAAAAAAACCTTACCATGCTGTTAAACCGGCATGGCTTCGTAAAGGCCCAAGATGTCCAGCTTGATTCTTTGGATTTTTCAACCTTAAAGGAAAGGATTAAAGCCGATGGTGGTGTCAATAAACTAAAGGCCATGTTTTTATCAACTGGCATTAGTTTATTGAAGCCTCTGATCTTATCATCGAAACCGGATATCAGGGTTTTCTTTTTCAACAAAAAATAATGTAGCTGCAACCATCTTTTAATTAGATCTACCGCCTGCATTCTTTCCCTTTAGAGATTCAGCAAGATTATTTTTTAGGATCTGGTTATTTGAATTTAGCTGTAGCCCGTTTTTAGCTGCGGCTATTGCCAGATCCCACTGCCCGAGTTTATTATAGGCGGCGCAAATGTTATTATAGGCTATATCATAGCCAGGCCTAAGTATTAAGGCATATCTACAAGCTTTTATGCATTCACTATATAACTGATTGTTAAAATAATACAGGCTCAGATCAATATAATCGGCGGCAGTTAATTGGGTGGTTTTTATCCCTTTGGCCTCAATCTCTTCTTCAGCCAGCACCAGGTTATTTTGGGCCAGCACAAAACCTGGCGCCGATTTCAAAGCCTGTTTAAGGGCATCAATTGCTTCATTATATTGCTGCAATTTAGTGTAAGCGGCCCCCATATTATTATAGGCTTCAGCAAAACCAGGCTTCAGTTTCAGGGCTTCCTGTGCCATAGCAATACACTGCGGGTAACGTCCTGCCTGGTAATTCAGCAGACTAAGGTCTGCATATTTTTCGGGCGTTGGAGCCGCTTTAATTTTATCTGCCTGCAGATCCAGTGTATTTTGTTTTTTTGCGGCAATTACAAGGTATTTAAGCGCATCCGTATTTTGGGGCGAAAAGCTAAGCGTTTGGCGGCATAATAATTCCAGTTTCTCCCAATCGCCTTTTATTGAATAAATATTCATCAACAAAACGCGGGGCGATACATATAAGGGCGATACTTTGATAGACGCGTCAAGTAAAGGTATAGCCTCTGCATAACGCGCTTGTTTGGTTAAAAACCTGGCATAAAAGTACAATGGATCAGGAAACCTGCTCCCTAACTTAACACCTGCTTTGTAATAGTTTTCGGCCAGGGTCATGTTGCCTTTTCGTTCCTCCACTATACCCAGGTTGGTATAAACGAAAGAGTAATCAGGGGTGAGTTCCTCTGCCTTTTTAAGGTAAATTTCGGCTATATCATAATTGCCCAAATCTAATTCTGCCAGGGCGTAGTTCATCATGCCCCGGCCGTTTTTGGGGCTCTTAACGGTTACGTCATGCCATAAACTTTCTTCAGTATGCCAAACAATATTTCGCTGCCAGGTACCGTAAGCATAAGCACCAAATAACGCGAGGATGAACCCTATTACGATTTCCTTTTTTGCAAAGGCGCTGTACTTTAGCCACAATAGGCCCAAAACCCAGGTAATACCCATCACCAGTCCTATAAATGGAAAATACATGCGGTGGTCGTTCAGCACCTCGCCAAGCGGTATGATGCTTGAAGTGGGTACAAGGGTTAAAAAAAACCAGGTTATTCCAAAGCTTACCGGGCGCAGCCGTTTCTTTTTTGAAGTATAAAAGGCAGCAACAATCATCCCCAAAATAAAAATACATCCGGCAAAAAACCGGATGTCCCAAACTGAGGGCAATAACTTCCAGTCAGTATCGGCACTTAAACTGGTGGGCACAAAAAACTCGTAAAAATAATGAAGGATTACAAAAGGTTGGGTAATGAGGTAATCGAGCGGTTTGGTGCCCCCGGGTTCCCAGGTTTTCGGGGTCATCCTATCGGTTAACCAAAACATAAAGGCGCAAAAAATCAAAGCCGGTAAGGTTTTTAATACCACATCCCGAACTTGTTTAAAATTAGCCCTGTTAAAAACATCCGGCAGACTGAGCTTCGCTTCAAAAAATAAAATATAGAAAAACAAAAGGGGGGCAAACATAACGGCAGTTGTTTTACACAACACGCCAACGCCAATCGCCAGCAGGTACAGGTATGTCTTTCTGCAAAAGGATGAAAAAATATAAAGCATAAACCCAAGCAACACAAAAACAGTTGAAAGCACATCTGTGCGGGCAATAATATAATTCACCGTTTCTGCATTGGCTGGGTGTACCATGTACCAGGTTACGGCAATAAGCGCCAGCCAGGCGTTGGGGCTTAGGTTAAACGCATTATCAAATACGTTTTTAAACAAAAAAACCATTAAAATTCCTTGCAATAAAAAAAATATAAAGGTTGATGATTGAAACCATACTGCGTAATTATCGCCTGCAAGCCAGTAATCAATGGCAAGGCTGGTAACAACAACGGGCCGGTAAGCCTGGTTTTGCGGTAGTACACTACTGGTACTGCCATCAGTAAAAAACCGGGGGATATTTTTCAGCGAGCGGATGTTGGCATTGTTGATGATGGTGTGAAAATCGTCAAAATGAAAAGCGTTGTTAAAATGATTGGCGTAAACGAGCAGGGTAATCAGCATCAATATACCAATGCCGGTACTTAAAGGGCGTTTTATCATAATTCGACAATAACTGGGGTAACGGAATGTTACTTTAAACTATCTTTTTATGCCGTAAAGATAACATTGTACAATAATAATAAATGAGGAAATGATTAGCAGATTGACAAAGCAAATTTTAAAAAAACCTTCTTCTTAAAACCAGAATGGCGCCCAAGCCTCCATAAATTGAAAGCCTGAGCGCCATACCAATGAAAAAGTGCTGCGGTTAGTTTTTACCACCGGGACCAGGTCCACCAGGTCCTCCTCCAGGAGGGGGACCACCCGGGCCCGGGCCTCCAGGGCCAAAATGGTGTTCTTCAGGAACCTTTATTTCGGGGTGTGAAGTGCCATGGTGGCAGGTATTGCAATTTACACCGGTCGTGATGATCATTCCAAGCGAATCTTTCTCAGCCTTAAAAAACTTTTTATTGATCTTTCCCATCATTACATACATATGGCGGGCCGCAGTTTTCTCGGGTTTGGCATCACTGGCAAAATCCATTTTACCGCTTTGGGCATCCCGTACATGGCAAAAATTACAATGTACACCTAATGCATCTGCCCAGATATCCATCTGGTGATCCAATACCCTGAATGGCACATTTTTTGGGAATACCTTTAAATTAACAAGCTTCGGCGGCCCCTGCTGTTGCTGCTGCGGTAATGTTGCAGAAACGCATAATGCAATAACGCCGATAAGACCAGTTGTTATAGCAAATTTTTTGTTGATGATCATAAACTGTAATTAAAATTTGATTCTATTTAGATTGATTGTTTTAGTTCCTGCTTATACTGCCTAAAGATACTTCAAGGGCATAAAATGTTGGAAATAAAAGTACAGAATGGCAAAATATAAAAAATAATTAATCGGCGAGCGGTCGGTATTTGCCGACAAAAGATCACTTTTAACCGATGACTGATGTGCCTTTGAACCTTAAAATTCGGAAATTCTGTGCATTTGTGATCAAAATCACTTTAAAAAATGAGCAATGTTATTTTTTACGATCGGTCGGATTGGGAGATTGCACTTTATAAATTCCAGCATTATTCATGGCAAACCCAAGTACTCTATCCCATCCAAACCGTACACTTTCGCCGCGTGGCGTCCTTACCTGGAGAATTGTTCAGTTCGTTGTGTGGCTGATTGGCGTGTCTATCTTTATTTGCCTCATCTTTTATCCCCAAGTTGGCCTGATCGCCCTGTGGAATGTGCTGATCCCTGTAGCGCCAGCATTATTGGTGGTTGAAGGTGGCCTGTGGCGCAATGTTTGTCCGCTCGCAATTGTAAATTTGTTCCCGCGGCATCTAAATCTGTCAAAAAAGAAAATAATGTCCGTTTCGCTGCAGGCCAAACTTCAATTAGCGGCCATTATTGCCTTGTTCATCATTGTCCCATTACGGCATCTTATATTTAATACAAACGGCGAGGCAACAGCTATTTTGCTTTTTACAGCAACGGCGGTAAGCGTATCCATGGGTTTTGTTTACGATTGGAAAAGTGGATGGTGCAATTCCTTATGCCCTGTGCACCCTGTCGAAAAATTGTATGGAGGGAATACTTTATTTTCTATGCCCAACGCGCATTGCAACCAATGCATCAACTGTTCGGTCCCCTGCCCTGATTCTACGCCCAACCTTCATCCTTCATCATCCAAAAAAACCACCTACAATCACATCAGCGGACTTTTAACTATTGGCGGCTTGCCTGGTTTCATTTGGGGCTATTTCCAGGTACCCGATCAGTCCGAATCAATCACTTATCAAAACTTATTCAGCGCGTTTGAAATGCCCGTTTTGGGCCTTTGTATAACATTATGTTTGTACTTGTGGCTAAAAAAGCTGGTTAGTAAAAAAAGCGAACGCGTATTGATCAACTGCTTTGCTGCTGCGGGCGTATCATGTTATTATTGGTTCAGGATTCCGGCGCTTTTAGGCTTCAGTAAATTTTCAAACGATGTGGTATTGCTTAACCTGAAAAACACAATTCCCCATTGGAGTATATTAGCAATCACTATTTTAACATCAGTTTTCTTTTTCTGGTGGTTGGTTTTCCGTAAACCAAATCATAAAAGCTGGGTAATACGCCCTGAATTTGCAAAAGGAGCTAAACATAACAAAGTGCAGGCAGCAATTCAAAAAACCGGCATGTAACCAGGATCCCGGGGATCAGGCACTAAGCAGAAACCAGGTTTTTAACATCCTCCAGTTTTCGGCAGCTGTTGGTGGTGATGATATTATTGGCATTACGTTTAAAGTAATTTACAATGATGGCCTCCTCGCTGTCATCTGTAAATACTTTATCAAACGCCAGTTCAATTTCCGGGATACCTTCAAAATTTTTGTCTTCCGCAGCCTGTTTAACCAATATATTCTTTAATGCAACGGGCCTTCTGTTTCTAACGCTTACCGTTGTGCTCACACCAAATAAAACCTGTGGTTTGGTTTCAAGGCCAATATTGAACACATATTGTTCCATTTCTTCAAAATCAAGGTTCTGGCAGTTGATATATAAACATCCGTCGCGGATGCCAATTACCTTCCCGCTATAACGGTGCCCTTCGGATACTGACCGAACTACGATTTGCCCGTTTTCAAGTTCTTTTAAAATAAATGGAGTCTTTATCACATTCCGGCTACCATCGGTTTTGGGGTAATACAAAAAATAATCGCCCAGGTAGTAACTTTTGATAATGGATAATGATGACCGGCTGAAACCATTATTAGGATAGGAATGCCTTGACAAAGTATTATGATAAACCTCCCTGCGGTCTTCAGGTACTTTTTGCCATTCGTCCCATTCTGAAAATGGTATTTGCAAGAAAACTACCAGGCAGTTTATCTTTATATATTTCGCGTCGCCGCCACTCCAGTAACTTTGTAAAGTTTTACCGCTAACCCAATTAAAAACCCGGTATTCGCCCAGGTTGCCCAGGTATTTAATAAAATCATACAGGTGGCTGCACCGCAGTGTACGCAATTGCTTTTCAAGATTTTGTTTGCCGATGATCAGGTTCATTTCTACCAGGTCCGGATTGGCCAGTACTTCTTTGCTGATCTGCTTATTGATCAATTTGGCTACAAGGTTAAATTGCGTCCGGGTAAAATTATCCCATTTATTGTCTTTGTTTTTATTCTTCAATGTGGCAATGATCGCCGGGTGCTCTTCAATGGCTGTTTTTAGCTTTTCGGATAGCTGCATCGTATAGTTTATGCTTTTTTTATTTTAATGATTATCTCCATTTTTCTTCTTTTCCAGTCAAAAAACCTATAAAACAGGTATGACAGTGCA
>NZ_CAIWNH010000197.1 GCF_903913935.1 uncultured Mucilaginibacter sp.
AAGCAGATTAATCAGGTGTACTCTGACCAATATAAAGTTTCTTACAATGTTAAAAAACTAATCGATGAAAGGAACAGGGTATGGGCTTCACCGAACATTACCTTTGTAGCTAAATGTATTGCTGCTATAGAAATGTTGAGCCCCGACTATCTCATTTGCGGCGGCAAGCATGAATTTATTTCCGACTGTTTCACAGACATTCTAAGCAAACTGAATATCAAGATCAGATCATTTAAGTTCGAAGACTTCAAAGACCTTCGGCTGACTGAGGCGATGGATCGGACAGACAGTATTTATTCTCTTGTTGAGATCAATGACAATTACGATCTCATTCAGCAAAAACTATTTCTTACAAAAGACACTGCTCTTCGTAATGCGTGGTTAGAGCATTTTATAAATCTAATATTTGCCGGTGCTCCTGAACGTTTGAAAACGAACATTGGCCAGATTCAAAGGACTGCTCCAGAAAAGGAAAATATGCTCAACAAGTTCTTGGCAAATGTAAGATTCCTCATTCCATATCATATGAACACGGTTGAGCAAGCTGAGATTGGCATTGAGTGGTCGGATCAGATTCTCAATAAGATAACTGACTATCATAAAGTGAGAATGGAACGTATCATCAAGTCGCTATATAAAGGGCAAAGCTATACCCATGTGATCGTACAACGGGTGTTCACCAGCGGTAAGTCGGGTAGTTATGTTTTTGAGGTATGGGAATACGAAAATCACCAAATGGACGTAATCTCGAATGTGTCTATTCTTAAAATTGGTGCATATGAAGACCTTGCCGATGAATATCACAACTACATCGAAATGGTAAAAAATCGACGGACTTTTGCTTTCATGGAAATCACCGCTAAAAGCTATTTGATCGAAAACTACGTTGGCTTGCTTTATCAAGATGCAAAGCACAATTTGGGTATAGGTCGACAGGAACGGTTGAACACTATCTTAAAGATATTCCAGGAGCGTCCCATTCCGACACAGGACATCATCAATAAAATTCATAAACTTTTTGATGACCACCTCAATGAAACTCTTTACAAACACGGCACTTATGTTGACAGGGGTACGATTCGCAGATATTATAATGAGTTGCTTCCTTCAGAATACAAAGTCGAAGTAGATGTGTTTGATAAAGAAAAGAACACACTTACCATAAAAACCGATGACGGAAGGCATACTTTTTACACAGGAGACGTTTTGCTTACCGAAGTCAATTTGCGTGATAAGAACGTTAGAGCCTATTCAATAGATTCTGCTCATACTAAAATCGATCTTATATTTAACAATGACGAATTGCTACTTAACAGCTTAGTCAAGGACCGTAAACTCAAGTTGAACGGCGTGATCAGATCAGACCGCCGATCCTACTATGATGAGCTCTTTAAAAAAATCGGGGTCAAACGCGTTAAAGGTAAGCTATCATTAAATGATAGTATCAATGTGACCGATACGATCGAGCGGCTAAACGAGATTTTGTCCATTGAGCACTTAGATTTTCAAATATCAGCCGTACACGGAGACCTTCACTGTGAAAATGTACTTTACGGCGAACAAAATTTTGGGATAATTGATTACGGAAAAATGCGTAGTAGGTTTGTGTCGGTTTATGATATCGCTTATCTTTTCGCTGATATTAAATTAAAGGAATTAGCCATGAAATACGAACTTGAAGAATTAGTTAGATTTGAAACAGCTTTGGACAAAAATAACTTTTTGTGGTTCCGGAAACTTTTTATGCCTGAATTAAATACATTTGAGATCTTTGAATATGGCCAGTTGCCGTCTCAAATTCAAAACAAGTGTTCGCCTAAATTATTTTATGCTGCGTTAACTTTAACTTATTTAGGAATGCTGAAATTTGACCTTGAACCAAATTTAAAAAAAGCAGCACTTCTTTTTGCACATTTTAGCTATCTTAGGATCAAATGATGAAAGACATTTTTATTTGTTACGCCCTAGAAAGGGATTATCTGGACGAACTGAAGTCTCGCTTAGACCAAATATCTCTCGGCGCGGAAGATGTGGGTTTTACGACTTACGCACACATAAGGGATCACCAAAACTGGCAATTCCATAATGAACCGATCAGAGATGTACTTGATCGAAGTTTCAAGGCAATTAGAGCTTCGAAGGTTGTACTCCTGGACCTTACTTCAATGAACTTCTCTAAACGGACCGGATTAAATATAGAAGCTGGTTATGCAAAAGCACTCAATAAAAAGATTGTCGCTATATACTTAAATGATGACAGGCCTAATATGACAACGGATCTTGCCGATGCAGTTATATCCTACAGCGATAAGCAGGAAATACGCATTAAAGTAAGAGAGCTACTTCGTAAATTAGAACAATTTAGCGTACACCCTACCAATGAGCACAATGTATGAAGGAGTTATCTAATTTTCCTTCCTTTCAAATGTTAAAAGGCATATTTAACACAAAGAATGGTGACCCCGCCCGGTGAAGCGTGTCGCTTCACTGCAATAACGGGATGATTGAAATGAAGCGCACCGGCGCCTCGCGTTAAGGATTGAAGCGGAAAGCCCACAGCCCCGATGGATAATGCTTATTAAAATCCAAAATTTCAGCATCGGGGCGAGGACTTGCAACGCCCTTCGGCAGGCTCAGGATGGCAAGCCTGGCCCCGCTTCTACCCCTGCCTACCGGCAGGCAGGATGGGGCAAACGCCCTTTTTTTATGTCCTTAGCCTGGAGTCGTAAGTCAAAGACCGGGTGTAGGTATCAGGAGGTTTTACTGCCGTATTTTAGGTTTTATACTTTCTGATCTTGTTTGGGTCCTGGCGGTTATCCACAAATAAAACAAGTTCGATTTCTTTTCTGATTGCTTTTACCCTATAAATCAGGGATACTTGTTTTAAGATCAGTCCGACATGCATATTTTTTACCCTGCCGGCCTTTTTTCCAATGTAAGGTTTGTCCTTAAGTACTTCGAGATATTCGTTTACTCTTTTTTTAAAATTTGTAATTTCCTTTTCCGTCCAATGTATGTTTAAATATTCTATTCTTTTTTCGAAACTCACTAATGATTTGGGTGACCATATGATAGAATAGCTCATAAACCAAGCCTTTTCACTGCCTCCTCGTGTGGTATGCCCTCACCTCTGTCTAATTGCTCAATAGCAGTAAACACATCTTGCTGCTGTTCCTCGGTTAAATCATCAAACCAGTCATGGTCTGCTTTTTTAAGTATTTTTTTTACTTTTTTGATGATGCTGATATCCTCAATATCCAATATGGCCTGTACTAAACTTAATTTTTCTGCCTGTAAATCCATGATGCCTTGTTTAATAACACTAAGATACGATGTTAATCATTCTTCAGCAAATAATCCTTAAACCCGGCGAAATCCTTGCCGAGCGCAGTAGCGTGTTTTTGTTTTTGGCTGAGGCCGGCAACCTGCTCGGGCACATCCACCTTGCCGCCAATACTTTCCGGGAAAACATCGGGGAACTTGCAGGGGTGCGCGGTGGATAGAAATATGCCGGCGGTATCCCTTTTGTAGTTGTCCTGCTGCCAGTCGCGCAGGGCTTGCCAGGCGATGGCGGTATGCGGACAGGCCACGTAGTTATAGTTATCAAAAATAAACTTAATGGCTTCAAGCGTTTGCTCATCGGTATAGCTATAGCCGGTTACCTGTGTTTTTAGCGCTTCGGCATCTTCCTTAAACAGATCGGCAATGCGTACCCAGTTGCTGGGGTCGCCTACATCCATGGCATTGCTCAGGGTAGCTACGGATGGTTTGGGTTGGTAAACGCCTGTCTTTAAAAATTCCGGCACGGTATCATTCACATTGGTTGCCGCAATAAAATGCGAAACAGGCAGGCCCATCTTCCAGGCCAGTAAACCCGCGCCGATATTGCCGAAGTTGCCGCTCGGTACCGAAAATACTACCTTGTTAATGTCGCGTTTCAGCAACTGCGCATAGGCATTAAAATAATAAAATGTTTGCGGGATGAGGCGGGAAATATTGATGGAGTTAGCGGAGGTAAGCCTGAACTTTTCATTCAGTTCCTTATCGGTAAAAGCCTGTTTAACCAGCGCCTGGCAATCATCAAAGGTACCGTCAACTTCCACCGCGCGGATGTTTTGCCCGTTGGTAGTTAATTGCAGTTCCTGTATATCGCTCACCTTGCCTTTGGGGTACAGGATGGTAACACGGGTATTGGGTACGCCTAAAAAGCCTAAAGCCACGGCTCCGCCGGTATCGCCGGAGGTGGCCACCAAAACATCCAGCTGTTTTTCGCCTTTCTCTAAAAAGTAGCTCATCACCCGGCTCATAAACCGGGCGCCGAAATCCTTAAAGGCCAGCGACGGCCCGTGCCAAAGCTCCAGTACAAAAACATTTTCTTCCAGCTTTACGGCAGGCGCCAAAAAGCTGATGGCATCGGCAATAATCTCCTTCAGGTCGTCTGCGGGGATATCATCACCAATAAGGTTTTGCGCCACGTGGAAAGCGATCTCCGGCAGGGTATACTCATCCAGGTGATTTAAAAAATTATCCTCCAGCCGCGGTATATTCACCGGCATGTACAGGCCCTTGTCCTGCGGCATACTGTTAAAAACGGCTTCTTTAAAGCTTACCCGTGTGGATGGGTTTTTGGTACTATATAGTTTCATATTGGCCCCCTCTAAATCTCCCCCGGTAGGGGAGACTTTAGCTTCGCCCGGGGTGAAGCGTGTTTGTATAATATTTAAGCTCTTCCGCCAGCCGGCGGAGAGGGTTAGTTCAATAAAGTTTTCAAAGCCCTCCCTACCGGGGAGGGTTGGGTGGGGCTAAATCACCCTTGGCCCTTTATCATTGATAGTCGATACATAAATGTTCGAACCGATCTTAATGCCTGTTAAATGTTGTTGCAGCTTTTGGGTGATGCGTTGAGCGGTGTCTTCGTCCCTGGTAAAAGCAAAGACCGAAGGACCAGACCCGGAGATGCCAAAGCTTACCGCGCCCATTTCCATCGCTATTTCCCGCATCTTATAAAAATCGGGGATCAGCATGGAGCGCACGGGTTCCACCAAAATATCTTTCATGCTGCGGCCGATCAGGTCGATGTCATTTAAAAACAAACCGCTTACCAGGCCTGCAATATTGCCCCATTGGGTAACAGCGTCCTTCATCTGGATGTTTTTACGGATGATCTGCCGGGCTTCGCGGGTAGGCACATCCACATCCGGGAAAATAATGGCACAGTACAAACCTTCGGGGTGCGGTAAGCGAACCACATCCAATGGCTCATAACTCCGTATCAGCACAAAACCACCCATCAATGCAGGCGCCACATTATCGGCATGACCATGACCGCAAGCCATTTCCTCACCTTTCATGGCAAAGGGTAACAGGCCGGCCACATCGCTTTTATCGCTCAATAAAGTCTTGATGGCGTATAACCCTGCAACGGTACTTGCCGAGCTTGAGCCCAGTCCGCTTCCGATTGGCATTTTTTTATGCAGTTCGATATCCAAACCAATGTCGGTACGGCCAATGCTTTTTAAATAATGCTGAACGCTTACGCTCACGGTGTTTTTAGCAGGGTCCATCGGCAACCGGCCGTTGTCGCCGGTGATCTTGCTGATGGTAATGCCCGGCTTACCGGTCATCCGCATTACTACTTCGTCGCCGGGTTCATTTACTGCAAAACCCAAAACGTCAAAACCACAAACTACATTGGCGACAGTTGCAGGGGCAAAAACTTTTATATTATTTTCATTCATGCTCTATGCTCCCACATTTATTAAATCAGCAAACACCCCTGCTGCGGTTACTTCAGCACCTGCGCCGGGGCCTTTAACTACCAGCGGGCGTTCCCTGTACCGGTCGGTGGTAAAGGATATAATATTATCACTGCCGGATAGCGTATAAAACGGGTGACTTTCGTCCACCATTTGCAGGGTGATCTCTGCTTTGCCTTCATCCAGCTTGCCAATATAACGCAATACCTTGTTTTCTGCTGCGGCTTTTGCCTTCAGGTTGCTAAAGAAAGCATCTTCAGCTTTCAGCGCTGCATAAAACTCTTCAACGCTTTGTGCCTCAAGGCAGGCCTTTGGTAATACGCTTTCAATCCGCACATCCGCTTCTTCCATCGCATAACCTGCATCACGGGCAAGGATCAGGATCTTGCGCATGAAATCCTTACCGCTCAGGTCGTCGCGCGGGTCAGGTTCGGTATAGCCTTTATCCTGCGCCTCTTTTACCACATCGTGGAAATTGGCATCACCTTTAAAGTTATTAAAGATAAAAGAGATCGTGCCCGATAGGATGGCTTCTATTTTCGCCACCCTGTCGCCGCTGTTCATCAGGTCCTTTAAAGTACGGATGATAGGCAGGCCCGCACCCACATTGGTTTCGTAAAAGAAATCAACGCCGTGGCTGTGCGCAGCATCATGGAATGTTTTATATTGTTTATACGATGCCGAATTACCAATCTTGTTGCAGGTAATCACCGAGATATTGGCTTTAAATACTTCTTCGTAAAACTCCACCGGCTTAGGGCTGGCGGTATTATCAATAAAAACACAATTGGGCAGGTTCATGCTTTTCATTTTAGACACAAACTCAGCCAAATCAGCCGGATGCATGGATGCTTCCAGTTCAGCCTGCCAGTTATCCAGCGAAACCCCATCACTGTTGAATACCATTTTACGGGTATTGCTGATGCCGGCAATTTTAACCTGTATGCCATTATGTTCCTGCAAATAAGCGCTGTGGGCGTTCAGTTGTTTAAACAGGGTTTGGCCGATATTGCCGGTGCCCAGGCAAAATGCGTGCAGGGTTTTGGTGAGCTGGGTGAAAAAGCCGTCGTGTACCGCATTCAGGGCTTTAGCCAGGTCGTTTGCCGAGATAATTACCGAGATGTTGTATTCTGATGATCCCTGCGCTATCGCCCTTACATTGATACCATTTCGGCCCAACGCATGGAACAGTTTGCCGGATACCCCCGGGGTTTGTTTCATGTTTTCGCCAACAATGGCGATGATAGCCAGGTTTTGCTCGATAACTACATGCTCCAGCTTTTTGGCTACCAGTTCCAGTTCAAATTCCTGTTCTATTAATTGGCGGGCCTTTTCAGTATCTCCTGGCTGCACAGCAAAAGTAATGCTATGTTCAGACGAGGATTGGGTGATGAGGATCACGTTGATCTGCTCCCGGGCCAGTAATGAAAATAATCTGCCGCTAAAGCCGGATTTCCCCACCATGCCGCTGCCTTCCAAATTAAGGATGCTGATATTATTGATAGACGAGATTCCTTTTATAGGCAAATTGGATGGCTTGCAATCGTGGCGGATAACGGTCCCTTCAAAATCAACATCAAAAGTATTTTTAATGACGATAGGGATCTTTTTCATAAAAGCCGGGATCATGGTAGGGGGGTAGATCACCTTTGCGCCGAAGTAGGAAAGCTCCATCGCTTCGGTATAAGTCAGTTCCGGTAAGGAGAATGCTTTGGTAACCATACGCGGATCAGCAGTCATCATGCCGTTCACATCGGTCCAGATCTGGATCTCTTCGGCATTTAACGCTGCGCCTAATATCGCGGCAGTATAATCACTGCCGCCACGGCCCAGGGTAGTGATTTGTTTAGCATCGTTGGCAGAAATAAATCCGGTAACGAAGATCAGTTTATCACTGTTCTCCTGGAAAAAGCCACGAACTAGCAGGTCAGTCAGGTCCATATTGACTTTTGCCTGCCCGAAGGAACTGTCAGTTTTAATGAACTCAGTCGCATCCACGCTGATAGCGCCAGGGAACCTTTGCGCTGCGATCTTACCGATCATAAATGTGGAGCAGCGCTCGCCGAAGCTGAGCACCATATCGCGGGTTTTAGGGGTAAGCTCCCTTAAAGTAAGGATGCCCTGCAGCA
>NZ_CAIWNH010000198.1 GCF_903913935.1 uncultured Mucilaginibacter sp.
AGCATTTCAAAGCCATTCATCAAAGGCATTTCTACATCAAGGAAAATAAGCCGCGGTCTTAATTTGCGTATGGCCGGAATGGCTTCCTTTGCAGAACTGCATCTCGCAAGCACTTCCACATTGGTACAGTGTTTTGCAATATCCGTTGCAAGCGAATCAATGCAATGCTGCTCATCATCTATAATAATTGAACTTATCACTTTGATATTTTTTCTATAAAGGAACTAACTTGTTCCCATCTCCTGTTGTGCTCCCACTATTGTGAATCTACTATCAGAAATTTATTTGCAACTTTTTTTGATCGGTATAAATTGGCTTCCCCGTTTAGCTATTGCCGTTCCGTACGTTCGGGACATAGAACCCTTATTTGCACGTAATTGCATAAAGTTATAAAGCTTTTTTGTTAAATAACCAATCTTAATAACAAATAGCCAATATAAGCTAATAACTACTGATATCTGGTCAATATTTAGTGTTGGAGGCTCGTATTATTTAATAGATAATTTACATATTACTGGGAAATATACATATTATCATACAGCAATTTATCATAAAGCAGTCGTTCATCACTCCCTATGAATCACGAGGTTTAGCCGACGACGGGCGGCAACTTGTTCAGCAATGTTGCAATAATATCAACTCAAACGCTATAACCGTCAAACCCTCATTGTTTTACGCAATACTTAAAAATAATTTTGATCTCAGTTTAGTAAATCATTAAAAATCAACCGGGTATTAAAAGCCCGTTATTTCAAACTTACATTAAAACTTATTATCATGAAAAAATTATTATCTCTTTCAATTGTTTGCCTGGCACTTCACTTTACCAGCAACGCCCAGGGCGCCCGGTTCGGCATTACCGCAGGAGCTGCCTTTTCTAATTACGATTCTACAATTGGCGGCACATCATCAAATGACAAATCACTCACAGGACCAATATTTGGTGTGTTGGTGGATATTCCCCTAAGCAAAAATTTCAGCTTCCAACCTGCGATAAATTATGTACAAAAGGGATCGAAAAATGATACAACCGCGGATGGTGTCACCATAAAGGCGAAGGTAACCGTAAATAGCATCGAAGTCCCTTTAAACTTTATATTAAACGCACGGGGTAATAGTGGTAATTTTTTTATCGGCGCGGGCCCAACATTTGCCTTTGCTGTTTCAGGAAAATCAAATTTTACCAATGGAACAGATTCCATTAATAGAACCCTGAAATTTGGAAGCACAGCCGACGATGATTTGAAAAGCATGGATGTTGGTGCAAACTTCATGGTGGGATATTGTTTTAACAACGGTTTAATGTTTTCCGCCAATTACAATGCCGGATTTAGTAACCTGATGCCTGTATCCTCAGACGGCTCACTGAAAAGCCACTATTTTGGAATAAAGGTGGGTTTTCTGATTAAGGGCAGGTAGGTTGACGCGCGGCCAATAGGTTTTGATAGGTGTCAAAAACAATAGACCCGGGATGCTTTTCCCGGGCCTTTTTATCAGTTATTCCGATAAATAAATTGATGATTAGGTATTGTAAATATTTTTTATTTAATCTTAAATAAAATGAAAAATCCTTTCGCTGCAATAGCATTATTAAGCATGCTATCACTATTCAGCTGCTCCAAAGTAATTTATACCAATGAACAGGTATTGAATGATTACAAAACGAAAGAAAGCATCGTCAAAAAATTTGGCATGCCCCGCGAGAAAAAGACCGCAGACGACTCGGAGGAATGGCTTTATAGTTTTGACCGGCATAATTCAATTACTGATCACCCAAATACGCAATCTCCGACGGTCGATGTCGTAAATTTCACCATCTATAAAAGATATATTATATTCAGGATGGATGGGCACGGAAATGTATTAAGCCGTGAATGTGTGGGTGTTGATCTTGCGCAGAGAAAACCGCAACCTATGTTAACAATTGCAGCGATAGCCGGTGGGATAGGTATAATCGTCGTAGCCTGTATCGCAGCCGCCGGTAGCGTTACAAGTGGTATACAATTACAGTTTTAGCCTATTTCGTTCCAACAATAGCCTACCATGCAAAATGGTATCCCACAGCGAAGAGTCTCTCGCAGAGGATTCTGTGGAAACAGGAAATGTTTTGTAAACAATCAAAGTTTTTTAAATGAAAACCCCAAGGCCCTTCTTTTTAAGTAAATGCATATCCATTTGCAGTTGTCTTTCGACCATATTTGCTGCTATTCATTATAGTTTGCTATCTGCCCGGCTGATAAAGATTCCATTATACATTTCATACGGCGGCGAACCGGTATTTAAAAACCTTATAAATATTTGGTACATCCGACTCGTCAGGCGGGTGATCTCGGTGTCGGTGCGCAGTCCGCTTAGAATGAGTGCGCTCTGTATGGTAAATTCTACTCTTCCCTTGCCATCTCATTCAGGTTGTATCATAGCAATTTGCCATACACCCTGGAAAAGGCTGCTTGTGCAATGGTGCCTCGAAAATAATATGGCATTTGTTATAGGGAACGGCACGTGGACCAATCAAAAAAGACGGATTCAAAAACGAGGCAAAGGTTTCAGTGATCTGCGGGATATTGTGAGCTATTTGCAGCATAATGGACGCATAGTTATTGCATTCGACTGCTTTAGCAATTATCCGAAGTGTTGCCCGGTTAAATTTTTAGGGAAATCCCATAATATGTCGATGCTTCCCGTGCGCCTGGCAAGAGTTGCAAAAGTGCCATTGGTTACAGCAATACCAAGGTTTTGTAATGGAATGATAAATATAGATTGCGGGCCGCAATTCAGTTTGAATAAGCTCAATTCCGATCCAAAGGGTGTAATGCAAACGCTTATTTCGTTTCTGGAATCCGAAATAAAAAATAACCCGGCTACCTGGCCCGCGAATTATTATCAATTCGCGGCATTGAATAATGTAGTTTTAAATTAACCATAGTTATTGTGTTGATGACGTGAATATTAATACATAGTTTTTGAAATAGCATGACGTCAAATTAAACAATCGGCCCAAAATCCCTCAAAAAAACATCAAAAATTGATAAAAATACGGGCGTACTTTCATGGTACGCAGCCGGATTTTCCCGGGATAGATATTTAGATGGTTAATTACCAATAAATTAAGCCGGAATTTAGTTCGCCGGTTTTCCCTGCGGTTTAGGGGAACACCTCAGTTTTTGGCTTTCAATCTTTCCAAGCTTTCCAACGTCTACAACATACTAACAGCCCTTACAACATATTACAACTCTTCAAACCCTGATGAACCCCTCTCTAAATCAATCGAATCAACCAAAAACCACCACAAAAACTAATCAAAAATTGTATTATAGAATTTTACTAAAAGTTGTATCTTGCGCCCTCTTTTTAGTAGTATAAAGTAATTATATAGGTATATGGGTATAATGGGTTTTTTGCGTGACCGGATGGGGAAAATCCTCGCGATTAGTATCGGGTTTTCGCTGCTGGCATTTATTATTGGTGAAGTGGTAAGGTCGGGTGGATCATTTTTCAGGGACGACAGGGATTTGCTGGGTGAAGTAAGTGGCGAAAAGATTTCGTACACTGATTTTAATAAAAAGGTAGATCAGAACAGTGCGCAGTTCAGGCAGCAATCAGGCCAGGGCGCGTTATCGCCGCAAATCACCAGCTATGTACAGGAAACTACCTGGAACCAGATGGTGGCACAAACAGTTTTGCAAAAGGAAGTTGACAACCTGGGTTTACAGGTAGGTACCGATGAAACCAAATCGATGGTTAGCGGTAACGAACCTAATCCACAGATCGTGCAGGCCTTTGCCGATCCTAAAACCGGGCAGTTAGACAGAAGCAGGCTGAATAATTTTTTAAGCCAGCTACCAACGCTGAGCCCCGAAATTAAACAACAATGGAGTGATTTTATCACCCAGATGATAGAGGCTAAACTGCAGGAAAAATATGTTTCGCTGGTTACCAACTCTTTGTATGTAAACACGCTTGAAGCTAAAGATGACTACCAGAATAAAAACAGGCTGGCTAACTTTAAGTATGCCGTGCTTAATTATTCATCAATCCCTGATAATAAAGTAACCGCTACGGATGCCGATTACCAGGCTTATTACGATGAACATAAAGCTGAATTTAAAAACCAGCAGGAGTTAAGGAGCTTTGATTTTATCACCTTTAATGCGGCTCCTTCTTCAGCAGACTCAGCGGGTATAAAGAAACAAGCCGAAAAACTGGCCGCTGATTTTAAAACAACCACTAACGATTCGTTGTTTGTGCAGATTAACGCTGAAACTAAATCAGCGATAAGCTATAAACACAAAGGCCAGCTGGGCGATCCGAAATTAGATTCAGTGATGTTCAACGCGTCAAAGGGTTTTGTATATGGTCCTTATTTATCAAACGGCAGCTATAAAATAGCCAAGCTGGTTGATTCACATGTTGAAGCGGATTCAGTAAAAGCGAAACACATATTAATTGACGAAAAAGCTATTGGCCATGAAAAAGCGCTTGCCAGGGCCGATTCATTGAAAAAATTGATCGATGGCGGTGCATCATTCGCCGATCTCGCCAAAAAATTCTCCATTGATGGTTCAGCTGCAAAAGGCGGCGAGTTGGGTACTTTTGCCCGCGGCGCAATGGTAGGTCCGTTTGAGGATGCTGCTTTTAACGGCAAAAAAGGCGATATTAAAATAGTAAGCACGCAATTTGGCGTCCATATTATCCAGATCGAGGATCAAAAAGGTTCGTCAAAAGTGGCCAAGGTAGCTATTGTGGATGTTCCATTAAAAGCCAGCAGCGCAACACAAACGGTAGTTTACAGCAAAGCCCAGGGATTTTTAGGCTCGCTTACAACAGATAACTTTGACGCAGAAGTAAAGAAAACAGGTCTGAAAAAACAAACCGCTGCCGATGTAACCGGCGTGGCGGTATCAGTTCCGGGTGTTAATAGCGCCCGCGACCTGGTTAGATGGGCATTTACCGCTGCGAAAGGCGATTTCTCAGACAAGGTATACATCGAAGGCGACCAATATATTGTGGCTCATTTAACACAAATTAAACCAAAAGGAATCTTATCATTGGACGATGTTAAAAAACAGATCCAGCCGATGGTTTTAAACCAGGTTAAAGGCAAAGCATTAACCGATAAACTGCAATCAGCAATAAACGGTGCCTCTACCATTGACCAGGTTGCTCAAAAAGCAGGAACATCTGTTAACCCGATTCAAAACATGGTATTCGCAAACCCGGTAATACCAGGTTCTTCAGCAGAGTATAAATTAATAGGTACCGTTTTTGGTTCACAGCCCAATAAACTGTCTAAACCAATTGCAGGCGCCCAGGGTGCTTATGTATTCGTTTTGGATAGCTTTACCAACCCGGCGCCTATGACGGATGCCGTTAGGGAAAAGCAACAACTGGGTCAGACAATGATGCAGCGTGCAGATTCGCAGATATTTGAAGCGCTGAAAGATAAGGCGAATGTAAAAGATTACAGAGCAAAGTTCTTATAAGGATATTTTAAAGTAATTTTGTATCCGGGTATAGCACTATGTCTGTACCCGGATTTTTTATTTAACGGTATTCCGGGTAAATAAAATTTACCCCGCTATTAAAATAAAATGGAAATACAGGAAAATATAGTTAACAAAGTAGCAATGAGTGGCCTGGTCACTTTAGACCCGGCAGCATTTTATCCGGCTGGTGAACGCCTGGTATATGATATAAAGGATAATTTGTACATGGGCTTGATCCTGCGCGAAAAGGATTTCAGGGAGTTTGTGAAAGCGCATGACTGGGCGCAGTACCAGGATAAATTTGTGGCTTTAACCTGTTCTGAAGATGCTATCGTTCCGGCATGGGCTTATATGCTGCTGGCCAACAAAATGGCGCCCTATGCAGCCGAGGTTGTTTTTGGCAATGCTGAAGTGCTGGAAACCGTTTTATTTGAAAAACATTTGGCAAAAATGGATGTTGAGCAATATAATGGTCAACGCGTGGTGATAAAAGGTTGCGGGGATATACCCGTACCTGTTTCGGCGTACGTTACCTTAACAAAAAAGCTTACACCAGTGGTAAAAAGCCTGATGTTCGGCGAACCTTGTTCAACAGTACCTATTTACAAAAAAAAGGATTTGTAGCGACGCAATAATTTGCGCTGGCAGCGGTTCAATACAACGGGCGCAAACTAAAATTGCCTGCAAATAACTAGATGAAAAAAATTCTACTCGTATCGGTTTTGCTATCTGCAATTTCAGGCACCACATTTTGCCAGGAGATGGTGGATATGGTAACGCCGGTTTTTAAAGTTGGTGAGCAGCTAAACTATAAACTCAAGTATGGTTTTTTTACCGCCGCAGAAGCCAATTTAAGAGTTGAGGCTACAGACAGGAAATTTGATGGGCAGCCCGCTTTCCATATTGTAGCCGATGGCAAAACTGCAGGAGCGTTTGATATTCTGTACAAGGTTCGCAACCGGTATGAAACCTATATCGATGAAAAAACACTGATGCCTTATTTTTATACCGAAAACAGGCATGAGTCCAGCTACAAACACACCGATAACGTTACATTTAACCACGATAACGATAAAATAACTGCTGCGAAAGGCGTTTTTCCGTTTAAAGGCAAAGTATTTGATTTTTTATCAGCATATTATTTTTCAAGGGGCATTGATGCTTCCAAACTAAAAATTGGTGAAACTTTCGATTTGAAATATTTTTTGGATGATGGCGTACATACCCTCAGCATTACCTATGTTGGAAAGGAGCGGGTGAAAAGCGACCTGGGGGAATTTAATTGTCTTAAATTTAACCCAACGATCATCCCCGGCCGTGTTTTCAGGAAGGATAGCAAACTTTACCTTTGGATAACAGATGACGAAAACAGGATCCCTATAAAGGCCCATGTTGAACTGATTGTCGGGAGTGTATCTATGGAACTCACCAGCGCAAAGGATCTTAAATATCCTTTAAACCCGATAAGTAAATAAAGGTAAAATCAATAACCAGGAGTCAAGAGCCATGAACCGGAACGGGGCATCGGGAAGCAATTACTGAAAATATTGGTCTTATAACATAAAATTATAACGATCTAAAGAAAAAATAAATTACTTTTTTATCTTGGTTCCTGGTTCTTAAATCTTGGTTCTAAAAAATAATATATGATAGAAATTGGCGCAGTATTGGTGCATGAAGAACTAATAAAAGAAAATTTTGTATGCAACTTAAACAAGTGCAAGGGCGCCTGCTGTCTTGAAGGTGATTCCGGTGCGCCGCTTGATGCCGTTGAACTGGATATTCTTAACGAAATATATCCAAAGGTAAAACCCTTTATGACCACGAAAGGTATAGCCACCATTGAGAAAAACGGCACCTACGTAAAAGATTTTGAAGGTGACTATACAACGCCCTGCGTTGAT
Source organism: uncultured Mucilaginibacter sp. (assembly GCF_903913935.1). GTDB lineage: Bacteria > Bacteroidota > Bacteroidia > Sphingobacteriales > Sphingobacteriaceae > Mucilaginibacter. Next base: position 7,391 of record NZ_CAIWNH010000198.1, read on the forward strand.
GTGAATAAAGAGTGTGCCTACGTGATTTGGGAAAACGGTATTACTAAATGCGCCATCGAAAAAGCTTATGAAAATGGGGCTATCAACTGGCAAAAACCAATTTCGTGCCATTTGTACCCAATTCGTATTACAAAATACCCCGAGTTTGATGTGTTGAATTATGACCGCTGGAATATTTGCAGCCCCGCATGCTCCTTTGGCAACGAACTGAAAGTTAGTGTTTACCAATTTTTGAAAGGCCCGCTTATCCGCAAATACGGCGAAGACTGGTACCGGGAGCTGGAAGAACAGGTTTCGGATATTTGAGCAACTTTTCTCAATAAAAGGGCTATTGCTTAATGCAACATTGCTGTAAGTATTTAATTGCTAACTACTTGTATCCGTATTTTGTTGTTTCATAATAAATTGTAAAAGTGCTGGTTAACCCTATTTATACCGTGAAAACACGGTATAAATAGGGTTAAAACACGGGATGCGAAATTGAAATTTTGCTGCTATACTTACATAATTTTTTAAGCTATCAATACACCTGAACCTTATCGGAAAAACTTATCCCAGCCATATGGAGGCATTGGTAACAACCCTTAAA
>NZ_CAIWNH010000199.1 GCF_903913935.1 uncultured Mucilaginibacter sp.
ATAAAATAAAAAAGTGATGAACGTCACTTTTTTGAGTAATTGTCATCATTCTGTCACTATACCTATGAAACTAATTTTACGCCATTAAAAACAACTAATTAATTACTTTATGCAACCCGAAAAATTTTACTATGACAACAAAATAGTCCGGAATTTTGGTATTGCCACCATTATTTGGGGTATTGTTGGGATGACAGTGGGCCTGTTTATAGCCATACAGCTATACCACCCGGCCGCTAATCTTGACAGCCAATACACCACCTTCGGCCGGATCAGGCCATTACACACTAATGCGGTTATTTTCGCATTTGTTGGTAATGCCATTTTCATGGGTGTGTACTATTCATTACAACGCCTGTTAAAAGCACGTATGTTTAGTGATGTACTCAGCAATATCCATTTTTGGGGCTGGCAGCTCATTATTGTCTCAGCTGCTATTACCCTGCCACTTGGATTTACCACCTCGCATGAATATGCAGAACTGGAATGGCCTATTGATATCCTGATTACCATCATTTGGGTGGTGTTTGGTATTAATATGTTTGGCACTATCATCAAAAGGCGCGAGCGCCATTTGTATGTAGCTATCTGGTTTTACATTGCCACTTTTGTTACCATCGCAGTATTGCACATTGTTAACTCAATTGAGTTGCCGGTATCATTAACAAAAAGTTATATGATATATGCAGGCGTACAGGATGCGCTTGTGCAATGGTGGTACGGACATAACGCGGTTGCCTTCTTCCTTACAACACCTTACCTGGGTATGATGTATTACTTTTTGCCAAAAATGGCAAACCGCCCGGTATATTCCTATAAATTAAGTATCCTGCATTTCTGGGCACTCATATTCATTTACATATGGGCCGGCCCTCACCATTTGTTATATACCACATTGCCTGGTTGGGCTCAATCATTAGGTGTAGCATTTTCAATTATGCTGATCGCTCCAAGCTGGGGTGGTATGATCAATGGTTTATTAACATTGCGTGGCGCATGGGATAAAGTAAGGGATGATGTTGTTCTGAAGTTTATGGTTGTTGGCCTGACTGCCTATGGTATGGCCACTTTCGAAGGCCCGATGCTCTCGCTGAAACAAGTAAACGGTTTTGCCCACTTTACCGACTGGATCATCGCCCACGTTCACGTTGGCGCTATGGGCTGGAACGGTTTTCTAACCTTTGCTATATTATATTGGTTAATACCTCGTATCTACAAAACTGAGCTGTTCTCAAAAAAATTGGCCTCCATCCACTTCTGGATCGGAACACTCGGTATCTTATTTTATGTGATCCCTATTTATTGGGCAGGCTTTACCCAGTCATTGATGTTGAAGGAGTTTACTCCTGAAGGTTTGTTAAAATATCCAAATTTCCTGGAAACCACATTGCGGATTTTACCAATGTACGTTATGCGCTCAATAGGTGGTACGCTATACTTAAGTGGTGTTATTTTAATGGCCTATAACCTGTTTAAAACAATGGCACAGGGAAGCCTGGTTGCTAATGAAGCTGCACAAGCTATGCCGCTTGAACCATTACCACAGCACGTAAACGAGCATTCATGGCATCGCGCATTGGAACGCAAGCCAATTCAATTTATGATAATTGCGTTATTGGTGATTTTGGTAGGCTCATTTGTTGAACTGATGCCGACCTTAACTATCAAATCAAACATCCCAACAATTGCCAGTGTAAAACCCTATACCCCTTTGGAGTTACAGGGAAGGGATTTGTATATCAGGGAAGGCTGTCTGGCTTGCCACTCGCAAACGGTGAGGCCGTTCCGGTCAGAAACTGAACGCTATGGCGAATACAGTAAAGCGGGTGAATTTGTATATGACCATCCATTCCTTTGGGGGTCAAAACGTATAGGGCCGGATCTTGCGCGCGAAGGTGGTAAATACCCCAATGCATGGCACTATAATCACCTGATGGACCCTCGATTAATGTCGCCCGGAAGTATCATGCCGAATTACGACTGGTTTATTACGCAAAAGCTGGATACTTCTTTAACCGCTAGAAAAATCAACGCGATGCGCACATTAGGCGTTCCGTATCCGGCAGGCTACGATAAAATAGCCAACAGTGACCTGGACAAACAAGCTAAAGGCATAGCAGCCGACCTTGCTAAAAACCATATAAAGGTTAGCAGCGACAAAGAAGTGATAGCTATTATCGCTTATTTGCAGCGCCTTGGTACAGATATTAAAGCAGATAAATCAGCTAATAACAATTAATATTTTAGAAAATGTATAGCCAGTATTTAGATAATTTAACAGGAGGTCAGATCTATCTGATCTCCTCTTTAGGGGTGTTCTTCGTGTTTTTCATTGTTGTTACTATCCTTATGTTCAGGCTTAAAAAAGCTCACGTCAATTATATGAGTGATTTACCGCTGGAAGAAGACAATACATCAAACACATTTAAACCATTACAGTCATGAAATATTTCCGTATATTTTTATTGTTGACTTTAACAACATTCTGCGCGCCTGCATTTGCCCAGGACGACCATAGTTTACTCACTCCCCAAACGGAGAATTTTATAGGATATGGCATTGTAGTAGCTGCGCTGCTGCTTTTCATCGTGGTAATGCTGGTTTTGCTCCGTACTTTCAAAGTACTCACCAAAATCATCATGAAATATGAAGGCCAATCAGATGAA
>NZ_CAIWNH010000200.1 GCF_903913935.1 uncultured Mucilaginibacter sp.
TCAATATGCTGGTCTCCAAAAAAAGGGCTGGCAAAAACCTCGCAAACACCCGGTAAAACGCAGCTGATCAATCATTTTCTTGTAAATGACAACTGGTATATCGTCGATCTTCCCGGCTATGGTTATGCCCGTGCGTCAAAAAGCAAAAAGGCCGACTGGAGTAAATTCATCCATACTTACCTTGATAAACGCGAAAGCCTGCAATGTGTGCTGGTATTGATTGACAGCCGCCTTGAACCGCAAAAAATCGATTTGGAGTTTTGTAACTGGCTGGGCGAAAAAGGTCTTTCCTTTGTTTTGGTATTCACCAAAGCCGATAAACAATCAAACCTGAAAACGGACCAGAATGTGGCCCTGTTTAAAAAAGCCCTGCTGGCCACTTTTGATGATATGCCCCAATATTTCGTCACTTCGTCTGAAACGCAATTAGGCAGGGACGAGATTCTCGGTTTTATTGGCAGCATTAACCAGAATTTCGAGATCCCCGATTATAAATCGTAGGGACACAAAATTTTGTGTCCCTGCGCGTCTTCGAACCCGGCATTGCGCCGGGCATCATCGTAGGGACGCAAATTTTGTGTCCCTTCATCGTAGATATTTAAAACAATATCCTTATTCCATATCTTTATCTAAAAAAGATATAAACCATGAAACGTACAGCACATGCCCATTGGAACGGTACCCTTCAGGAGGGTAAAGGTGAAATTACTACACAAAGCACCATCTTAAACAACACGCAGTATTCATTTAAAACCCGCTTTGCGGATGGTATTGGCACCAACCCCGAAGAACTGATCGCGGCGGCACATGCAGGCTGCTTTACCATGGCCGTAGGCGCCGCGCTAAGCCAGGCTGGCTTTAAACCCAACGACCTTACTACCGATGCTATTTTAGACCTTGACATGGCTTCTTTGAGCATTACAGGCATTCACCTTGATTTAAAAGCATCAGCCATTGAAGGCGTAAGTGAAGAAAAGTTTAAAGAAGTTGCCGAAGGTGCAAAAACAAACTGTATTATATCAAAAGCCCTGAGCGTTCCAATTACACTGAGTGTGCAGTATGCTTAGTCGGAAAAGTCGGGAAAGTCAGAAAGACAAATTGAGGTAAGTGAAAACTTTTGTTCAACATTATGAAATCTGTCTTTGGGTATTTTCCCGATTTCATCAAATTCCGGATCGAACTATTTCTTCCGGACTTTCGGTCTTTCCGGACTTTCGGACTAACCTACGCTACCTCCAGCCTTGTTTCATTTATAACGCCCAGCGGCACTGTAAATGAAAACGAAGTACCCTGGCCGGGTGTACTGGTTACCCATATGCGGCCGCTGCATTTTTCAACCAAATCCTTACAAAATAACATACCCATCCCGGTACCCGACTCATTGTTCGTTCCGGTTTTGCTGTTCACCTTGCTTTTAAACAATTTATTCAGCTGTTCTTCGCTCATACCGGTACCGGTATCTCTTACTGTAATAATGTAGTTTTGTTCGTCCTGGTTCTTAGCCGATATTTCGATCGTGTCGTTTTCCCTTGAGAATTTGATGGCATTGGTAATTAAATTCCTGATCACTATACGGATAGAGTTTGGATCAGCCGATGCAACAATATCGTCCGGCACACTATCGATTAATGTAATACCTTTTAAACCTGCCTGCTCGTGATAACTCTCGGCTTCAAAAGCCACAATATCTTTTACATAAAAACTTTTTGCGGAGTTTTCAAAGTTCTCCATCTGGCTGTTTATCCAGAATAACAAAGTATCCAGAAAATCGGAAGTATATTCCAATTTTTTCAACACACCGGGTATCATGTCAAGTAATTGCTGATGCGATATTGTATCGTCCTGTAACAGGCTGAACAGGCCGCGTAAAGTGCTTAATGGCGCCCTCAGGTCATGCGCTAAAACCGAGATCAACCTATCTTTTAGGGTATTCAGATCGTTAAGCTTTTGCGCCTGGTCGTCAATATTTGCTTTTTGCTCCAGCACTTCACTATTTTTCTCTTCAAGCATCAGGTTGATTTTTTGCTGCTTGCGTTTTTGCCTGTAATAAACTACTGAAATAGCAATCATCCCCAAAATGATAATTAAAAAAATAGTGTTTATTAAACGCTGCTGTTTAATTCGCTGCTGGTATAGGATATCCCGGTCAAGCTGCTGTTGTGCCAACTGCTTCTGTTTAGTGGCAAAATTAAGTTCCAGATTATAGGAGGTTAACTTTTGTATACTTTCATTATTGTTGAGGCTATCCTTCAATTCAATGTATTGCCTTAATAACTTATAGGCATCATTAAATCGCCCCAGGCCCGCTAACGTCTTATTAAGCTGCAGCGCCGCATTGGAGCGTACCGACAAATTGCCAAGTTTAATGGCCAGGTTTTGCCCCTGCATTGCGTATTTATAAGCATTTTTATAATCCTTCTTCATATTATAAACAGTTCCAAACCCTATAAGGGTGCAGGCTTCGTTGTACACATTTTTGTATTTGCTCGAGATTTGCAATGAAGTATCAAGGTTACTAAGGGCTTTTGCAAACTGCCCCTTATGGCCGTAACATAAACCAAGGTCGGTATAATCCGACATCATCCCTTCCTTATCATCCTGTTTTTTGGCAATATTGATGGATATGTTGCAATAAGCGATGGCGCGGTCATAATTCTTTTGACTAAGCATCACCTCGCCAATATTTTCATAAATCGTTCCAACCCCATTCAGGTCTTTAGTACCGGCATATAATTTTAACGATTTCTTATAATATTCAAGCGCTTTCGGGTAAAGCTCCATGCTTTGCAGTACAACGCCGATATCATTATAATCAGCTGCCATAAAAGCTTTATTATGCAGCTTCAGCGCAATAAATAACGCTTTATAATAATAATCAAGCGCGGTTGATAACTGGCCTTCGCTATAATATACAATGCCCATGTTTTTATAGCAATCAGATTCGTATGCCTCGTTTTTATATTTTTTATTGAGGTCGAGCGCCAGGTTTAAATAAGTTAAGGCCTCGCTATAGTTAGCAAGCAAATTATACATACGGCCATAAAGCATATAACAATTGCTTAAACCGGTATTGTCATTTAATTTCTTGTATATTAAAACAGCTTCGTCAAACTCCTGTATGGCCTGTTTAAATTTTCCTTTAAAATAATTGGCATGCGCGGTTTGAACCAGGCCATCCGCGATACCGGCTTTGTAATTAATTTTCCGTGAAAGTGTTACCCCTTTCTGCGCGTAATAAAGCGTACTGTCAGGGTTTGAGTCGAAATAATTTCCGGCAAGGGAATTTAACCTGTTTATTCTTAACGTATCAGGTTGCGATTGACTTTTAAGCGAAGAAGTCACAAGGGTTTTCAAACTATCAACACGGCCCCGGTTTACAAAACCGAAACAGGTAACCGTGATCAATAATAAAGCCAGGGTAAAATAAATCCTCAA
>NZ_CAIWNH010000201.1 GCF_903913935.1 uncultured Mucilaginibacter sp.
TAATAGCGACCAAAAACAACGAACAAATACAAGTTTTAGAAAGGAATAAATATAAATAACTCTAATGATTAAAAATTCACAAATAACCACGCTTACATCATGTTCACAATTATTATTAATTTTTTGAAAAAAAACTAAACTCTATGAACCAAATTTTACAAAAAGAAAGCTTTATGCTGAAGAGATCCTGCCAGGTTTCTTTGTTAAAGCCATCAGCACTTACTTTCCTTATGGTCATTTGTTTGATTTTACAGGGAAAGGCAATGGAGACCACCCGAGGAGGTAGACCTTCGAAGTTAGTTAACTCTGCTTTATCTGCCCAGGGAACTCCGGTAAAAGGAACCGTGCTCGATGAAAACAATCAACCGGTGCCGGGGGCGACGGTGTCCATCAAGAAGCTCGGTTTGTCTGCTTCAACCGATGTGAATGGAAAATTCCAAATAAATGTACCACCGGGCGAATACGACCTGAGTATTTCTTACATCGGGATGCAACCTGTACAGAAACACATTGTTGTTGGCGATCAAACGCTTGATAACATTACCATTATCATGCCTTCTTCGGTCGGTGCGCTGAAAGAAGTTGTCGTAGTGGGTTACGGTTCACAGTCAAAAAAGGATGTAACAGGTTCTATCGCAAGTGTTAAAGGCGAAGATTTAAAAAACCTGCCGGTGAGTAATCCGGCCGCTGCCCTGCAGGGAAAGGCTGCTGGCGTTGACATTGTCCGGAGCGACGGGTCACCTGGAAGTGTGCCAACTATCCGGATAAGGGGTACAGGTACTATAAACGATTCAGACCCGTTTGTTGTCATTGATGGTGTTCCTTCAGGTGGATTGAATGACGTAAATTCAAACGATATCGCCTCCATTGAAATTTTAAAAGATGCATCTGCATCGGCTATTTATGGTTCCAGGGCTGCAAATGGTGTGGTACTCATCACAACCAAAAAGGGCAACTATAATGAAAAATCAAAAACAAACGTTAACCTGTATGAGGGTGCAAATTCTCCTGTGAAATACATTAACATGCTCACGGCCCCTGAATTGGCACAACTAAAAACAGAATCCTACAATAACGATAGTGCCACTCCGCCTACCATTTGGAGCAATCCTTACTACTCTACCCAAAGGACAGATTGGCAGCGGGCTTTGCTGGGTACCGGCCATGTACGTAACGCTGATATTGCCGTAACCGGAGGTAGTGCCAGTTCGAATTATAGTATGTCAGGCAATTATTATAACGAAACAGGTATGATCCCAAATTCTGTGTTCACGCGTTATAATTTTAGGATCAATTCCGAACACCGGTTGACATCGAAATTAAAGGTTGGCGAAAACGTATTTTACTCCAATACCAATAATGTATCCCCTGACACAAGGTCGACACAGACAGGTCTGGTTTGGACAGCCATACGATTTAATCCGGCTATACCGGTAACCAACCCTGATGGCTCATGGGGTAGTTCGCAGGCAGATAACCAGCTGGGCGATATTAATAACCCGGTTGAAACAGCTAAATTAACCGACCAGTACAACAAAACAAACAGAATTTCAGCCAATGGCTTTGCAGAGCTGGAAATACTAAAAGGACTAAAGGTGCGGGCAAATTATGGTTATGACGGAAATTACAATCAGTCATACAATTTCTCGATAGCAACACCAGAGCAAACCCGCGGACCATCGGTATCCTCGCTCAATCAGGGTTATTCAAATACGACCCAATTTTTAGAGGAGTACTACCTTACTTACAATAAAATTTTTAATGATGTTCATGAAATCACTTTTACAGGCGGATATTCTGCACAGGAAAATAAAGGTAACTATGTGAACGCTTCTAGAAGCGGTTTTACGGATACTGATCCTAACCAACGCGTTTTAGATTTTGGAGGCAGCCCTGGTAACGGTGGTAACTTTATGAATTCAACTGGCTTGCAGTCGTATTTCGGCAGGGTAAATTATGCCTATGATAGTAAATATTTACTAACGGTAACAATGCGCGCCGATGGCTCCAGTATGTTTGCAAAAGGTAAACAATGGGGATATTTCCCTGCATTCTCCACAGGCTGGCGGATTTCGGACGAGAAATTTTATACCGGCCGTATTAAAGAAATCTTCAATTCTTTAAAACTTACAGGTGGCTGGGGCGAATTGGGAAACCAATACATTACACCATTTGAGTATTTGAGCAGGTTAGGTTTGGGCAGTGGTTATGGCTATGCACTTGGTTCAAATACGGTTGTTCAAAATGGAGCTGCCGTAACAACGCTTTCCAATCCGAACGTAACCTGGGAAGCGGCAAGTATGACAAATATATCGCTGGAATTTGCTGCGCTACATAACCATCTGAACGGATCAGTTACCTATTTTAATAAAAATACTACCCATATGCTCATCCAGTATCCAATTGTTGAAACATTTGGGGCCAAAACCGTATTGCCTGATGATCCGGGATATATTTCTTTGCCGAACCTGAATGCAGGCGAAATGAATAATCACGGTGTGGAAATTGAATTAAACTATTCCAATACGGCTGTTGGGGGAAAATTGAAGTATTCATTTAGTGCGAATGGATCCTTTTTAAACAATAAAGTAACAAAACTTTATGGTACTGGAGGTTATTTAGCTGCTACGCCCTATGGTAGAGAAAACGTCGATATCTCACGTACTTATGAAGGCCAGTCAATAGCTTCGTTTTACGGATTTAAAACCGGTGGCATTTATCAAACGCAGGCGGAAATCGATAATGATCCAAATATTAAAAACGATCCAAACAAAGCTAACATAAGGCCGGGCGATGTCAGGTTCCTTGATGTTAACGGCGACGGGATTGTAGATGATAAAGACCGGGTAAATCTTGGAAACCCTAACCCCAAATTTGTTTATGGGTTTCATGGATCGCTCTCCTACAAAAATTTTGATTTTGCATTCAGTTTTGCTGGCGAATCCGGACTTAAATTGTATAACGCCGACCGCCTTGCTGGTTTAGATGCAACCCAGGTATTTAACTGGTATGCTGAAGAGCTTGGAAGATGGCATGGGCCGGGAACCAGCAACACCATCCCCAGGCTGTCTTCACCTGGTTACAATTTGAATGATAATTACCGCTCATCAGATCTTTGGATTGAAAACGGCAGTTATTTATCATTAAAAAGCGTCTCGTTAGGATATACTTTTGTGAAAAAGACATTGGCTGGTATAGCCTTGCCTGATATTCATCTTTATGCCAGTTCATATAACGTGCTGATGATTTCAGGGTATAAAGGCTTTACTCCTGAACTGGGATATAACGGCGGCAACCTGCAAAAAGGCGTCGACGTCGCGCAATACCCTAGTGCCAGGAACGTAACTATTGGAATGACAGCAACTTTTTAATTTTATAAAATCTTACCATTATGATCTCAAATAAATATAAAATATTAATGATCAGCTGCCTTAGCTTGCTGCTAACGCAAGGCTGTATAAAAAAGCCTCTCGATCAAACACCGAAAGGTTCCTATACAACAGGGTCCTACTGGCGCAATCAAAGTGATGTGATTGCAGGTGTACTGGGTATTTACAATATTCTTTATGTAGAAGATTGGGTTGGCCATGCACTGTATACGTACGATGATCAGTCGGATGATATTTATGTAGCAGGTGACCATCCTGACTTTAAGTCGGTGGGTAATTTAAATGCCGACCCTTCATTACAAGTCATCTATTACACCTGGCCTTTTGCGTATGAACAGATTGGTCGCGCAAATAACGCGATCCTCTATATACCAAAAGTTCCGGTGATGGACCAGCCTATTCGCGACAGGTCAATGGGCGAAGCCTATTTTTTGCGGGCACATGCTTACTTTATATTAAGCCAGATATATGGCGATGTACCATTGATTCTGGAAAATAATGTGCTTTCCGGTAATTATAACGTTGCCAAATCTACACAGGCTCAGATATGGGCTCAGGTGGAATCGGATTTAGTAAAAGCTGTGAGCTTATTGCCAGAAACCTACGCTGATGCCGATAAAGGCCGGGTAAGCAAAGGTGCCGCCGAAGGTTTATTGGCTAAACTTTATCTTTTTGAAGATAATTTTAATAAAGCGATCCAGTACGGATCTGCCGTAACAGGAGATTCAAACTATGCTTTATCGCCAAATTATACCGATAACTTTACAGTAGGCGTTCAACAGACGGGCAGTACCGAATTGCTGTTTGCGGTTTGGAATCAAAATAGCGAGATTTCGGGTTCATTGCAATCGCCCATCAATATTTATTTTTCTCCGCGGCCATGGAATGGATGGGGATTTCATCATCCAACACAGGATTTTGCAGGTACTTTTGAAACAGGCGATAAACGGAAAGCAGCCACGTTATTATCTGTTGGCGATTCTATCGCCAATCAAACCAATATGGTAAGTATATCGGCAGATGATGCGGTTCAAATGTTCGCCGGGAAAGCAGGCCAAACTACTGGTAGAATGCTTCCAAGTATGTCTGAAACCGGCTACTATATCAGAAAATATACGGCCTATATGCCTAGTGGCGATGGGAATTTAAATTCTGATCTTAAACAGCCGCTCTTGCGTACAGCCGAAGTTTACCTCATCGTAGCAGAAGCAAAAATCAGGCTTAGCGGTGCTGGAAGTGGCGATGCCGAAATTAATGCAGTGCGGGCAAGAGCGGGCCTCAAACCGGTTTCCGGCGCTGGCATGCAACAGCTAATTCATGAGAAAAGGGTTGAGCTCGGCGGTGAAAATGTTCGCTGGCAGGATTTACTGCGCTGGGATAAAGATAAGGTCGTTAACCTGGATACCATTGTTGGAAAGCCGAAGTTAGCATCGCCTTTAGCTCCTTATAATAGCGCTGTTATTGTACCTGCGCGTACGTTTAAAAGGCCGAAGAATTATTTTATGCCGATCCCTCAGGAAATTATTGATGAAAGTAAAGGCGTTATTACGCAGAACCCCAATTATTGATAATGACTTTTGTTAGGTTTTAGATTGATGATTAATGGGTATTCCGAAAGGAGCCCATTAATTTTTAAAAAACAGTAAGTATTTAATCATAAAAATTATGGAAAACCAATCGGAGGATGAATTGGCGCCGCTACCGTCATTGGACGCATGGGAAGACGATGTCCTAAAAAGATACCCGGAGCCTGGAAAGCCCGCAAAAGCCAAAGAAGAATTCAGAAACTATGATAGCCCGGAAATTGATGGTGTTCGCGAATTTTATCGCCTCAACCATAAATACCAGACTTATGACAATGTGTTGGCCAAAAAAGCCAATTTTTTAAAGTTCGATAAAAAAGAAATGCCCTGGTGGCAGGCCCTTGAGTATTTAAATACCCTTATTGACGATTCAGACCCAGATACTTCATTAGACCAGTTACAACACTTATTGCAAACGGCTGAGTCTATTCGTGCGGACGGGCACCCTGATTGGTTTGTACTCACTGGTTTTATTCATGACCTAGGAAAAGTGCTTTGTTTGTTTGGAGAACCCCAATGGAACGTAGTGGGCGACACCTTTCCGGTAGGATGTAAGTTCTCAGATAAAATAGTTTATCCTGAATTTTTTGCGGATAATCCGGATACCTATGATGAACGATTCAATACTAAATATGGTGTTTATTCGCCTCATTGCGGGCTTGATCAGGTGCACATGTCATGGGGCCATGATGAGTATCTTTACCATATTACCAAAGACTATCTCCCCGAAGAGGCTTTGTATATGATCCGTTACCATTCCTTTTATGCACAGCATCGCGAAAAGGAATATGACCATATTTTAAGTGCGCACGACCAGGAAATGTTTAAATGGGTTGATAAATTTAACCCTTATGATCTGTATTCCAAAAGCCTGGTTGCGCCCGTAGTAGCGGATTTGAAGCCTTATTATCAGGATTTGCTCGCCAAATATTTCCCGGCAACGGTAAAATTATAGCTAAAAAATGTCCTTGCGTCCTTCGCGGGGGCATTTTAAAGCTTACCCGGACAACAAGGGAGGCTTAGGGTTGATACTTCAGTTTTTATTTACACTTACCCTACCAATGGCAGCGCTTGAATGGGCTATTTTAAAAAATATTGCATGCACAAATATTTATTCGTTTTTATTTTTTTACTTATAACTCTTATGGCCTCGGCCCAGGTTGACCAGGCAGCTTCAAAGGCATTTATCGAGCGGATCATCCCCGGCCGTTCAGGTTCATTTCTCATCGAAAGTATAGTATCCGGGGATCATAAAGATGTTTTTGAACTCGATGGGAAGGACAGCAAAATTATCCTCAGGGGCAATAGTGGGCTGTCAGTAGCTGCAGCATTAAATTACTACCTGAAAAATTATTGTTATTGCGATTTTGGTTGGAATGGGACGAACCTGAATTTACCAGTAAAGCTGCCGCTTGTTAAAAAGAAGATCCATAAAAATACTCCTTACAAATACCGCTATTATCTCAATTACTGCACATTTAATTACTCGATGTCCTGGTGGGATTGGACCCGCTGGCAAAAAGAAATTGATTGGATGGCCCTTAACGGCATTAATATGCCCCTGGCGATTACCGGAGAAGAAGCGATCTGGCAGGATGTTTACAAAAAAATGGGCTTTACAAATGAGCAACTTGGTGACTTTTTTAGTGGTCCTGCTTATTTTTCCTGGTTTTGGATGGGAAATATTGATGCCTGGGGAGGCCCCTTGCCTCAGCATTGGATGGATGCGCACCTGGCGTTGCAGAAAAAGATCCTGGAACGAGAACGGTCGTTCGGAATGACCCCAGTTCTGTCGTCGTTTACCGGGCACGTACCGCCCTCTTTTAAGGATAAATTTCCGACCGCCAGGGTAAAAAAAACCAATTGGGATGCAGGTTTTCCTGATGTTTACATTTTAGATCCCGATGATCCAATGTTTGAGACCATCGGTAAAAAATATATTGAAGCGCAAACGGCGGCATTTGGTACCGACCACCTTTACTCTGCTGATACTTTCAACGAGAACGTGCCGCCGACCAATGATTCCACCTACCTGGATGGAATGAGCAAAAAAGTATTCAACTCCATGGCCGCAGCTGATCCCAAAGCGGTGTGGGTAATGCAGGGCTGGATGTTTCATTACAACAATAAATTTTGGCAGCCGCAGCAGATCAGGGCGCTTTTAAATGCGGTGCCTGATGAGCACATGATCGTTTTGGATCTGTATAGTGATGCCCACCCCATGTGGAACCGTACCGAAGCGTATTATGGGAAACCCTGGATTTGGAGTATGCTACAGAATTTCGGCGGTAACATCAGTCTCTTTGGCCGCATGCGCCATGTGGCAGCCGACCCTGCCATTGCCCTGCATGATCCTGAATCAAAACAAATGATGGGCATCGGCCTAACTCCGGAGGGGATTGAGCAAAACCCCGCTCTTTTCGAGCTGATGCTTGAAAACGTTTGGCGTGATACCCCTATCGATGCCGACGCCTGGGTGAAAAACTATGCCCGGCGGCGCTATGGAAAAAGCAGCAGCAAGGCGGAAGAGGCCTGGCAACTCCTGCTCAATACCGTTTACAGCAGCGGGCTTACCGAAGGGGGACCGGAATCTATCATCGTCGCCCGGCCGACCTTAAAGAAATCTGTCGACAGGGTTTTAACCCACCTGGACTACGATCCGAAGAAATTAGTTCAAGCATGGGCTTTATTGATACAGGCTGCCCCGGATTTGAAAAAAAGCGACGGCTTTCAATATGATCTGGTGGACGTTAGCCGGCAGGTGCTTGCCAATTACGCAACACCCTTGCAACAAAAAATCGCTTTAGCTTATGTAAATAAGGATAAGGAACACTTCAAATTATACAGCAGCAAATTTTTGCAGTTAATGGATGATATTGATGCCCTGTTAAGCACCCGGAAAGACTTTTTATTAGGCAAATGGATTAATGAAGCAAGAGCCAACGGAATCACCGAACAGGAAAAAACCCTATATGAATTTAATGCGCGAGATATTATTACGCTTTGGGGGGATAAAGAAAGCGGTTTAAGCGAATATTCAAACAGGCAATGGGCCGGTTTGATAAAAGGATATTATCAACAACGTTGGATACAGTTTTTCAAAAAAATGAATACAGCGATGGAAACAGGGGCAACATTTGATGCAGCAAATTTCGACAAACAGATAAAGGAATGGGAATGGCAATGGGTGAATACGCATGATAACGCCTACCCTGATCTCACCCATGGAGACGCAATCGTCATTTCGAAACAGTTGTTTGAAAAATACCATCGTACGATTCAAATGTCGTTTTAAAAGCATTCTATTTAAAACAAATGAAAAAACGATTTTTTTTATTTTTTCTGGCGCTTATTTCATTTGTATTCCATGCTCCGGTTTTTGGTCAAACCATTAACGATCATATTTTTCCGCCGTCGGGAGTTGCGAAGCCTTATATTGATTTTGACAGCAAGGGCTTCCTGATTGAAGGCAAACGGACTTATATAGTTTCAGCCGGGATGGAATATGCACGGATACCACATCAACTTTGGTACGACAGGCTTTTGCGGATAAAAAGGGCAGGTTTTAACTGTGTGGAGATTTATACTTTTTGGAATTTTCATGAAGAAAAGGAAAATCAATTTAATTTTTCCGGCGATCATAACCTGGGGCAATTTCTGGCGATCGTTAAAAAAATGGGTTTGTACGCTATCGTACGGGTAGGACCTTATTATTGTGCCGAATGGGATAATGGCGGCTACCCCCTGTGGCTTAAGTTTAAGGCTGGTTTGCGCGTGCGCGAAGACAATAAAGTATTTGAGCACTATGCCGATCGTTTTTTTGACAGGTTATTACCCATCGTCTTTCAAAACCAAATTAATAAAGGTGGGCCGGTAATTTTGGTTCAACTGGAAAATGAGCATATCAACGGATGGGGCACAGTAATGCCCGACGGGTATTTTAAACATTTGCAGGCAAAGGCTCTGGGTTTGGGTTTGCAGGTGCCCTACTTTTTTAGCGGCCTTCACCATGCAAGTGACCCTGCCAGCGATGGCCATCTTGACGATCCATCCAGACCGAACCCCTGGTTCAGTACCGAGTTTTGGAGTGTTTGGTATTCGCAATATGGGCCAAAACCGGAGGATGCCGGTGTATACGACCGTCGTACATGGAAAATTATCGCACATGGTGGCAATGGCTACAATTATTATATGGTGCACGGAGGTTCTAATTTCGGCTATAGCAATAATAATGAAGATGCTGCATCTTATGATTATGGCGCTGCCATAGGACAGGCTGGTGATTTGCGGCCGATTTATTACACTTTTAAACGGGCCGCATGGTTTGCCCGCAGTTTTCAGGAGGTGCTCGAAAATAGCACCGACGGCTCAGCAGCCTATCGTCAAATAACAACCGATACACTGGTCAAAATAAGCGCACGTACTAGTGCCGCCGGTGATCTTATTTTTCTGGATAACCCCGGTTCAAAACAAGTGACTACCAGCTTAACTTTAAATGGCAGTAGTTTAACGCTTCAGCCGGGTGAAATATTTCCGATCGTACATGATTTCAAAATCAATCCTGCAATTACACTCGACTGGGCCTTTACCCGTATTTTCGTTATCGTCAAACAACGGCAAACCGTAACGATGATAGCCGATTGCCCGGAAGGAGCTAAGCTTTCATTGCATTTTACCGCTGGGCCTAAGGATAAAGTCCAAACAAGGTCTGCGGCAATCCATATCAAAAACGGTAAAATTGATATAGACACCGTGATGCCTGCCAGTAAACAACCGCTCGCATTTTCCTTTACCGTTGGATCAACTACGGTAAGGGTTTTGGCGATGAACCGCGAAGGCACGGATAAAACCTGGATAGCCGACATAGCAGGTCAAAATTATATCGTCTGTGGCAACGATTACCTGGGAGAGATCTCGGCAAAAGGTCATTGTTTTAGTATGGAAACAGAAACGCCGGCACTGGGAAGTGCTAACAAGTCTATTTGGATTTATACGGATAAAAAAGACATCGGATTGGACAATACAAGTTCTCATTTTATCGGCCAGCAAAAAAAAATGATCCTAAGTAAATGGGAGCGAAAACCAGCATCTGCACCTGCCTTGCCGGGTTATGACACCAAAGGGTGGTTCCACAGTGTTGCGCCTTTTCAAATGGGGGCCGACGGCGATATCACTGCGGATGCCTGGTATCGTTCAACGCTTAAGATACCTGTTTCGGGGAACTATACCATTCAGCTGAAGGGTGGTGGCAGGGGGCAGGCTTTTATCGATGGCAAGCCTTCGGTAAAATGGAAATTGGATGATGGGGAGCTTGCATTGCACTTGAATAAAGGTGTACATACTTTTGCTGTTTTTACTGCGCATGATGGACGTGATAAATTGGCCGGATACCTGGGGGCTATCACCAATGTAGACCGCAAAGGAATTTTTGACGATGTTCGGATAAAAATGGGCGGCCCTTTCATCAGTAATATAAATGGCTGGTATTTTACTAAAGCCAACCGGCTGGAGGATGTAAAAAATGGGCCACCTGATTTTGATACAACAATCTTTAAAAAGTATAAAATCGGTGATGATGCCTTTCAACAAAGCAAGGGATTTGGATGGTTTGAAACGATCGTCGATCAATTGCATGCAGTTGCCGGGAAAGTAATATTTTCATTCAAAAGTGTCGATGAAAACGCAACCGTGTTCGTTAATAACAAAATGATAGCGCATTATGATGGCTGGAATGTGCCTTTTGAGCTGACAGTAACCGATTCTGCTGTATTAAAAGGGCCTATCAAACTTGCTGTTTTTATTGAAAACTATTCCAACGAAGGTGGAATAGATCAGCCCGTAACGATGAATACTATCGGGAATGCACCCCGGATTTTGGATTGGTCAATGAAAGGCGGGCCGGGTAATCCGGGCAGCCCAAGC
Organism: uncultured Mucilaginibacter sp.; assembly: GCF_903913935.1. Classification (GTDB taxonomy): domain Bacteria; phylum Bacteroidota; class Bacteroidia; order Sphingobacteriales; family Sphingobacteriaceae; genus Mucilaginibacter. Next base: position 10,895 of record NZ_CAIWNH010000201.1, read on the forward strand.
GGCTGGCAGCCGCTGTTATCAAACAGCAACCAAAGTTCGCAACCATGCTTTTACCGCACTAAATTCAATATTTCTATTCCTAAAGGCCAAACAGCGATTTGGCGGGTTGATCCAAAAGGAATGGGACATGGCTCCATCTGGGTAAACGGACACAATTTGGGGCGCTATCCCGAGAAAATAATGGCCCCGGGCTTGTACATACCTGAATGCTGGTTGAAAAAAGGTTTAAATGAACTCGTGATATTTGAGGAAGACGGAAATCAACCTGATGATGTGGTTATAGGCCCTGAAACAGCTGCCGGGCGAACCATTCAGCATTTGAAAACAATATTAAATTAATTTATACTTTAAGAAATGGGTATCACTACTGAAAGATTTACTGCTCTTGATGTTTTCCGCGGAATGACCTTATGTTTCATGATCATCGTGAATGCCCCCGGCTCCGACGCCGACGTTTGGACGCCGCTGGATCATGCTGCCTGGTTTGGCTTTACGCCGACCGACCTGGTCTTTCCCTCCTTTTTATTTGCAGTAGGTAATGCGCTCAGTTTCTCCAAAAATAAATTCGAAACCAATGCCGCCTTTCTGAGTAAAATAGTAAAACGTACGGTAATCATCTTCTTACTTGGCTACCTGATGTACTGGTTTCCGTTTTTTCACAGAGCGAATGGCGGTTGGGCATTTAACCCGCTCGCGCATACCCGGATTATGGGTGTATTGCAACGTATTGCCCTGTGTTATTTTTTTGGAGCCCTGGTTGTACATTATTGTTCAGAAAAAGCCGCGGTGATTATTTCGGTGTTGTTATTAACAGGCTACTGGGCTTTTCTACGCTTCTTTGGCGAACCTGGCAGGGAATTTACCATGCTTGGCAACGCTGGAACCCGCCTGGATATAATGATCATGGGGAATGACCATTTATATCACGACAAAGGCGGTCCTATTGCTTTTGATCCTGAAGGACTCTTAAGCACCATGACGGGTATTGTGAATGTAATAGCCGGTTTTTTAGCCGGTGCATTTATTCAAAAGAAGGGAAAAAATTATGAAGCTGTTGCCAAGCTTTTTATTTACGGAGGTTTACTTGTAGCTGCTGCCTTATTTATCGGGCAGTTCTTTCCTATCGCCAAAAAATTATGGACGAGTTCATTTGTTTTACTTACGGTTGGCATTGACCTTTCTATTTTGGGCCTGCTGGTTTATCTTATCGAAATAAAACACCTGCAACGCGGAACTAAGTTTTTTTTGGTGTTTGGTCGAAATCCGCTCGCCATTTATTTGCTTTCTGAACTCCTATTAACCACGTTGCAATTGATTTGGGTTGGTGCTCATTTGAGTTTTTACGATTGGATCAACCAGGTTTTCTATCAACCCCTGTTTCCTGGTGCAACGGGCACCCTGGTGTTTGCAATAAGCTATATGCTGCTATGCTGGCTGGTAGCTTATGTATTAGATAGAAAAAGAATCTACATTAAAATTTAACTATGCGGGCAAAACGATCGGCCAAATTCCTTTTGATTTTAGCCCTGCTTGGTTTAGCCCGGCAGGGATTTGGCCAGCAAAACAATAAGCTTAACTATGTAAACCCCTTTATCGGCACATCAAAAAGTAATGTGCCAACCAAATGGGGGAACAATGGCGGAACTTATCCCGGAGCAGTGGCACCTTCTGGCGCAGTTCAACTTACGCCCGAGACCAGCCTGACCGGAAACAGGGGCTACGATTACGCAGACAGCAGCATTTATTATTTCAGTTGTTTTAACCATTTGAGTGGTTTTCCCTTCGGCGCGTCGGGGCGCTTTTTTATCATGCCGGTTGGCAAGCAAGATAATTTTGAGGATGGTGCTTACAGCAGACCTTTTTTACATCGCAATGAACGTGCCCATCCGGGTTTTTACAGTGTCGTTTTTGACGATGACGGTACATTGGCTGAAGCTACGGCAACACTCCGTACCGGACTGTTTCGTTTTACTTTTAAAGCAAAGCAAGCCCCTCGGATTTTCATTGGTGATACCGGCGAACTCCTTCAGCAATCCAAAAGGAGTTTGCATTTTTCGAATGGTCATACCGTAGTTAACCTGGGTGCTGATGTCGAAGGGATAAAACCGGTAAAAGGAGGATGGTTGCTGTCTTTTCCTGCTGATCCAAATCATCAACAAATTATAGGCATCCAACTGAGTGCATCATCGGTCAGCTTCGCAGGGGCGCAAAATAATTTGGACAAGGAAATTGGGGGGGCAAATTTTGATGAAGTTTGCCTACAAACCAGCAGGGAATGGGCGAAAAAACTGGCTGTTATTGAGGTGAGGGATAACAGTGAGCAAAATAAAACGGTTTTTTATACCGCGCTTTATCATTCTTTATTGATTCCCTGGGTAATTGAAGATGCTGACGGGCAATATGCCGGCGCCGATGGTAAAATACAGCAAAAAAGCGGTCGTCACCAATATGGAGGGTTTTCCCCCTGGGATACTTTTCGATCGCTAAACCCTTTGCTGACGCTGCTTTATCCCGAAAAAGAAAATGATGTGATCTTATCGATGCTGGATGTTTACAAACAAACCGGCCACTTGCCCACAGAGACGATGACCGGTAACCATGCCATTGCCATTATCGTGGATACTTACCTGAAAGGTGTGGCCGGGTTTGACAAGGAGTTCGCCTACAAAGCCATGAAAAGTAATATCATGGAAGCGCCCTTTGTACAAAACGATATGCAGCTCTATAATGAGAATGGATATATTCCGTATACACGTTCAGA
>NZ_CAIWNH010000202.1 GCF_903913935.1 uncultured Mucilaginibacter sp.
CCTTCCTGTTCTTCGCGTCCTCCGTTTAATGCCAGTAATAATACTTTTGGCAGGTTGGCCCTTGCGCCAAAGTGCTGGATAGATTTACCCACTTTCTGGTACGACACGCAGCAGGCTATTCCGTAATCATCGCTGCCCCTGGTGGTACGCATCAGGTCGTCATTTTCGTACTGGATAGATGAGGTATCGATTGAAACTTTTGCGCAGAAGTTTTTAAAGCCTTCGGGCAGGTTATCAGACCATAGCACAGTTAAGTTTGGCTCAGGTGATGCGCCTAAATTATAAAGCGTTTGTAAAAAGCGGAAAGTGGTACGGGTAACCTTGGTACGGCCGTCGTTTAAGAACCCTCCCAAAGCTTCGGTTACCCAGGTAGGGTCACCACCGAATATCTCGTCGTATGAGGCAGGACGTAAGTGACGGATCAAGCGTAATTTCATTACAAACTGGTCTATCAGCTCCTGTGCGGCTTCTTCATTTAATATACCTGCCTTTATATCCCTTTCAACAAAAATATCAAGGAAAGAGGCCACATTACCCAATGACATAGCAGCGCCGTCCTGCTCTTTAACTGCAGACAGGTAAGCAAAATATAACCATTGAACTGCTTCAGCTGCATTTTCAGCAGGCTTTTTCAAATCAAAACCATAAGTTGCGGCCATCTCCACCATTGCTTTTAAGGCATTGATCTGTTCGCTGATCTCTTCGCGTAAACGAACTTTATGATCGGTCATTTCGCCATCAACCCTTTGCAGGTCAGCTTTTTTAAAATTGATCAATTGGTCAACACCATATAAGGCCATCCTGCGGAAGTCGCCGATGATCCGGCCACGTGCATAGTTATCAGGCAAGCCGGTTAAAACATGGTGTGAGCGGAAAGCACGGATCTCGCTATCATAAGCTTTAAATACCGATTCGTTGTGATTTTTAGCGTAGTTGAAAATTTCATGAACCTTAGGCGAAATTTTTAACCCATGTTCGTTCAGCGCTGATTCCACCAGTTTGATCCCGCCAAAAGGTTTCATCGCCCTTTTTAGTAATTGGTCTGTCTGCAGGCCAACAATTACTTCATCGTCCTGTTTGATATAACCAGGACCGAATGCGGTGATGTTAGATATAGTTTCGGTATCGATAGCCAAAACACCGCCATTTTCGCGCTCTTTTAACAGCACTGTTTTGCAGGCTTCCCATAACCTTGTTGTTTTTGCTGAAGGACCGGCAAGGAACGATGCATCGCCGGTATAGGGAGTTATATTTTTAATAACAAAATCATAAACATTAATGGCTGAATTCCATGCACCCGGAATAAATGGGATAGTTGTTTCTTCTGTTTTCATTTTATAAATTTTATACCTCAAAGCTATGGTGGGGCTGTATTACAAAAAGTGCGCAAAATCACATTATAATATGATCGGAAATTTTTTTAATTATGGCCGTAAAAATTAAAGTATTTAAAAAAAATCATAATTATCGGGTATTTAAAAACAGATATTTAACATATTTATAATTTTAATACTTGCAGGACCGGGCGATGGCCTTAAAAACCGGGCTAACAATGGAATTAAACTCATTTTTCGGCATTAAAAATTCTGTAAAAAAGCAGAGATCTGCGCGCCGGAGCATAATAGCAATAAATTTCTAAACTAAAATTAATTGCAAACTACAAGCCGCTGGTGAGACTTTAGACTCCTGACTTAAGACTCAGGACTTGATCTATCCGTTTCGCCAGGTCCCGGTCTTTTTCGGTCACTACGTCGCCGGCGTCGTGGGTGTTTAGCCAAATTTCTACTTTGTTCCAGGTGTTAGCCCAGGTGGGGTGATGATCCATTTTTTCGGCGATCAGGGCAACCCTGGTCATAAAAGCAAATGCTTCTTGAAAATCTTTGAATTCGAAGGCGCGGTATAGTTTGTTATTGGTTTCGTTCCACATAGTGATAATTATTAAAAAAAGCTTGTTCATATTAAAAACAAAATATTCGCCTTTTGTTCTGATTCTAACATACCGTTTAAAATGCGTCCCGGTTTTATTCACCGTGAATGCCCGTGAATTTATCGAATTCATTCACTGACGATGTAGAGACGCGATGCTTCGCGTCTCTGACTTGCGTCGCCGATTTATCGTCGCCAATGCATCTCATTCAAGGCCTGTACACGCCTGTCAGCGGGAGACGCGAAGCATCGCGTCTCTACAATGTCCTTAAAAAATTACCTTTTAGCGATTTTTAAATCTTAAAAGAAATATTTTATGGATTAACATTAACTTAGTTTTCAAATTTAACAACCTTATCAACAAAACCTTTTAACCTAACCAATAAAACCACACTTAAAAACATGGATATGAATATGCCCGGCATGCCCAATGCGCAGACCGCCACTAACCCCTCAACCCTTGGAATAATTACTGAATACAGCCTGAAATGGCCCGGAGATACACTGCCCGGATCGACCCACGAGCTGGTGATCAGCAAGGATTTTATTTTTGTTACCGGTCAAAATATGCACCGTATAGCCAAATTCGACTATAGCGGGAAGTTGCTTACTTATTATAAAATGCCGGATGACAGCGGCCCGCACGGCCTGTTAATTGATAAACACGGACAGCTTTGGGTTTCCCTTGAATTTATTGGCATCGTAGCCCGGCTTGATGACAACGGGAATATAGTGGAACAGATCGACGTGCAAATATATACGGCCGGTGCACATCCAACCGTCATCAATACTGCACCGCATGGTATTGGCCTTGACGCCGATGGCGAAACCATCTGGTTTACAGGCAAACGCACCAGTACCATTGGCCGGATAAGAAAAGACAGGTCCGTGGAGCATTTTCAACTGAACACCTTAGCCGCCCTGCCTATATTTCTGTCGACCGGCGCCGATGGCGGCATCTGGGGTACCGAACTATTGGGCAGCGCTATCCTTAACATTTCAAAAGACGGCGTGGTGAACGAATACAAAATCCCCACTGCAAACAGCAGGCCTATCGCCGTGATCCCCGACCCATGCGAACCGTTTATGTGGTTTACAGAAGAGGCCGGCGTAAAGATTGGCAAAATTGATATGAATGGTAATATGACTGAATACCGTGTGCCCGCCTTGCAAAAAAACGATATCCTGGCGTCGCTTTCGTTCGACCCGGATGGCAACCTATGGGTGCAGGTTTATGTTGATGCTGCCAACCCAAACCCGGCAGGTTACGATTATATCATTATGTTTGATAAATCGATCAGGCAGCTGCAGGGCGACGACCTTTCGGGCATTCCGTTTGTAATGCATACCATCCCCAGCAAAATGTCCATGATGCACCGCATCCGGCCCGACCATGATGGCAACCTGTGGTTTACAGAAATGATGACGGATAAATTGGGGAAGATAAAGTTGGTGTAAAGGTAAAGGTCTTTCTTATCTTGATATTATTAACGTTAACATCAAAATATTTCACGCTACTCCCTTTATATCTCACCCAAAATGCGCCCTCATCACCCTCGCATAATCTGCTATGGCCACATCAGGTTCCCCGATTTCGGGATGCCAGAGTTTTTCCCATTCAAAGCTGTAATAGCCATTGTATCTCCCGTTCCGCAGGGCGTCAATCGCTTCAAAAATGGGCACTTCGCCCTGCCCCAACAGGACATAATGCACATCGTTGCCGGTTATTTTTCCGTCCTTAATGTGTGTATGCCTGATATAGGGGTGTAAAACTTTATAAGCTTCGGCAGGCGGTTCTTTGGTAGTGGCCCACATATTGCATACATCCCAGATCATGCCTGTATGGGCGTGTTTAGCGGCTTTCATTACGGTTTCAAGGTCGGCTATTTTTACCAGGTCGCCGTGCGATTCAACCAGGACGCTTACTTTGCTCCCTTTGGCATGTTCGGCCAGTTCAAGCAGGCCTTTTATAATCAGGTCCATTGTGGCGGCTTTATCCTCCTCTTTCGGAAAAGAATTAGGGAACACCCGCACAAAAGGACATTCCAGTTGCTGCGCCAGGTCGATAAAGCGTCGGCCTTCATCTAAATTCTTCAGTCTTTCTGCAGGATCGGCAATATGCATCATAGCGGAGGAACCCAAATCAGCAAATCGCAGGCCCTTGTCCTTCATTTGCTGTAAAGTTTGCTGCCTGTTTTGATCGGTACTAAATTCCTTTACTTTGGTAAGGTCCATTTCGCGTTGAATCCCGCGCAGCTCGATGCCATCATACCCATGTTGTGCCGCAAAATCAATGATCTGGCTAAACGACCATTCGGGGCAGCCCAAAGTTGAAAAAGACAACAGCGGTTTATCCTTTTTGATTTTAAAAGAAGATGCCATTATCGCCCCCGCTGCCAGCAGCGACGATGTTTGCAAAAACTTCCTGCGTGAATATAAATTCATCATAAATATCTATTTACAGCAAATTAAATCTCTGTGCTGCTCTGCGAATCTCTCCGTGCACTCTGCGGTTAAAGTTTTTACCACGGAGAGCGCTAAGGAGGCACAGAGGTCACGGAGGTTATTTTATTATTTGTCTTATTTCTCCTTCAACGAATCCGCTTTCAAATAATTCATATAAGTTGCATGGTTGACGAAAATAGCGCTGTCCGCCCTTGTCCCAACATCATAAAAATCAGCATAATGTTTGATCATTTGCCCGGTTTTATCCGCTTTAATATGATCGATCAGTTTTGAAAAATCCGCGGCGCTGACGCCTTTCATTTCAAGGGATCTTGCATCATTCAGGGTATCTGTCCAGGTGAGTTGCTGTGTCTCTTTATCCTTTGGGATCGTTGCCAGGTTAAGGTACCAGTTGGTTTCGTTGACGATATTCCCGGTAGCGGTATTAAATTCCGCCACTTCAAACGAAGGGTTATTCCCATGATTGGAGCAGATAGATGGCACGATCCGCAGCAAAGCCACTGGTTTCGGCATCCTGGACTTATCATATACCACTTTAAAATCATTTAAATGTACATGGCTTGCGACGATTAGTTTTACCGATGCTGCATGTTTTACAATGGTATGCACAAAGGCATCGGAAGACGCCACATTCCAAAAATTCTTTTTGTTAAAAGCGTTGATACCCGGCGGGATGTGCATCAATATCCATACATTTTTACCGTTGGCATTGGCCAGGTTATTCTCCAACCAACGGAGCATCGCATCGGCCTGTGGTTTATAATTGCTACCCAAATTTAAGGATGCGGTATTGATCACCACCACCCTCAAATTGCCCGTTTCGGCTGTGTAATATCCCCTGGCCTTTAACGAATCAGCCGAGGCCCGGGCAAGTTCGGCTCCCAGGCGCTTGCAAAATCATTTAAAAATTTCGGGTCCTGCAGGGCATAGTCCTGTCCGTAAGTATCATTATTACCCATTGCCGGGATAATCATTGCGTTCGGAAAATACTCCTTCAATAAACCTGCAATAAACAGGATACATTTCTTTTTCAATAGCGAATCGGCGGGCGTGGCCCCATGCCAGATAAAATCACCGGCGATGAGGATAAAAGCCGGATCGGGCAACCGCTTTTTCAAATTAAACAAAGCAGATTGCAATACCCCGTAATTGGCATCTTTAAATAAAAGGTTGGTATTGATAGCCATCTGCGGCGCAAATCCTTCAAAATATTGTTTCCATTCAGCAAACGAAGCGTTTTCCAGCTTCTTTTTTAAAACACTGTCGCCTACCGAAGTGCCATAAAAAGGATTAAAGTGAATATCAGAGACGATCAAACATTTTTGCGTCACAAGGGCTTTTCCCGTTGTTCCTGAAATGCGGGTAAAAGATAAAATTGTGGCTAACAAGACGAGGAAACCAAGCCCAAGTGCAGAAAAATGCTTTTTTATTAATTTCATTAGATATATGTTTAGCAGCAACCCCGAAAGGTTCAAGCAATAAATTTCAGCAATATATTCTATGAAAAGGGCCACTAACCAACAAATTAATCACATCGCATTTGGTCAAAGAAACGAAACGATTGAGCAAGTCAGTAGTTACCCCCTCAAAAGTAAATTTTTCTAACAATTAAAACATTTTTGCTTCCTGATCGCCTACCCATTAAAGGCTGCCGATGATCTTCATACTTGTGTCACAAAGATGTTATAAAATTGTCAAATTGGTAAATTCAGTTGACCAATATAGTCAACTTGGTTTACATTTGTACTGTCAAATAAAAAATATGAATATCGTCTATATTACACAGGCAATACTGATCAGCTTCATCAAAAAAGCTGATAGCTATACACAACTTACCGGTTTTAAAAACCTGGCAAAGGCTTTCCAGTGGAAAACAGACTATAAAACATGGCTTTTAAACTTTAAATCAACTGATTATAAGCCAACGGTTAAATCCATCAGCACATATCTGTTCAACGCATCTATCGAAGGCTTAAAGCACAACCTTCTCGGGCCAAATATCAATATGGAATTTTTGATACTCACCACGCACACCTGGGTAATCCTTGCAGCAGGTTTTGCCGAAAGTGTTCCTGAATATATAGCCGGGCGATATTTTGGAAAAAAGAATACCAGGACTAATTGTCCTGATTACAGCCAACCCGGCACAACGTTCAAACTTTGTTTACAATGAAACGTCGATTTTCTATATATATATATAAATTCATTTTATTGCTGCTGGTGTTTTTGGCGGCATTACAGAGCCTGTACGCCCAAACACTGGTTCATGGCACCATTACCGACGCCAAAACAAAAGATATCCTGCCTTATGTAACGGTTACGTTCGTTGGTGGGAAACAGGGCGCCTCCAGCGATAACCATGGAAAATACCGCCTGGCTTCAAATGGCAACGCCACACAAATACGAGTTACCTATGTAGGTTTTAAAACCGAAATAAAATCCGTTGAACCCGGCAAAGAGCAAACGATCAATATCGCTTTAACTGAAGACCGGCAGTTGCTGAATGAAGTATTGGTAAAATCAGGCAAGAAACCAAAATACCGCAACAAAAATAACCCAGCTGTTGAACTGATCCGTCAGGTGATCGACCATAAAGAAAAAAACCGCCTCGAAAGTTATGATTATGCCGAATACCGTCAGTACGAATTATTAAATTTTTACCTGAGCAACCTTTCAGATAAATTTAAAAACAAACGCATCTTTAAAAACTATCAGTTCCTTTTCCGCGAGCAGGATTCAACAGCTATCGGTGGCAAGATCCTCCTCCCAATTTATATGGAAGAGAAACTTTCACAAAATTATTACCGCAAATCGCCGTATGCAAAAAAACAGGTGATTGAAGCCAACAAACAGGTTAAATACGATGAAAGTTTTATTGATAACCAGGGCCTCTCCTCCTACTTTAACCGCTTATACCAAAATATTGATATTTACGATAACAATATCCAGCTGGTAACCAACCAATTGCTGAGCCCTATTGCCGACCATTCTCCTGATTTTTATAAGTTTTTTATTACTGATACACTAAAGGACCAGTCGCCCCAGTTAATTGAGCTGAGTTTTACCCCGCGAAATACCAATGATCTGCTTTTTGCAGGCAAGCTGTATGTAACCATGGACGGCAATTATGCTGTTGAGAAAGCGGTGTTAACGGTAAACAAACACATCAACCTGAATTTTGTGCGGCAGATGCAAACCATCCTTTCGTTCGAAAAGAATGGTGATGGTAAATACCATTTAAGCCAAAGCGATTTGAAAATGGAATTCGCGCTGAATAAAAATAAGGGCGGGGGCATGTTTGGCGAGCGTAAAGTGATCATCGATAGTTTTTTGATGAACAGCCCCCGTCCTAAACCAACTTACGACGGCCCTGAGCAGGTATTTGCCGCGAATGCAGAAAACAAGGACAATCATTACTGGGAGGCAAACCGCCCGGATACCCTGGTGCCAGAAAAAGCAGGCATTTATAAAAATATAGACAGCCTGCAAACCATTGCCTCAGTAAAACGCACCATGGATTGGGTTACTTTGGGCCTGGCAGGTTACAAAAACTTTGGTGCATTTGAAACAGGACCGGCCAGCACTTTTTACAGCTTTAACCCGGTTGAGGGTTTCCGCGTCCGTTTGGGCGGACGCTCGACACCCGAACTCAGCAAGCGCTATTATTTTGAAACCTATGGCGCCTATGGTACAAAAGACGAGCGGTTTAAATATTTTTTAAGCTCGACTTACTCGCTCAACAACAAGTCCATTTATTCGTTCCCGCAAAATTATATCAGGGCCAGTTTCCAGCACGATACAAAGATCCCCGGACAGGAACTGCAATTTGTGCAGGAGGACAACTTCCTGCTATCCTTTAAACGCGGTGAAAATGATATGTGGCTGTATAACGATATTTTCCGTTTGGATTACGTGCATGAATACGATAATCATTTTTCTTACAAAGTTGGTTTCAAGAACTGGGGACAAAGCCCTGCAGGCGCTTTGTATTTTCAGAATGTGATCGGCAGCAATGTAAATAATATCAATACGGTAAAAACTACTGAGCTTTCCCTTGAGTTAAGATATGCTCCTCATGAAACATTTTACCAGGGTAAGATTTACAGGGTGCCAATTGTAGACCGGTACCCCATTTTTACCTTAAGGTATGACCAGGGTATTAAGAATTTTTTTGGAGGACAGTATAATTACCAAAACTTAACCGGCAACATCACCAAACGATTTTACCTGTCGCAGTTAGGCTATTCAGATGTGATCGTTGAGGGAAATTACATTTTTGGCAAAGTGCCGTTCCCGTTGATGGATATCCACCATGCCAATCAAACTTATTCGTTACAACTGGACTCCTACAACCTAATGAATTTCCAGGAGTTTGTGAGCGACCATTATGCCAGCATCAATATCGACCACAATTTCAATGGATTCTTTTTCAATAAAGTGCCCTTGCTTAAAAAATTAAAACTGCGCGAGATCATCGACTTTAAAGGACTTTGGGGTGGAGTTAGGAGCGAAAACAATCCGGCTAATGACCCGTTGTTGTTGAAGTACCCTATCAACAGCACCACAGGACTACCGGTTACCTATACGCTGAATAACGGACCGTATATGGAAGGCAGCTTCGGCATTGGCAATATTTTTAGGTTGATCAGGGTTGATTTGGTTAGGCGTTTTACATACCTGGATAACCCGGAAGTATCCAAATGGGGCATCAGGGCGCGCGTTAAGTTCGACTTTTAATAGTATATTTGTAAACTAAGTTGACTATTTAACGTTTTATATTAAGTAACACATAATATTTAAAAAGGCTGATTAGACAGGTTTTTAATAAAAAAGATCATGGAAACCGAAAATTCACAAAGGTTTACTATTAAACTTATCTACTTGTTAAAACGTTTCATGGACGACTGGAACGAAAAAAAACTATGCCGTGTGCATTACCCGGGTTTTAACCATGCGCACCTGCCGGTTTTTATGAGCATAGGCCAAAGCGGGATCTCTAACAACGAGCTTGCAGAAAAACTAAATGTTACCAAGCAGGCTACCAGTAAAATCATCAAAGAGCTTGAAGAGATAAATACGGTAAGGAGTGAAAAGAGCGCTTCAGACGCCCGTTCCGTAATACTTCATTATACCCCTGACGGCGAAAAATATTACCAGTATATCAAAACACAGATCAACCAGTTGGAAGATCAGTATAAAAAACTTGTCGGCGCTAAAAATTATGAAATAGCCATTGATGTGTTGTTAAAATTGGTTGAATTTCACGAAAAACAAAATTGCCTGCAGGGTTAAACAGTATCTTCATTTTCATTTCCCTTATTACTAAATTAGATTTTATGTTTACTTTTAGCTTTTAAATAAGGTTAAAACTGAACATGACAAAGCTTTTCTTCACCATCGCGATATTAATTTCTGTTAACTGCGTCTTCGCGCAAAAAAGTGTTCCTGCCACCATAAAGCAAATCCCGGCCGGCACAGTTAAATACCAGGGGAATACCAACACGTGCTGGTCGTTTTCAACTACCTCGATGATTGAATCAGGCACCATCATCAACGACCATAGGGACATCGACCTGTCAGAATTATATACTGCCCGCAACCTTTTTATCGAGAAAGCAAAACGTTATATTTTGTCAAACGGCACTACTTTGTTCGAGGCCGGGGGATTATCACACGATGCCTTATTTGGCATTCAAAAGTACGGCGCAATTCCTGCTGAATTTTACGGGCGTGATAATGCAGTAAAATTTTCAGACAGTTCCCCGGTTCAAATGGATGAGATACTAAAAAAATACCTCGACTCGGTATTGAAAACCAAACCGATAGATCCCAACTGGCTTGCCGGCTTCATCAAAAAACACGACGCCATTGCCGGTACGCCACCCGAAAAATTCAACTGGCAGGGGAAAGTATACACGCCACTGACCTTTGAAAAAGAGGTATTGAAATTTAACCCGGATGACTATGTCACCATTACTTCTTTTACCCACCACCCATTTTACCAGAATTTCGCGCTGGAGATCCCTGATAACTTTTTAATGTCCGAACCTTACTTGAATGTACCCTTAGAAGAGATGATCGGCATAGCCAGCAAAACCATTGTTAAAGGCTTTCCGCTGGTAGTGGATATGGATGTAACCAATAATGGCTGGAACTGCCATCACAGCGGCTACGCACTATTTGAAAATAACAGGTTTGCCAGCGTCGCAAATCCGGATACTGCTGAATTGGATTTTAACCAGCAATTGCGCCAGCAATTATTTGAAACACTGGTAACCCAGGACGATCACCTGATCCATGTAGTAGGAATTGCCAAAAGTAAAAACGGAAAGCTGTTTTTTATTTTGAAAGATTCCGTTGGCGATACACCTTTTAAGGGGTATGACTACATCTCGGTAAATTATTTCGGCATTAATGCAATAAGTATTACAGTACCCAAAAAAGCACTGGATCCAAAATATTTATCACTGGTGAGCAGCAAGCCGGGAAGGCCATTATAATAACGACCGCAAAAATCGGTAATGATGCCAAAAATAGTTGGTGAAATAGATGAACCAATCAATGTTTTTCTATGGTAGAGTTCAGAAATGGCTGAAAAAACCTCATCTGCGCTATCCTTAGGTTGAA
>NZ_CAIWNH010000203.1 GCF_903913935.1 uncultured Mucilaginibacter sp.
ATGCAAGTCAACGAAACGGAGTTAATTCATTACCTATCAGCCGCACGCCGTTAATAAGGGCATTACATTTTGTTGAATGTCCTGTGTAGAGATTGCTTCGTTCCTCGCAATGAGCGGCTTTTTTATTTTTTCTTCAAACCCAAAATCGAAAAATCACTATTTGCTTTTTTAATGATATTGCCCAGCATACCTAAACCGGTTACTTCCATCTCTACCAGGTCGCCGTCTTTTAGCCATTGGGCTTGATAGTTGGGGTCGTTAAGCAGCCCGGTGCCGTTTAGTTCAAGGAAACAGCCTGTTCCTACTGTGCCGGAGCCTATTACGTCGCCGGGTAGTACATCGCAACCGTAGGCAGCGCGTTCAATAATTTCGGCGAAGGTCCAGTCCATATCAGCCATATTGCCTTTTGATACGCCTATGCCGTTTACTGCGCACTTCATTTCTAAATTATACGCATTACCGGTATGCCCGGCTTTGGGCGCTGTTTTGTATTTCTCCAGTTCATCCGGCGTTACCAGCCAGGGGCCTATCACCGTACAAAAATCCTTGCCTTTTGCAGGGCCCAGGTTCAGCAGCATTTCTTCCAGTTGCAGGGTACGTGCGCTCATGTCATTCATGATCATGTAACCGGCAATCAGGCTATCGGCGTCAGCCGCTTTAATATTACGGGCCTTTTTATTCAATACCACGGCCACTTCCAGCTCAAAATCAAGTTTTTCGAAATGATCGGGCATACATTCGATCTCGCCGATGCCCTGTATGGCGTTATGGTTGGTAAAGTAGAAGATTGGGTACTGGTCAAATTCCGGGATCATCGGCGCTTTGCGGTTGCGCCTTGCAGACTCCACATGCTGCCTGAAAGCGTAGCCATCCCTGCATGAGGTTGGGTGCGGCACAGGCGCCAGCATCTCAAAAAACAATTCTTCTTTAGCCTCCAGCTTGCCAGAAGCGATAGCATCATTAATACGGTGCGCGCGTTCCATCAGCTCAACGCCTCCCCATAAAAATTCATTCATATTATCGGGGAGCAGCTTATCGCAGGAGTTAAGGTTATAAATATGCCCTTTTACGTAAACACCCAAATGCTCACGGTCTTCGGTTTTGTAGGATACTAATTTCATGGATTTGTATTATTGGTTTTTCAAACTTAGGTTTTTTTGGTTGATTTATTGTTGAAAGGTTGTAATGTTGGAAAGTTGTAATGTTATTTTTTTAGTTACGCCCGACTGAAGCTACTTTCGGACTTCCGGACTTTCCCGACTTTCGGGCTCCCCTTGCAATTAACATATATTACAACTAACTTTGCTTTATCCAATTTATGAGCATACAAAAGCATTTTCTATTTTCCCTGGGCCTCACTTCAATGAGTGATGCTTCTTCTTTCCGGGATGCTGTGCTCGCTAAGATCGTTTTGGCGCAATACTAATTTGTTGAAGACTGTTGAAAAGTTGGAAGGTTGTAATGTTAATACAACATCTGGCTTAAAACTATTCAACCTTTCCGCTTGTTAAATATTTAGTACTGAATTGTTTGGGTTGATGACTATTTCAACATTCCAACTTTACAACATTAAAACATTCCAACAAAAACAACAACATGCCTGTTTATCATACTTTAGGAGCTATCCCGCCAAAGCGGCATACGCAGTTCCGTAAGCCCGATGGTACTTTATATGCCGAGGAGCTGGTATCAACCGAAGGTTTCTCGAGCCTCTATTCGCTGGTTTACCATGCCTACCCGCCAACGGTGGTAAAAGAGCTGGGCGAACCCTATTCAGTTGAGCCAAAGATAGCCCGCGAAAAGCACCTGAAACATACCAGCCTCATCGGTTTTAAAATTGAACCGGAAGACGACTATTTAAAAAGCCGCAAACCCGTACTGGTTAACAGCGACCTGCAGATCTCGCTGGCCGCCCCGCGTAAATCCATGACGGATTATTTCTACAAAAACAGCCAGGCGGATGAAGTGGTGTTTATCCACGTAGGCTCGGGTACGCTGAAAACAGGCTACGGGCATATCAAATTTGCTTATGGTGACTACCTGGTGATCCCGCGTGGTACCATTTACCAGATGGAATTTGACACCCCCGATAACCGCCTGTTTATTGTAGAAAGCTTTAGCCCGATACGGGTACCCAAACGCTATACCAACGCCTACGGGCAGCTTACGGAGCAATCACCATACTGCGAGCGCGATATTAAACGCCCCACCAACCTGGAAACCCACGACGAGAAAGGCGATTTTAAAGTGCTGATCAAAAAACAAGGTTTAATCTATCCCTACATCTACGGAACACATCCATTTGATTTTATTGGCTGGGACGGTTTTCATTATCCCTGGGCGTTTTCGATCCATGATTTTGAGCCGATAACCGGCCGCCTGCACCAGCCGCCACCGGTACACCAAACCTTTGAGGGCCATAACTTCGTGATCTGCTCATTTGTGCCACGTAAATACGATTATCATCCGCTATCTATCCCCGCCCCATACAACCACAGCAATGTGGATAGCGACGAGGTGCTTTATTATGTAGATGGCGACTTTATGAGCCGCAAAAGCGTAGTAAAAGGACAGATCACCCTGCACCCCGGCGGTATCCCGCACGGGCCGCACCCGGGCGCGGTGGAGAAATCTATCGGCAAAGAATCAACCGACGAACTGGCCGTGATGATAGACCCTTTCCGTCCGCTGATGCTGACTGAAGACGCGATAAAAATTGAGGACGGAGATTATTACAAGAGCTGGATGTAAGAGTTTGTTGTAAGGTTGGAATGTTGTAAGGTTGAAAAGTTAGCCTGTCAACTATAAAAATCCAACCACGCAATAACATTACAACATTTCAACTTTACAACATTTCAACAAAAACAATGGAAACATTAACCATAGAAAAACCAACCAACGCAACTGACTTTTTACCGTTAAACGGTACCGATCATGTTGAATTTTATGTGGGCAATGCCAAGCAGGCTGCCTTTTACTATAAAACCGCCTTTGGCTTTAGCGATTTGGCTTATGCAGGGCCTGAAACCGGGCTACGCGACAGGTCGTCGTATGTGTTGCAACAAGGCAAGATCCGCCTGGTGCTAACCACGCCATTACATTCAGAACATCCCATCGCGGAGCACATTAAAAAGCATGGCGACGGGGTAAAGGTGCTGGCATTATCAGTTGATGATGCTTACGATGCGTTTGAGCAAACTACCAGCCGCGGAGCCAAACCTTATATGAAACCCCAAACTTTAAAGGATGAAAATGGTGAAGTGAGGATGAGCGGCATTAAGCTTTATGGCGAAACGGTTCACCTTTTTGTGGAGCGCAAAAACTATAAGGGTATTTTCCTGCCGGGATATCAAAAACACGAATCTACTTACAATCCACCCTCCACCGGTTTACAGTATATCGACCATTGTGTGGGCAACGTGGGCTGGCATAAAATGGATGAATGGGTAAACTTTTATGAGGAGGTAATGGGCTTTAAAAACATTTTAACCTTTGATGATAAAATGATCAGTACCGAATACTCGGCCCTGATGAGCAAGGTAATGAGCAATGGCAACGGTTATGTAAAGTTCCCCATAAATGAACCAGCTGAAGGCAAAAAGAAAAGCCAGATAGAAGAATACCTGGAGTTTTATGAAGACGAAGGCGTGCAGCACCTTGCCCTGGCTACCCATAATATTGTGGAGACAGTAACCGAACTGCAAAACCGCGGCATCGAGTTTTTAACCGTACCTACCAGCTATTACGATGAACTGCTTGACCGTGTTGGCCATATTGATGAGGACCTGGAGCCATTGAAACGCCTCGGCATTTTGGTAGATAGGGATGATGAGGGCTATTTGTTACAGATCTTTACCAAACCGGTAGAAGACAGGCCAACCCTATTTTTCGAGATCATCCAGCGCAAAGGCGCCAAGTCATTCGGCGCAGGTAATTTTAAGGCGCTGTTTGAAGCGATTGAGAGAGAGCAGGAAGTAAGGGGGAATCTTTGATTTCGGATTTCGGATGTTCGATTTCGGAATTGGGATATTTAAATAACCCAATAAGTAATACAATTCCTCACCCTCTTTACCGCTTGCGGTAGAGAGGGTCGACCAGCGTAGCGTAGTCGGGGTGAGTAGACTCGCCGACATGCATTGGCGGTAATGTCCGCCGGGGTTTACTCACCCGGTCGTAGCTTCGCTCGACCACCCTCTCTCCACCAAGCCGGAAAGATGGTTTAAGGAGAATATAATTTCGATTTCGTTTCTATTAATTAAATCTTCCCTCATCCTTCACTACCTTTGTTGCATGTCCACCAGTTCCGCTATCCATTTCAACTTAAAATATCAGGACCTTTTATTATTACCCCAAAAAGCTATCTACTGGCAACAGGAAAAGGCTTTAATTGCTGCCGATGTGCATTTGGGTAAGGTGGGGCATTTCCGCAAAGCGGGGATAGCCGTACCGCTTGATCTGGAACAAAACGAGCTGGCTGTCCTATCGGATCTTATTTTTGAGCACAAGGCTGAAAAACTGATCTTACTGGGCGATTTTTTTCATAGCGATATGAATGCCGACTGGGACTGGTTTATATTATGGCGAAGCCAGTTTCCCAAGCTCGAGATCATCCTGATCAAAGGCAATCATGATATTATTGATGAATCGCATTATCATCACTTGAACATTACGCTGCATGATGAGCTGTTGATCGGTCCTTTCCTGATGCTGCACCATCCACTCGTTGAAGACGATTTGCAAAGCGCTGCCGGTTATGTTTTTTGCGGGCATATCCACCCGGGTATTAGCCTGGCGGGAAAAGCGCGGCAGCATATGACGCTGCCTTGCTTCGCATTTGGGGCTAAACAGGCCATTCTGCCTTCGTTCGGCAAGTTTACCGGCAGGGTTGCTATCCGCAGCAACAAAACCGACAGGATCTTCGCGATAGCAAAAGATAAAGTACTGGCCATTGCTTAAAGGGTGAAGAATAGAGAGCCAGGAATCAAGAAAAAAAAGCAATATTGGCAAGAAATAGTTTTTTACGCAA
>NZ_CAIWNH010000204.1 GCF_903913935.1 uncultured Mucilaginibacter sp.
GGATAAAAATGCGTGAGGCTCTATTTGTGAAACAAGGTAAGGAAAAGTGGAAAGGCTACGAAGATTTAAAAAATACCGGCCCGGATGAACTTGCCGAATCTTTTATTCAAATTACCGACGACCTGGCATATGCCAAAACATTTTACCCCAAATCAAACACAACTAAATATTTAAACGGGCTGGCTTCTACCTTCCACCAATCTATTTACAAAAATAAAAAAGAAAAAACAAACAGGTTTGTCACCTTCTGGAGTTATGAACTGCCCCTCGTTTTTTACAAACAACGAAAAGCGCTTTTATATTCTTTCTTGTTCTTCATGGTTTTTAGCCTGATGGGTGCCCTATCTGCAAAATATGACAATACGTTTGTGCGACTGATCATGGGCAATCAATATGTTAACATGACCAATGCAAATATTGCCAAAGGAGACCCCTTTGGGGTTTATAAACAATCAAATCCGTTTTTAATGTTTGTTGGCATTGCTGCAAACAACATTATGGTTGAATTGATGATCTTTGTGATGGGGATATTCTTTTCGGTAGGAAGTATTTACCAGCTACTTAAAAACGGCGTTATGCTGGGCGCATTCCAATATTATTTCTTCAGCAAAGGCTTTGGCTTGCAATCTATCCTGGTGATATGGTGCCATGGCACGCTCGAGATCTCAGCAATAATACTTGCCGGCGGAGCGGGGTTGGCAATGGGTAACGGCTTTCTTTTCCCAAAAACCTATTCAAGATTTGAGTCTTTAAAAAACGGCGCAAAAGATGGATTAAAAATAGCGATAGGATTGATTCCCGTATTTTTAACCGCGGCTTTTTTTGAGGGCTTTATTACCCGCAAAACCGATATGCCGGTATGGATAAGTATTGCTATATTAACCGGGTCGTTTTTATTTATCACCTGGTATGTAATTATATACCCCGGATACCTTAACCGAAAATTAAATCACAATAAATAACCTTTTATGAACCAGCCAATTGAGCTTAGAAAAACACGTGACTTTGGACAGATAATAAACGATACTTTTACCTTTTTAAAGGAAAACTTCAAGCCATTATTTCTTTCACTGCTTATTATCTGCGGATTTTTTATAGTTGTCGGTACAGTAACCTCAGTTTTCCAGTACCTGGGAATGATGAATTTGTACAGAGGTGCGTTCCCTTTTAATACGAATGCAAATTCATATAATGTACCCGAATATACGGTTACTTATTTTGTAAGCCTGCTTTTTAATGCCTTTGTTATGATCATGTTACAGGTTTGCATACACATGGTAACATTGTGTTACATCTCGGTATATCTTCAAAAAGGAAATATAAAACCAACTTTTGAAGAAGTTTGGGGTTATTTTAAATTTTATTTTTTCAGGGTGATCGGCAGTGGTATTGTTATTGCAATTTTAATAGGAGTTGGTTTCCTGCTTTGTATTTTTCCCGGGATCTATGTTGCCAACGTTTTCTACCTGGTCATCCCCATTATTATTATCGAAAACACTTCATTCAGTTATGCTTTTAACCGAAGTTTTAAGTTAATTAAAAATAATTGGTGGTTTGTATTCGGTATTATATTTATTACTTCATTGATCGTTGGCATTGCCAGTTCGTTTGCAGGTATTCCCCTAACTATTCTCACTGTTGGTTCCAGTTTCTTTTCAAACAAAAGTTTTACACTGCCGTTGATTATATTTTTTAGCGCATTAAGAAATATTTTGATGCTCGCCTACGCATTGTCGGCTATCGCTGTAGCTTTATGCTACTTTAACCTATCAGAAGAGAAAGAAGGGCTTGGTTTAATGGAACGCATTGATAAGTTTGGCAAAACTAATGAAAACGATTCTTCCCATCCTAAAGAAGAATATTAATATGATGCACCGGGCTTTCGTCTTTATTGTTATGCTGGCTTTTTCAATATGCCTGTTGAATACGGCCCATGCGTTTGGCAATAAACATATCCCGGCCAAAATCCGGCCTGACAGTTCAAAAATAGTGGTAAAAAAAGTCAGCGATCAGGCAATTGAAAAGTTCAGGCATGATAAGGATTTTGATTACCGTGAAGGTAAAGCTTATGACATGTCAGCCTGGACGAGGTTTTGGGCATGGGTTGCTTATATCATCGATTGGATCTGGTCGAAAATTAAAGGCGCATTTATTTCAGTTCCGGGCAGTGCTACTTTTTTAAAATACCTTTTGCTTGCTATCGCCATTAGTTTTGTGGTATATATTGTTTTAAAATCACTGGGGATCGACGTATCTAATTTATGGCGCCGTGAATCGAAAAAAATTCAGGTCCCCTTTATGGAGTCACTTGAAGATATCCACGGGATAGACTTTGATAACGAAATTGAAAAGGCCATTTCGCAGCATAATTACCGGCTTGCCGTACGCCTATTATACTTAAAGTGCCTGAAACAACTCAGCGATGGCAAACTAATAACCTGGCAAATTGATAAAACAAATGCGGCCTATTTATATGAGCTAACAGATGCCGCGCAAAAACAAACCTTCAGCTCATTAACAAGGGAATTTGAATATATATGGTATGGTAATTTCTCAATAGACCAAAAAGGATTTAACGGAATTTACCAGCTTTTCCAGGAATTTAAAAAACAAATACCATGAAAAGCAAAAGCCTGAAAATATACCTGATCAGCGCCGGCATTATACTGGTGTTGTATGTAATTGCGGAGGCGAACAGGCCCAGAGCAATTAACTGGATAGATACATTAAATCATAACGATAAAATCCCTTTCGGAACTTATATACTGTTTGACAGGCTAACTGATATTTATCCGGGTGCCCATATTGTTACCTACCGGCAACCGGTGTATAATGTCCTGGCAGAAGATTCTGTAAAAAACTCTTCATACATCATCGTGGCCCCTGATGTGGAGCTTACTGAAACCGATTATGATCAATTGGTTAAATATGTAAAAGCAGGCAACGATGTGTTTATAGGAGCAAAGTATTTTGGAAAGCTGCTAAAAAAGGAATTAAAAGTTGAAACACGACAAACCTTTAATTTAAACAAAGCCGACTCCGTGCATTTTTTAAGCCCTTATTTAAATACTGATAAGTATTATGGTGTGTTAAAAGGTGTGGGAAACATTTTCTTCAATGATTTTGATACCACCAAAACCATTGTTATAGGCGAAAATGCCGAGCATGGGGCTAATTTCCTAAAATTTAAAATGGGGAAGGGTGCCTTATATTTGATGGCTAACCCCAAATTTTTTAGCAATTATAGCATGCTCAATTTTCAGGGTCGCGAATACGCCGCAACAGCATTGTCATTTGTAAAAAATACCAGCCAGGTTATCTGGGATGAATACTATACCACGGGCGATGATACTAACGACTCGCCAATGCGTGTATTTTTTAGCCACGCTTCTTTGGCGTGGGCTTATTACATCACCCTTTTCGCCCTGTTAGCTTTCGTACTATTTGAAATTAAAAGGCGCCAGCGTGTTATTCCGGTTATTGAACCCTTAAGCAATTCAACATTTGATTTTGTTAATGTTGTCGGCCAGGTTTATTACGAAAAACGCGACAACGCAAATATCGCCCGGAAAAATATTCTTTATTTTCTATCGCGCCTCCGCGACGAATTTCAAATTAAGACCAATAGCCTTGACCAGGAATTTAAAGAGAATTTAGCGGGCAAATTTGGTTTCGACAAAACGTTTACCGGAAATTTTGTCGACTATTTAAATTATATAAATGAAAAGGATCATGTTTCCGATCGTGACCTTATAAAACTGAACAACTTTATCGAAGAATTTTATACCAAATCAAGGTAATATGGAAGATGAACTATTTGAAAAGAGAACCGACCTCAGCAAATTGAGCCATGCTGTCGAACAAATAAAAACCACGCTTGCGAAAATCATTGTGGGCCAGCAGGAGAGTATCGACCTGTTGATCGCCGGCATCCTGGCCGATGGACATATACTGATAGAAGGAGTACCGGGGGTGGCAAAAACATTGACAGCAAAATTAATTGCAAGATCGATTAAAGCGCATTACTCACGGATTCAGTTTACGCCCGACCTGATGCCGTCGGATATTTTGGGCACTTCGGTTTTTAACCCAAAAACAACAGAGTTTGAGTTTAAACACGGTCCTGTTTTTGGCAATATCATCCTGATAGATGAAATAAACCGTGCACCTGCCAAAACACAGTCGGCTTTGTTTGAGGTGATGGAAGAGCGCCAGGTAACCATTGACGGCCAAACCTATAAAATGCAGGAGCCCTTTACCGTATTGGCTACCCAGAACCCTGTTGAACACGAAGGCACCTATCGACTTCCCGAAGCACAACTGGATAGATTTATCTTTAAGATAGAAGTTAAATATCCTTCGCTGGACGAAGAGATTGCCATCCTGACACAGCAACACCAGCATAAAACGGCTGAACAGCTGCTCGATATTCAGCCAGTATTATCCGGTGACGATATTGTTGCTATCAGGCACCAGGTATTAGGACTACATGTGGAGGAAAAGCTACTGGTGTATGTTGCTAAACTGATCCACGAAAGCCGCAATAATAAATCATTATATCTGGGCGGTTCACCCCGTGCTTCGCTGGCAATCGTAAATGCTGCAAAAGCGATAGCTGCGATCAGGGGCCGCGACTTTGTAACACCTGACGATATTATATACGTGGCCGCGCCGGTTTTAAGGCACAGGATA
>NZ_CAIWNH010000205.1 GCF_903913935.1 uncultured Mucilaginibacter sp.
AAAAAAAGAGCAGATCAAAAGCCAGTTTGTACAGTCATTTGGTGAAAATGCTTTTAAAGGCAGCCTGGAAAATGGTGTTGCTACTTTTCCGAACAGCGGCGTAGCCAAAAATGCTAAGTGGACCGTTAATTCAAATTTATCATCCCCTGCAAAAGCCCGTGTTAAAACCGTTTACCAGCTGACAGACATCTCCCCGACTGTTTTCATAATTCACGGTGAGGGGATAATAACTACTGATGAGGACACCAAACCGGAACAAGGCGATGGCACCCCGGTGAAATACGAATTAAACGGTGGCGTGGTTACTGATATCAAAATAGATAAAAAAACGGGGTGGATCAGTGGGTTATATATTAAACAGTTTACAGAGGGGAATCTTGAAATAATGGATAATCCTAAAACCCCGGGTGGGATGACAATCCCGATGATGATAAAAACAGAAATAAGAATAGCCAACAAATAAGAAAATATCGCATAAAAAAGCCGCCTCAAATAAATGAAGCGGCTTTAATATTATTTCTATTGTTAATGGCGGTATTATCTCCAATGGCCAGGAATCCACCTGTAACCAGGGCGGGCGGGACGTTTAACCCAATGTCCTGCAACCCAAATTACGCCACGTCTTGGTGGAACGTTCCAACGGCCGGGTATATATTCATAATTTCTTCGGCCCGGATTCCACCTCCACTCTTCAGCTACCCAGATGTGAGCACGGGATGGTCGTGGGGGGTGCACCCTTTCGTTCCTTTCATAAGCTGCAGGGCGATTAAGCTGAAGGTTAACACCAATATCGACCTGTGCTTTAGCTTGTGTAAAAGCAGCGACCGAAACAACTGCCAATACTGTAATAATTCGTGTGATCTTTTTCATTTTAAAAATTGTTGATTTTTTAATTTAGGACTAAACAAAGCTAATAAAGTTTAATATTATATTTCAAAATTATATGCCATTAATTTACAAAACAATTTAATACCCAATTGTTTTTGATCGCGATAAATATTGTTATCAAATCAAAATTTGCCGCATAAAATTACGGGATAATTCCATTTTTACTTATTAAAAGCTCCAGTATATATTATTATCTATAATTAAGATTTATTAGCATAGCTGGGATTGTACTTATAGTTATAACCCGTATCATATTTTTCCTTTCTTCTGTTTTTTCATAATTTTCAGGTTAAAAACTTATCTTCGTTCCATGTCACCGGCAGAAGCAAAAACCCGAATAGAACACCTTTCATTAGAAATCAAACAGCATAATTACAATTATTATGTGTTGGCTATGCCCAGCATTTCTGATTTCGATTTCGACAAAAAACTGGAAGAACTTATCCAATTGGAAAAACAGTTCCCTGAATTTGCCGACCCTGACTCTCCTACCCAGCGGGTTGGCGGCTTTATTACCAAAGATTTTATCACGGTAAAGCATAAATGGCCGATGTTATCGCTGGGGAACACCTATAACGAGCAGGAACTGCTGGATTTTGACCAGCGCATACGCAAGGCTATTGGCGATAACTTTGAATATGTTTGTGAATTAAAGTTTGACGGCTTATCCATGAGCTTAACGTACGAACAGGGCAAACTGGTACGCGCAGTAACGCGGGGCGACGGCGTTCAGGGCGACGATGTAACGGCGAACGTTCGCACTATTAATACTATTCCCAAAAAGTTACATCCAGGTGATTTCCCCGAACATTTTGAGATAAGGGGTGAAGTATTTATGCACCTGAAAGCCTTTGAACGCCTGAATAACGAGCGTATTGAAAACGGCGAAACACCTTACGCCAACCCGCGGAATTTCGCATCAGGCACCATCAAAATGCAGGATTCAGCCGAGGTTGCGAAACGGCCGCTGGATTGTTTCCTGTATTTTTTATATACCGATAATATTATTTACGAAACGCATTGGGAAAGCTTGCAGGCAGTAAAAAATTGGGGCTTCCAGGTAAATGAACACAGCAGGCTTTGCCATACAATAAATGATGTTTTCGAATTCATCAATCTATGGGACAAAAAACGCTTTGGATTGAGTTATGATATTGACGGAATAGTTATTAAAGTAAACAGCTACGCGCAGCAACAGGAGCTGGGTTTTACCGCCAAATCGCCCCGCTGGGCCATCGCCTATAAATTTAAAGCTGAGCAGGCCGAAACAGAGTTACTTTCAGTTAGCTACCAGGTGGGTCGCACCGGCGCCGTTACGCCGGTAGCCAATTTAAAGCCTGTTTTTTTAGCCGGCACGACCGTAAAACGTGCTACACTGCACAATGCCGATGAAATTGAAAAACGACTAAAGTTGCATACGGGTGATTGGGTATATGTTGAAAAAGGCGGCGAGATCATCCCCAAAATTACGGGCGTAAATTTAGATAAGCGCAAACCTGGCGCAGAGGCCATCGCCTATATTACCAGCTGCCCGGCTTGCGGTACTTTGCTTGAAAGAAAAGAGGGCGAAGCGGCTTTCTATTGCCCTAACGATGAAGGCTGCCCGCCGCAGATAGTGGGTAAAATGCAGCATTTTATTGACCGCAAGGCCATGAATATTGATGGTTTGGGTGATGAAACCATCGAGACGCTTTACCAAAAAGGGTTTATCAACCACATAAGTGATATTTATAGCTTAAAGTACCGTAGCGACGAACTGAAATTGATGGACCGTTTCGGCGAAAAATCCATCACTAATATGTTGGACGGCATTGAAAAATCAAAAGAAATGCCTTTTGATAAAGTGCTGTTTGGCCTTGGTATCCGTTATGTGGGTGCTACCGTTGCCAAAAAGCTGGCAGTACATTTTAAAAACATAGATAAACTGGCGGCGGCTTCTTTTGATGAACTGATTACTGCTGAGGAGATCGGCGAGCGGATTGCCATCAGCATTTTAGAATATTTTAAAGACGAGCGTCATCAAGAAGAAATTGAAAAACTGAAAGCATACGGCCTGCAGTTTGTGACCGAAGAAATAGAAGTAAACCTTGCCAGCGAAACGCTCAGCGGCAAAA
This sequence comes from uncultured Mucilaginibacter sp., assembly GCF_903913935.1. Classification (GTDB taxonomy): domain Bacteria; phylum Bacteroidota; class Bacteroidia; order Sphingobacteriales; family Sphingobacteriaceae; genus Mucilaginibacter. The sequence goes on from NZ_CAIWNH010000205.1 coordinate 3,003, forward strand.
CTTTTATTATAAGTGGCATATTTGGCAAATACTCACGGGACGAACTCACCAATATCATTGAGCAAAACGGAGGCAAAATTGTGAGCAGCATCTCAGCCAAACTCAATTACCTGGTAGCCGGCGATAATATGGGACCCGCCAAACTTGAAAAAGCAACCAAACTGAATATTCCTATTATTACAGATGATGATTTGCTGGCGATGATCGGATAAAAAAAGTGAGCAGCTTGGAGTAGGCCTTGGCAGATTGTAATATTTACTAATCGTTTTGCGGAAAAACGCGGATAGTTTCAATATATCGTACCTGGTAGTAATGGGTTAATGCTGTTTCAGTAACGCCTAAGTCCTGCTGCGATGTAGCGTGTATAAATTTCAGGTCACTGCCGTGGTTGGAGACTATTATACCAATGTGCCCCACAATATGGGCCGAGCTATCCGAGCCAGTAAAAAGTATCAGGTCGCCGGGCTTTGCTTTTTTTATGTCAATCAATTGGTTTACAAAGGTAAAATCAACGGATGGCCTGGGTACGCGGATACCAAAATGGTTAAACACGCAGGTAACAAAGCCGGAACAGTCGAAACCCTGTTCCGGGTCGGCAGAGCCATATTTATAGGGGGTACCGGCAAGACCGCGCGCGAAGGCTAACAGTTCAGCAGGTGTGGTTTTACCAGTTTGAATATGAATATATTTCGCTTTGGTACCGGCAGCCAGCGGAGCCAAAACGTGTCGGTCACCTGGCACCTCAGGTGCCAGGCTTCCCGGGTTGTTACAGGATAAAATGGCAATAGTCAGCAATAATATTACATAAATGAATCTCACACTACAGGTTACACAATAACCTGTCCATTATTGTATGGTTATTGTATTGAGATAGTTATCGGGGGGATCTGAAAAATTAAAATATTCGTGGTTCCATATCTTATATTTTTTTTGAACATACCACTTTTAGTGAAATTTATATATTTGTTTCAGATAATCAAGAAAATTTAAACAATTAACTTTTTTATAAATTTCTATTCCTATATTTAAATTTTATTTTTCTAAAACTTTGACGACTATGACACCCCTAAGTAGCATCAAGCCCTTTCGCGTTATTTGCCTGGCTTTTTTTTCAATATTAGCTGCTGGTTGCAGCTCTCCGGATGAAACCACTTGCCCTGACTGCAAAGGCAACCAATCGATATCAGCAACGGCACGTTTCAAAATCCTTGACAAAATATCAAAGCAAGACCTATTTTTTGGCAAACTGGCTAAATACCGTTTAAATCAGCTTAAAATAAGCCATGTTGCAAACGGGCATCCAGATACTGCACAGTCCATCATAAATATTGACAGTGTCAAACGCGTCTTCAGTACCAGTGTATTGTATAAAAACGATCTTGATACGATGGTTTTGCAAGTAGCTAACTTAAAGCCGGACACTTTATATTTAACAACCAGGCTATCAAACAACTGCTGCTCACATATTTATGTCTCATCGGTTACATTGCTTGGAAAAGTTATTTATAGTGATTTAGATGTAACAACAAAGATTAACGCAATACCAAAGATTATAACTGTTTTGAAATAAAATAAGCCAACTTGGTTATATTTAATTTAACTGGTAATGCGTTGTTATTTCCTGAAAATCAATCCTTCAAAGTTACCCTGCGCACTACCTATGATTTTAGCGATAAGTATGAAACTTTTCCGAGTGGCCGAAGATACTTGCCATCGCCTTACCCTACTGTCGGCCTGAGTTATATTAAAGGCATTAAAGGCGTTTTAGGATCGGATGCGGATTACGGCCTGGTTGCTGCCGATATCTCCAAATCGAACATAAAAACGGGCGTTTTGGGCAATACTTCCTTTTATATTGCTACCGGAAAATTCATCAATAACCACAGCCTTTATTACCCCGATTATAAACAATTTGCAGGTAATGAGGCATTGCTGGCCAACGGCGGTATCAATACTTTCCTATTATTAAACTATTATACCTTCAGCACCAATACCGAATATATTGAAGGCCACCTGGAACAGAATTTTTCAGGCTTTATCTTAAATAAAATCCCCTTGTTAAGGAAGTTAAAATTGAAAGAGATCTTCGACATCAATTATTTAAGCACACCGGCACTAAAAAACTATACCGAATTAGGTTTTGGGGTGCAATACCTCAATATCCGGTTGATGTACGGCACTTCATTGAATGGCGGCAGTAATATAAGATCAGCTCTGAGGCTGGAGGTGAGTTTTAAATAGATTGCACATTGCTTTGTTTTCTGAATTCATGTCCAGCCAATTCCCGGTGGTCTATCGACAAAAAAACCAAGAACTATCAACCATGAACCATGAACTAATCACAATTTGCTATATTAGCACCCTTTAATTATTGAGATGAATAAATTTTACGGAACGGGCGTTGCCATCATAACGCCTTTTCAAGCGGATGGACAGGTAGATTACGATGCATTGGGCAGAGTAATTAACCATTTGATTGACGGTGGGGTAGAATACCTGGTTTCCCTGGGTACTACCGGCGAAAGCGCCACCCTGAGCAATGAGGAACGAAAACAGGTTTGGGCTTTTACTTCGGGCGTAGTTAAGGGGCGTGTGGGCCTGGTAGCCGGCATTGGCGGCAACAATACCCACGAAGTGGTGGAACAAGTAAAGCAGTTTGATACAACCGGGTACGATGCCATTTTATCGGCCAGCCCTCATTATAACAAGCCTACACAGGAAGGCATTTACCAGCATTACAAGGCAATAGCGCAGGCAGCGACATTGCCCATTATTTTATATAATGTACCCAGCCGTACAGGCAGCAATGTTAATGCTGACACTGTAGTAAGGCTGGCGCATGATTTTAAAAATATTATTGGCATAAAAGAGGCCGGTGGCAATTTCGACCAGATCAACCAGATCATGCGGGATAAACCGGCAGATTTTTTAATGATCTCGGGCGACGACCCGGTTACTTTGCCGATGATGGCATTGGGCGGCGTTGGCGTTATATCCGTAACCGGCAATGTTTTGCCGCGCCAAACATCAGATATGGTAAGGCTTTGTCTTGAGGGGAATTATAAAGCAGCACAGATCATACATTCCGGCCTGATTGATTTTACGCGCCTGATGTTTGTTGAAGGCAGCCCTGCCGGAGCAAAAACTGCCTTAAAACACCTTGGCATTTGCGAGGATCATTTGCGCCTCCCACTGGTACAGGTAAGCGCCGGAACTACAGGAAAGATAGCTGCCGAATTAAAGAAATTCATATAACTAAAAAACCCGCCTTAATTGGTAAAGGCGGGTTTTTTATTGGAATAAAGCTTTTTGTAAGCCTTTTGTTGAAACTAAGCTTTATTCTTCGCTTCCTGAACTTCCAAACGAATAGCCTGGGCTAAATTCTTGAGATCTTGCATTCCCTTACGAACGCGGGTGCCAGCTGCACTGTTACCCTTGTTGTAAAATTTGTCAGCATCTGCTTCCAAAGACGCTACTAGTTCTTTTACTTCAGTAAATTTTTTCATTTCAGTTACTCCTTTTTAAAATATTGAGGTTTATTGTTTTGTAAAGCTAATCTAAACTGTTTTTTCTAAATTAAAAACTTTTAATGCATAAAAATAATGCCTTTAAAGTGGTTTTTCTCCACATTTAAGCGAGGTTTGCAATATTAAATACATATTAGATATTTCCCCACAATAGCAAAACTTATTTAATATCAGCACATAATGGCAATTTGATGATAATATTTAATCATAAATTAGCCAATAATTAAAACAAAGCGATTTTGAGTTTAAAAATGGTTAAATATTAATGATATTACTATAATTCCAATACTTCTACCGAAACCGGTATTAAATGCTCAATTGTTATAATATCCCCGGATAATATTGATGTGTTTTGATGATCAATTCGCCGAATAATGTATTGGCCCATGCAAACCATTTGCGTGTAAAGTCGCTTGGATCGTCTTTATTGAACGATTCATGCATAAAACCGGTATTGGCATGGGTGGTTTTCAGCCAGTGGATGCACTTGATGATCTCATTTTTATCGGTTGAGGTTAGCGCGCGCATGATAATGCTCATAGGCCAGATATAATTCATGCCTACGTGCGGCCCCCCTACCCCTTCCGCAGCCTTGCCTTTAAAAAAGTAAGGGTTGGCGCTGCTCAACACCATACGGCGGGTATTCAGGTAAAGCGGATCGTGGTTTGATAAAGCGCCGAGGTAGGGTAGTGCCAGTAAACAAGGCACATTGGCATCGTCCATAAATAGTTGGTTACCAAAACCGTCAACCTCATACGCCAATACTTTTCCATAAACCGGGTGTTGTTTGGTCGCATATCTTTCAATCGCAGCATGAACCTCTGTTGCCAGCGCAGTACACTCAGCCGCAGTTTTATTGTCTTTGCCTATAACCCGGAACATCTCGGCCATTTGCTTCAAACTAACGACGGCGAAATAATTGGAAGGGATCAAAAAGGGATAAATAGTAGCGTCATCAGATGGCCGGAAGATAGAACAGATCAACCCAACAGGTTTAACAGGGTTACCAAAGCCGCCGTTAGGGGCAGTATCACTGGCAACCTCGGTACGGCGCTGGAAATGATATGGACCGGGGCCATTTTTCCTTTGTTGTTCTTTAAAAGTCGCAAGGATCAGCTTGCCTGCCTTTTGCCAGTTCTCGTCAAAAAAGCTACTGTCGGCGCTGGTTTTCCAGTAATTATAGGCCAAACGGATGGGGTAGCAAAGCGAATCCACCTCCCATTTACGTTCGTGCAGTTCAGGCTTCATATCGGTGCGGTCGCTGTCCCATTCGCTGCCGGTCGGGCCGGCATTAAAGGCGTTGGCATAGGGATCGATCAGCACACAGGCGGCCTGCCGGTTAAGAACGCCTTTAATCAGACTCCTTAACTCAACATCTTCCTTTACCAAGGGCAGATAGGGCCAAACCTGGGCGGAGGAATCGCGCATCCACATCGCATCAATATCCCCGGTGATGACAAAGGTATCGGGGCGGCCGTTTTTAACGGAATAATTTACGGTGGTATCCAGCGTATTGGGGTAGCAGTTTTCAAACAACCAGGCCAGTTCAGGATCTTTAATAGCTGCCTTTACTTTGCTAATCTTTGCCTCTACGGCTTTGCTGGTAAATTTGCGGTTGGCAAGCGGCGGCCGTTTGCTTTCGAAAGTTTTGGCGCCGAACCAAGTTGGTTTAAGGCCCATCCCTATTCCTGCGGTGGTAATCCCGTTAATTTTTATAAAATCACGACGTGTTAGCATGGTGTTTCAATTGGTAAGATGTAAAAATATAAAAGCCCTCCGGATTACCGAAAGGCTTACAAATATTTTATTACCTCTTGTTTAAAAATTACAATGGCAATGCTACAATAAACGAGGTCCCTTTGCCTAGCAGAGATTTTACAGTGATAGTACCATTCATTTCTTCAATGGCCTGTTTGGCAAAGTACAACCCGAGGCCCATGCTTTTTTTGTTGATGCCGGATTTGAAGTACTTTTTAAATATATTTTCCTTTTGGTCCGGCTTTATGCCCAGGCCGTTATCCTCGATTTCGATAATGCACTGCTGGTCTTTACGATATGATTTTACCTTGATCCATTGTTCAGGCTTATTGAAATCAGCATACTTAACAGCATTGGAGATCAGGTTATTAAAAACCACCTTTATATCGGCGATGTTGCATTTCAGTTCCCATATTTCCAGTTCGCTCAAAAAATTCACCTTATGGCCGTCTGCGAAAAAACTATTCTGGTTTTTGATATCATTTACCATTTCCACCAGGTTGCAAACTTCTTCCTTTTTAGTGTTTTCGTTCCGGATGGTATTTAAAACATCACGGATATATTTGTCCTGCAGCTCAAGTGTCTCACGCATCATCTCCGTATAATCAGGAAGCTTTGTGATGTCTTTTTCGCGCTCCAGCACCGAAACCAAGCCTGTTAACGAAGCGATGGGCGACCTTAAATCATGAGTAACCGAATAGGCGAATTTTTTGATCCTTTCGTTCATGTTATTTAATGCCAGGTTCTGTTCCAGAATTACTTTTTGCGAAGTATGCAGCTTCCGGAGCATAATACCGGCCAGCAAAGCTGAACATACAAGAATAATAAAGGGAATAACCAGGTCGAGAATAAAAACATAATGGTCAACCATCCGCGATGTAACTCCCAAAATAGATGAAAAATCCTGTTGTTTGATAGTAAGGTTGTCAGAGATGGTGTTCACCTGTAAGATCAAACCATCGCCGTCAACCGGCTTTCCTGCTGCAACATTACGATGCGCGGTAACGCCGATGGCGTTTAATTTGGCCACCAACACATCAGCCTGCTGCCAGGTTTCGATGGCGGTTTTAAAGAAAGGCTTATTTTTAAATTGGCTAAAAAACCAAACCAATTGCGGCAGGTCCTCTTTGTTATTCCCGCCCATTAAAAAGCCGATGCGGGCTATCCGGGCATCTTTACCCAACATAAGTGCTTCCCTCGCGATGCTGTCGCCTTTAGGGATGCTAATATCGCTTTTAAAATACAGGTAATCAACCTCATCATGCGAGTTGAGGTAGCTGACCAGGTGCCTGGTAGCATCCTTTTCACCTTTTGCATATTGCGCCTCGAAATTTGTGTAGGCCCTTGTGGAGGAAATAATTTTTACCGCATAGTAGTGCGTTATACTGATTGCAGCGGTGGCAATCAGCACAATTACAGTTAAGGAAATGATCACTCTCTTCATTACAACAGCACGCCGGTGGGTTAAAGGATTATCTTCAGATCAAGAAAACAACAAACCGGTTTGTTTACTTTATACGAAATTACAAACGCAGAGTTGTATTGTTTTACAAAAAAGGACCAATAGCTGACAAAGTCACTATTTGAGTTATTAGAACTTCAACGAAAACCGTGATACAAAAAAAACCTCCCGGGTTACCGGGAGGCTTTCAAATAGCTGATTTGTGCCGGATTACGCCACCACCATTTTATTCTCTTTATAATACCCTGCCTTCAATTTTTCTGCCATTTCACTGTAAGCATCCAATGTTCTTTGAACATCTTCCAGGCTATGTGCGGCAGTAGGGATCAGCCTCAACAGGATCAGTCCTTTTGGGATCACCGGGTAGATCACAATGGAGCAAAAGATGCCATAATTTTCGCGCAGGTCGCGGGTTAAGGATGTAGCCTCATATAGTTCGCCTTCTAAAAACACGGGGGTAACCATCGTATTAGTAACGCCAAGGTTAAACCCGCGTTCTTTCAGTCCGTTTTGTAAAGCATTGGTAATCGCCCATAGCTTTTCGCGTAGTTCAGGTTTTGAACGCAACAGTTCAAGTCTTTTTTTCAAGCCCAACACCATTGGCATAGGCAATGCTTTGGCAAAAATCTGTGAGCGCATGTTATAGCGCAGGTAATCAACAATTTGCTTGTCAGCAGCCACAAAAGCGCCTATCCCGGCCATTGATTTGGCGAAGGTGCCAAAGTAAACATCAATACCTTCGATGCAATCCTGCTCCTCGTGTGTACCGGCTCCGGTTTTGCCCATGGTACCAAAACCGTGAGCGTCATCCACCAACATGCGGAAATTGAATTTATTTTTCAGGGCAACGATCTCTTTCAACTTGCCCTGCGCACCTGACATGCCAAAAACACCTTCGGTGATTAGTAAGATGCCACCACCAGTGGTTTCTGCCAATTTGGTGGCGCGTTCGAGCTGTTTTTCGCAGCTTTCCATATCGTTATGCTGGTAAACATAACGCTTGCCCATATGCAGCCTTAAGCCGTCAATGATACAGGCATGCGATTCAGCATCATAAACAATCACATCATTACGGTCAACCAGCGTATCAATGATAGACAACATGCCCTGGTAACCGTAGTTAAGCAAATAGGCATCTTCTTTACCAACGAAGGCTGCAAGGTCACTTTCCAGTTCTTCGTGGTGCTTTGAGTTGCCCGACATCATGCGCGCGCCCATTGGGTAGGCCATGCCAAAATCAGCAGCTGCCTGCGCATCGGCTTCCCTTACTTCCGGGTGATTAGCCAGTCCCAGGTAATTATTCAGGCTCCAAACCAAATGTTCTTTGCCGTTAAACATCATGTGTGCGCCTATTTCACCCTCAAGTTTTGGGTATGAAAAATAACCATGAGACCATTTTTGGTGTTGCCCAAGCGGGCCACCCATGTTTTTTGATATTTTATCGAATATGTCCAAAATACTTTCTTATTTAAAATGCAAATATAGCCCTTAAAGCATTTATTAGCAATGGCTATTACTTTTTATAATAGGCTATAATAAGGAGTTCATGGTTGATAGTTCATGGTTCATGGAAGGACCGCAAGGCTGGTTCCGAAAACTGCATAAAAAAACCACGGGCTATCACCCATGGTTTTTTTAACTTTTTGCTATGAACTATGAACCATCAACTATGAACTAGTCCACATTATCATGCAGGAAAGAGTTATTGCCCCTGATCTCCGTATTTCCTTCGTTATCCGGCAACAAGGAGAACCTGGATACCTGGCTTTCGTCAGAGGCAGGCGTTTGCTGCAACGCTATTTCTTTACGTTTATAGGCAGGTACATTTTCCATTTCCTGCAGGTTACCGTTTCGTAATTTCATACTCAGGTCCTTCAGGCGCATAATGCGCTCACGCGATTTGCGTAACTGTTCCTCAATGGATTCATCCGTTTTATGATCATCTTTACCCACCACAACTTCTGGTTCTGGTTCCGGCTCAGGCATTCTTTGTTCCTTAACAGATTCAACGCTAGCCACCGGCTCAACCACCTTAAAGGTCATTTCGGGCATTTCGGGCGCTTCATTTTCTACCGGCGCAGGTTCTTCATTTAACCAGCTGTATTTTACCTGTGCAGGCTCTTCAGCACGCGGGGCAAACAGATCGAACAATCCGGTTTGTTTTGGCTCTTCCTTATGTTTCTCAGGTCCGCCTTTGAGGTAAGGGCCTGATGCGGGAGTTTCTGGCTTAACAGGGGTTATAAATTCATTTACAGCCCGTGGATTGTGAGGTACCGCAGGATCAAGGATCGAAATAATTTTCTTTTCTCCTTCTTTCTTCTCGCGCTCGTCCCTTGTTTGGAATCCGGTAGCAATAATGGTTACACAAAGCTTATCGCCCAGGTTTTCATCAATGCAGTTTCCCCAGATCACGTCGGCCATTAAGCCGGCTTCTTCCTGTATGTAGTCGGTAATAATACTTACTTCATCCATGGTAACCTCCTGAAGGCCTGAGCTTATATTCAGCAGGATATAACGTGCACCTTCAATTTCATTATCTTTTAACAAGGGAGACGACAAAGCGCCTTCAACTGCTTTTAATGCCCGGTTTTCACCTTCGGCAGATGAACTGCCCATGATAGATACACCACTATCTTTCATAACAGTGCGCACATCTTTAAAGTCGACGTTTACATAGCCGGGAAGCGTTATTATTTCGGCGATACCTTTAGCCGCGGTTGTTAAAATATTATCGGCTTGTGCAAACGCTGAACCTAAGGTAAGGTTACCAAAAATCTGGCGAAGCCTGTCATTGGAGATCACCAAAAACGAATCGACATATTTTTTAAACTCTTCCATTCCCTCTTCCGCCTGCAATTTGCGGCGTTTACCTTCAAAGGCAAAAGGAGTAGTGATGATACCAACAGTTAATATATCCATTTCGCGGGCGGCTTTGGCAATGATCGGGCTTGCGCCGGTACCTGTGCCACCACCCATACCGGCAGTAATAAACAACATCTTTGTGTTTGAGCCCAGCATCTGTTTAATATCATCGATATTTTCAATCGCTGAATTTTTCCCAACTTCAGGGATCGACCCTGCGCCCATACCTTCAGTAAGGCTGGCGCCCAGCTGTACTTTGTTTGGGATAGGGCTTAATTCCAATGCCTGCGCGTCGGTATTGCAAACAATAAAATCAACGCCTGTTATCCCCTGCCTGTACATGTGGTTTACCGCGTTGCCCCCGCCGCCGCCAACACCAATTACCTTGATGATGGACGACTTTTCTTTTAACATCTCAAACTTCATAATCCTTATTTTCTGTTATTTATGACTGATGAATAACCAGATTTCTGTAATGTAATAATAAAACTTTTTCCACAAGCTTTTTCCACAATTGTCAATATGTGGAAAGATTGGGAATTGTGAATAAGTATCTGAAACAACGTGTTTTCACCATAAAACCTTGCGCTTTTCCCGTAATTATTGTTTCAGAAAATCCTCATCTTTTATATCATCTTTTATGAATTTTTTTCCACTTTCCAATATTTTACTCAGTAAGCCAAACTTTTTATCTTCGGTAAATTTTGTTTTTGCAACCTTAATTTCGGCCGGGGCCTCAAATATGTCATTGTATTCCATTTTTTGAATACCCTTAATCAGCAAACCAATACCTGTGGCAAAAGTCGGGCTTTGCAACTCCTCGTAAACCTGTTTTGGCAGCACTTCGTTTTTTGCCAGGTGTTCATTTGGTAAACCAATGCGGCAATCCAACCCGGTGGTGTATTCCACCAGCTGCGCCAGGTGTTTTAACTGGGCGCCGCCGCCTGTTATGACGATGCCGGCGATCAGCTTTTTCTCATAACCAGATGATTTGATCTCATAAAACACATGCTCAATGATCTCCTCCATACGTGCCTGGATAACAAATGCCAGGTTTTTTACAGAGATTTCTTTTGCCTCGCGGCCACGCAGACCGGGCACACAGACAATCTCGTTTTCCTTATTTTCTTCGGCAAGTGCCGAACCGAACCTGATCTTTAACTGTTCGGCTATGTTTCGCATTACCGAGCAACCTTCACGGATGTCTTCGGTTATACTGTTACCCCCAAAAGGAATAACGGCGGTATGCCGGATGATGCCTTCATGAAAGATGGCAACGTCGGTTGTGCCGCCGCCGATATCCACCAAAACCACACCTGCTTCTTTTTCTTCGTCACTTAAAACGGCTTCAGAAGATGCTAGCGGTTCGAGGATCAACTCAGAGCTTTCGAGGCCTGTTTTATTTACGCACTTCACAATATTTTTGATGGCAGTAACCTGGCCGGAAATGATATGAAAATTTGCTTCCAGCCTTACCCCCGCCATACCGATAGGGTCTTTTATTCCAGGTTCGTTGTCAACCGTAAACTCCTGCGGTAAAACGTGTATGATCTCTTCACCCGGAGGCATTACCAGGTTGTACATATCCTCTATCAGTTTATCAATATCTTTACGCGAGATCTCGGACGTTATATCGCGGCGCGTGATCAAACCGCGATGCTGCAGGCTTTTGATATGCTGGCCTGCGATGCCAACATTCACCACCCTGATCTCTACATTTGATTGCGCACCCGCTATATCCACCGCCACGCTTATTCCCTGTACGGTTTTATCGATATTTGAAACCATACCGCGTGTTACCCCGGCAGATTCTGCTTTACCGATACCCAATACCTCGATCTTCCCGTTTTTGCTCCGGCGGCCAACAATAGCGCATATTTTTGTTGTTCCGATGTCCAATCCTACTACGATTGGCGAACTTTTTTCCTGAGTTGAGCTTTTGTCCATATTAATTCTTTATTAGAGATGTGTCTTTTTTCAATTTTGTCGAATCACCTGAGAGGTTTTTGGCCTTCAGCGAATCTGCTTTTATATTTTCGCTCCGCACGCCAATCACCTGGTTGGCATACTTGATGTTGATAACTTTATATGTATCCCAGCCTACCAACGGGAGCGCTTTCTTATAGAAAACGAGCAGGTTATGGAATTTTGAATCCAACGAATCAGCATTGCCGATCAGGATCCTGTTATTGCCTACCCTGGGTACCAGTTCTATCTCATGGTCCTTATTGACATACAGCTGCGCAATCTGCGCGTCCCACAGTGAGTCCTTCCTGATAAAATCAGCAGTTTTAAAAAGCTGCATGGCAAGCACAGTATGCAGGGTATCCACATGGTTGGCAAAAAGTTCGTCTATATAACCATTTGCCACCAGTACCCGCGCTGTAAAATTGCCCGATAAGGGAAGCTTCAACCCATGCTGGTCAACATAAAAATCCTGGTCGAACCGGTTCATTATTCTTAAAACAGGCTGGCGCTGGCTTATTTCTACATTTATTATTCCGTCCATGTCTGCATAAATTTTGGCAAACTCAATAAATGGGTTTGATTTTAATTTTTCTTCAAGTTCGTGGATGTTGATATCGTCCATCCGGTGGCCAATAATCGCATGGCTTTGGATCCCCAAAATATGGTCAATTTCTTCCCTATCGATAAAGTACTGGCTGCCGGGTATATAAATTTTCACATCCTTGCATACCACTTCTGATTTTTTTACGCTAATAAAACCCATCAACACCACCAGGCCACCCAGGCTGATGGCCCAGGCAAAACCTACAAGCAGGTATCTCCAGATTCGCTTTTTAAACATCTTGTAAAGCGTGTTTTAGTGGTTGAACCAATTGATCAATATCACCGGCGCCTACCGTTAAAAGTAAGCCCGGTTTTTCATTTTTTACTATTTCTACAGCTTCTTGTTTTCCACATTTCCGCTTGTTTTGCAGCTTCATCTTCCCTAATATCATGTCGGCATTTACGCCTTCTATCGGCAGTTCGCGGGCGGGGTAAATATCCAGTATAAGCAGTTCGTCCACCAGGTCAAGGGCTTCGGCAAAGCCATCGGCAAAATCGCGGGTACGGGTATACAGATGCGGCTGAAAAATGGCCGTCAGCTTCTTGCCGGGATATAACCGCTTAACCGACCTGATACAAGCCTTTAGCTCTTCGGGGTGGTGGGCATAATCATCAATATAAATATGATCGTTGTTTTTAACGATATATTCGAAGCGGCGCTTTACACCCGCAAATGAACCAAGGGCGCTTTTTACCGCATCCGGAGAAATATCCAGCATTAAGGCTGATTCAATAGCAGCCACTGCATTTTCAACATTGTGCGTACCCGGTATCCCTAATTTAATGCCCGGAATGGTTACTTTACCATTGGTGAAATCAAAATAAAAATCACCATTTTCAATCCGGATATTTGATGCATGGGCGTCGGCTTCCATTTCAGCCGCGTAGGTTAAACCGCCCTCAAGCGGCAGGCCTGTTTTGTGAATGAGCTGGCCGCCGGGTTTTATCTGTGAAGCAAAGAGCCTGAACGAATCCGCCAGGTGATCCTTGTCGCCGTAGATATCCAGGTGATCGGCATCCATAGATGTGATGATTGCTATGTCAGGAAGCAGCGTCAAAAACGACCTGTCGTATTCATCGGCTTCAACCACTACTATATTATTTTTTCCGTAAAGCACATTGGTGTGGTAATTGGTTGAAATGCCCCCCAGGAAGGCAGAACAGTCCTTACCCGAATCTTTCAGGATATGAGCGATCATGGTGGAAGTGGTTGTCTTACCGTGCGTCCCTGCAACAGCCACTGTAAACATCCCCCTGCTGATAATGCCTAATACCTGCGATCGCTTAAAGAGTTCGAATCCGCTGTCTTTAAAGAAATTCAGGATAACCGAATCCTTTGGAACGGCAGGTGTAAAAATAATGAGCGTACTTTCATCGGGGGTATGAAAAGCTGACGGTATCCAGCCGGCATTGTCATCAAAAATTACCGGTATGCCTTCCTTTTGCAAGTCACTCGTTAAGTCTGTCGATGTCTTATCGTATCCGCAAACAACGCATCCCAAATGATGAAAATACCGGGCCAGGCCGCTCATGCCTATTCCGCCAATTCCAACCAGGTAAACGCGTTTTATATTGCTTAATTCCATATTTATTAACACTAATTGCACGAATTGATTCGAATTACCCGAATGCTTCTTCGCAGTATTTTATTTATTGACACTAATTGCACGAATTGATTCGAATTACACGAATGCTTCTTCGCAGTATTTTATTTATTGACACTAATTGCACGAATTGATTCGAATTACACGAATACTTCTTCGCAGTATTTTATTTATTGACACTAATTGCACGAATTGATTCGAATTACACGAATACGCTTCGGCTATGAACCATGAACTATGATCTATTAGCCAATTTCATCACTTCCTTTGCTATTACTTCATCGGCATCAGGCATTGCCATTTTGCCGATGTTATCACTCAATGTTTTTTGTGTTGCTTTATCATTTAAAAGCTCAAGCACTTTATCAACCAATTTTGCTTCGGCATCGCTGTCGGCAACAAATGCCGCTGCGTTGTTGTTCACCAGGGCCATTGCATTTTTGGTTTGATGATCTTCAGCAACATTTGGCGATGGCACCAGTATCACCGGTTTTTTTACCACGCATAATTCGGCAATAGTACCGGCCCCTGCACGGGATATGATTACATCCGCCGCGGCATAAGCCAGGTCCATCCGGTGTAAAAATTCCATTTTCCTGATATCAGGGTGATAATTGTCACCCAATTTCTCGATGATACCTTTATAATAGAATTGCCCTGTTTGCCATATCAATTGCACATCCGCATCAATGATCTTATCCAGCCCAGCCATAATGCTGTTGTTTAAGGTACGCGCCCCTAAACTGCCTCCGGTAACCAGGATAGTTTTTTTAAAGGCCGATAGCTTATACAATTCAAGCGCCTGCATATGTTTGCCGGCGATATTGACTGAATCCCTGCGGATAGGGTTGCCGGTTTTGATGATCTTGCTGAAAGGGAAAAACTTTTCCATACCATCAAAAGCCACACATATTTTCTGCGCCTTTTTGCCGAGCCATTTATTGGTGACACCTGCATATGAATTTTGCTCCTGGATCAAATAAGGAATCCCTTTCATGGAAGCAGCATACAATATCGGCCCGGAGGCATATCCGCCTACACCTACCACCGCATCAGGCTTAAACTCTTTGATGATACCAAGCGCTTTTTTCACGCTGCTTATCAGTTTAACCGGGAACATTACATTTTTCCAAACGGAATTCCGCTGGATCCCCTGTATGTCGAGCCCTATAATTTTATAGCCTGCTGCCGGTACCTTATCCATCTCCATGCGGCCGTTGGCGCCAACAAATAATATTTCGGTGTCAGGATCGAGCTTTTTAAGCGCATTAGCAATAGCGATAGCCGGGAAAATATGCCCCCCGGTACCTCCGCCACTGATGATGATTTTTTTTGATTTCACCGATTTATTGTTTTTGTTCTATGATTTCACCGATTACATTTTGATTTCACCGATGGAACTTTTAATTCTGCTTTTCTATTTTCGTTACGCCGATCAACTAAATCCGAAATCGAAATTCCGAAATCACGCTACCGCTACTTCTCTTATCTCCCCTATTATAACTTTCTTTGGCTCTTCTATATCCCGGCTTACCGACAGGATAATCCCAAACGCTATACTTGTAAACAATATGGATGTACCGCCCATACTTACCAACGGTAGAGGGATACCTGTTACAGGCCCCAACCCCACTGCCACTGCCATATTTGCAAATGCCTGTATCGTTAAACTAAAACTCAACCCGGCTGCCAGCAATGCACCAAATGCTTTTGGTGCCTTCGTCACAATTTTTATGCAGCGGTATAGCAAAAACAAGTAAATTCCTATTAATACCAGGCCGCCAAAAATGCCGTATTCCTCCACAATGATGGCATATATTTCATCAGAATAGGCCTCTGGGAGGTAATTGATCTCGTCGCTTTTGCCAACACCTTTTCCAAAAAAACCGCCGGTAGCAATGGCTATTTTAGCATGATCAGACTGGAACGATTTATCAGTATTTGCAACTTCCGGATGCATAAAGGCGTGGATCCTGGAAACATACGTTTTATGGCGCGGACCCAGGAACACAACACCAGCCAGCAACATTCCACCAGCCAGGCAGGTTATTGCAATTTGTTTAATGCTGATACGGCCAATAATGAGCAGCAGGATACTAACCCCAAACAACATGAGCGCGGTGGAAAGGTTTGCCAGCGCGATCAATATAAAAACAGCACAAACAGCACCCATAATTGGGATAAAAGATTGTTTTACATCTTTTATATTCTCCTGTTTAATGGATAATGTACGTGCCAGGTAAGTGATGAGGGCAAGCTTGGCCAAATCCGAAGTTTGAAAACTTAAACCGGTACCCGGAATAGCGATCCACCGGCTTGCATCATTTACGTGGCTGCCAAATAACAGTGTATAAACCAATAACGGCAGCGTGATGATCATCAATAATTTTGAGATGCCGCGGTAATACCGGTAATCCAGTTTATGCGAAATGTACATCAGGGCAATCCCCCCTACGATCATGGCCAGGTGTTTCATTAATATCGACTCGGCTCCCACACCACGTTTATAGGCAAGCGTACCTATTGCGCTATAAACTGCCAGCATGGAAATTACCGAAAGCAAAATCACTATCAGCCAGATCCACCTGTCGCCTTTCGTATTATTTAGTATTCTGTGCATCTTTCAGTTCATGGTTAATAGTTAATGGTTCATAGCCAAATTCGCGCTTAATTCTTATAACTTCTACAACCCCTTGCAACATTTATATCCTTTTCAAATTTCTTCATCTGCACATCCGCATATTTGCACATCCGCACATCAATTACAACTCCTTCACCGCTTGTTTAAACTGCCGGCCACGGTCTTCGTAGTTTTTAAAAAGATCGAAGCTTGCACAGGCTGGCGATAACAATACCGTATCGCCTTTGGTTGCCAGGTGATAAGCTACCTGTGCGGCTTCCTGGGCCGAATAGGTATTTACGATCACTTCCACCACATCTTCAAATGCATCATGGATCCGCTTATTGTCTTTGCCGAGGCATACAATCGCTTTTACCTTTTGCTTTACCAGGCTCTTTAACATCGAGTAATCATTCCCTTTATCAACGCCGCCAAGGATCAGTATCACATCCGAGGTCATGCTTTCAAGGGCATACCAGGTAGAGTTAACGTTAGTCGCCTTTGAATCATTGATAAAGCTGATGCCGGATATTTTCCCAACCGACTCAAGCCTATGTTCAATACTTTTAAAATTCCCCATACTTTCCCTGATGACAGGGTTGCGGAGTTCGAGCACTTTAGCCACAATACCCGATGCCATCGAGTTATAAACGTTGTGCTTTCCTTGTAGGGCCAATTCTGTTATGGACATTTGAAAATGTTGTTGGTGAGTGTTAATGACAATATTGTCGTTTTCGAGATATGCTCCCGGTTCAATCTTTTTTTGAATAGAAAATGGTAATTGCTGCGCAACGAAACTTCGCTCTGCCATGCCTTTTATCGTTTCAGGATCATCGGCACAATAAATAAAATAATCGTCGGCTGTTTGATTTTGGGTAACCCGAAACTTTGAGGCTGCGTAGTTTTCCAGCTTATATTCATACCTGTCCAAATGGTCAGGTGTTATATTGAGCAGCACGGCGATGTGCGACTTAAACTGGTACATATCATCCAGCATAAAACTGCTTAGCTCCAGTACATAGATGTCAAATTTTTCAGTCGCCACCTGGTAAGCAAAACTTTTTCCGATGTTACCCGCCAGGCCGACATCTAACCCCGCACTTTTAAGGATATGGTAAGTAAGGCTGGTGGTGGTTGTTTTACCGTTTGAGCCCGTAATGCCTATAATTTTTGCATCAGTATACCTGCCTGCAAACTCGA
Organism: uncultured Mucilaginibacter sp.; assembly: GCF_903913935.1. Classification (GTDB taxonomy): domain Bacteria; phylum Bacteroidota; class Bacteroidia; order Sphingobacteriales; family Sphingobacteriaceae; genus Mucilaginibacter. Next base: position 20,607 of record NZ_CAIWNH010000205.1, read on the forward strand.
TCTCTGAAATCACAGGGATATTTTTTTCTCTGATCTTTTTAATTACCGGTGCTTTTTCTGGTATACCGGGGCTTTTTATTACCTCGACAGCTTTTAATATTTCTTCCTCAGTATGTTTATTCTCTTCAAAGCGGATATTCCAATCAATTAACTGCTGTTTGTAACTATCAGCAATAGCCCCAAAATCCGAAACAAAAACATTATAGCCCTGCTGTAGCGCCAGGTAAGCCGCACCCACCCCGCTTTCGCCGGCACCGAGAATAACTATGTTTTTATTTGATTTCACCGATTTTTATTTATTGATTTCACCGATTTGTTTTGGTCCATGGACCATTGCCAAATTGTTGTTATTTACTGTTTTGTTTTCTAAACTAATCTCCAGCCTCTGATCACTAATTAACTAGCGAAGCTTCAGCGTTATTACGGTCACGATAGCCAGCAGGATGCCGATGATCCAGAACCGGGTGACAATTTTGGCTTCATGAAACCCTTTTTTTTGATAATGATGATGTAGCGGCGCCATCAGAAATACCCTTCTCCCTTCGCCGAACCGCCGTTTGGTGAATTTAAACCACCCCACCTGGATGATAACCGACAAATTTTCGACAACAAATACGCCGCACAATAGTGGCAGGATCAGTTCCTTGCGGATCATAATGGCAAAAACCGCAATGATACCACCAATAGCCAAACTTCCTGTATCACCCATAAATACCTGGGCCGGGTACGAATTATACCACAGAAACCCAACGCAGGCCCCTACAAACGCGCCTGCAAAAACAACCATTTCGCCTGATTGCGGGATGTACATAATATTGAGGTAATCGGCTATTAATGTATTACTTGACACATAGGCAAGTACTGCCAGCGTAACCCCGATGATGGCCGATGTGCCCGTCGCCAGGCCATCAATACCATCCGTTATATTTGCCCCGTTTGATATAAAAGTGATGATGATGATGACGAAGAACATAAATACCAGCAGCGAATAATGATCAGTATCCGCGCCAATGAATTTTAATACTTTGCCGTAGTCAAACTCGTTGTTTTTATAAAAAGGGATGGTCGTTTTTGTCGACCGTACATCCTGGGTATACACCGGCGTATTGCCGCGCATGTGAAAATTAACAGGTGCATTGGCAATTGCCGGCAATTTCACTTCCTGCCTGATGATGATATCAGGATTAGAATACATGGTAAAACCAATAAATAATGCCAGGCCCACTTGTCCGATGATTTTAAACCTCCCTGCTAAACCTTCTTTATTCTTCTTAAATACTTTGATATAGTCATCCAAAAAGCCAATTCCACCAAGCCAGATAGTGGTCACGATCATCATGATCACATAAATATTGCCCAGTTTGGCAAATAACAGTGTGGGCACCAATATGCCCAGGATAATGATGATACCGCCCATGGTTGGCGTACCGGCCTTTTGCATCTGGCCTTCCAGGCCCAAATTGCGTACGGTCTCGCCTACCTGTTTGTAACGGAGGTAATCGATCAGCCGGCGACCAAAAACCGTAGTAACCACCAGTGATGTAATTACAGCCATGGCCATCCGGAAAGTGATATACTGAAATACCCCTGCACCAGGAATTGCGTAATTTTTGTTCAGCCAATTAAACAGGTAGTATAACATATTATTTATTTGGATTTCACCGATTTATTTATGATTTCACCGATTCTTTTTGTCCATGAACCATGGTCTATGGTCCATGGACTTTATTTTATTTCAATTCTTTAAAAATCGCCACCAACTCTTCCATATCGTCAAAGTGGTGTTTTACACCCGCTATTTCCTGGTATTTCTCATGGCCTTTCCCGGCAACCACTACAATGTCTCCCGGGCGGGCCAGCATGCATGCTGTCTTGATGGCTTCACGGCGGTCGGCTATGCTTAGCGTGTGCCTTTTAAATGCCGGATCAACACCTTCTTCCATCTCTTTGATAATCTGTGCCGGATCTTCACTCCGGGGGTTATCCGAAGTAAAAACCACCTTGTCACTCCATTCGCAGGCTGTTTTGGCCATGATGGGACGTTTGGTTTTATCCCTGTCGCCGCCGCATCCTATAACGGTGATCACTTTTTCATTTCCTTTACGGATATCATGAACTGTGCTCAAGATGTTCTGGACCGCATCCGGCGAATGGGCATAATCAACAATGCCCACTATTTTATTGGGCGCTACGATATAATCAAACCGCCCCCTTGCACCCGTAAGCTTGCTTAAGCTGGTTAATATTTTGGTTTTATCCTGGTCAAGCAGCATGGCGGCAGCATATACAGCCAGTAAATTGTAGGCGTTAAAAGTACCCACCATTTTAAACCACACCTCTTCATTATCAATCTGCAGCAACAGACCTTCAAACTGGTTTTCCAATATGCGGGCCTTATAGTCGGCCATACTTTTCAGTCCGTAGGTTTTTTTGTGTGCTTTGGTATTCTGCAGCATCACGTTGCCGTTTTTATCATCGCAATTGGTTAAAGCGAAAGCATTGGGCGATAGGTCGTCAAAAAATGCCTTTTTTGCTTTTAAGTATTTTTCAAATGTCTTGTGGTAATCCAGGTGGTCGTGGGTTAAATTAGAGAAGATAGCCCCTGCGAAGTTTAACCCCGCTATGCGGTGTTGCGCAATGGCGTGCGAGCTTACTTCCATAAAACAGTAATCACATCCCTGCTCAATCATATCGTTCATGAGCCTGTGTAATTCAACCGGATCGGGGGTAGTATGGGTAGACTGAAAAACCTGTTCGTTAATCTTGTTTTCTACCGTAGATATTAACCCGCATTTGTAGCCCAGGTCGCGGAACAGCTTATACAATAAAGTAGCGATGGTGGTTTTTCCGTTAGTACCTGTTACGCCAACCAGTTTTAATTTTGCTGAAGGATTATCGTAAAAATTAGCAGACACAATGCCCAAAGCAACGGCAGAATCGGCAACCATTAAAAAATCCACTTCTCCGGTTACCCGGGCAGGCAGTTCTTCACAGATCACCGCTACGGCGCCGTCATTAATGGCTTGTAAAATATAATCATGGCCATCAGATACTGTTCCCTTTACGGCTACAAACAGGCAACCTGGTGTAACTTTTCTTGAATCAAAAACCACTGCCGATATTTCAATATCAGCACTCCCCTGTAATTCAGTGAATGCAAGCCCATCAATAATTTCGCTCAAATACTTCATTCCAATTCTATTAATATTTTTGACCCTTTAGGCACTATACTTCCGCCTGCTATTGATTGATTGGTTACGGAACCGCTGCCACGCACGGTGACTTTATACCCGGCATTTCCTAATAAAAACAAGGCATCACTTAACCCCATCCCCTTTACTGCCGGCACTACACCGCTTTTATAACTTGTTTCTTCATACGGGATGCCATTACTGGTATCCACTCCGCTGGCTGTAGTATTTGACGCATACAGTGGTTTAACCCCAAGCCGGGTATAAACCTGTTTCAGCGCTTTCATATTACCCTTTTTTATTTGGGGTAAATTGGTATTCCCCACATAGTGAATCGGAGCAGCCTGGTTAATGTCCAGATCACTGGCATATACCCGATCTGCAATTTCCCGGAACACAGGTCCGGCAACTTTTGCCGCCAGGTAATCGCCCTGGGTAGGATGATTGATCACTACGATCATGGAATATTTAGGATGATTTGCCGGGAAATAACCGCAAAACGAAGCCTGGTAGGTTTTTTGGCCGTACCCTCTTGCGTTATTCGCTATCTGGGCAGTACCAGTTTTACCTGCAACACTATATAATGAATTTTTGATCACATTTTTTCCGGTACCCTCGGTAACTACGCCTTCAAGCATACTTCTCACCTTTCCAAGTGTTGCATCCGAGCAAACTTTTTCATTGATCACCCTTGCCTGTATCTGTTCGACGGTATTCCCCAAACGTCTGATCTCCTTTACTAAAATCGGGGCGATCATTTTTCCATTATTGGCAACTGCGTTATATAAGGCAAGCATTTGCAGTGGGGTGATCTTCATTTCGTATCCGTAAGCCATTTCGGGCAGGGTATAATATTTATTCCACGAGCGGCTTTGAGGGTTTTTAACCACCGGGCTGCCTTCGCCGGGTATCTGCAATTGAAGCTTTTCGTTTAAATGATAGCTGTACAGCTTATCGGTAAACTCCGAAGGGTTATTAGCATAGTGCTGGAAAACTAATTTCGCAGCCGCTACGTTTGAAGATTCCTCCAATGCGCGTTTTACTGTTATTTCATAATTGTCGTGCTCAGTATCCGTAATGGTCGGCCCTTTTGGAAATTTATATTTACCGCCTTCAGCATTGACAATGGTATTGGTATCAACCTTGTGCTGATCCAAAAGTGTCATGTAGGTTGCCAGTTTAAATGTCGAGCCCGGGTCGGCAGCATCACTTATCGCATAATTCAACTTTTCCTGGTAGTCGCCGTCTTTTGTCCGGGTAAAGTTGGCAATCGCCCTGATTTCACCGGTAGCTACTTCCATCAAAACCACACAGCCATGGTCCGCCTCGTTCTTGATGAGTTGTTTCTTCAAAGCATCCTGGGCAACATCCTGCAAATTCACATCAATCGTCGAAATAATATCAGCGCCTTCTTTAGGTGCTATTTCTTCTTCACCGTTATTTACCGGCCTCCATATCCCACCGGGCATACGCTGCATCAGGCGCTTGCCATTTTCGCCGTTGATAAAGCCGGCAAAAGCGCCTTCAAGCCCGACGGCATTTTTCACATTATCGTTTTTATAACCAATGGTACGCGCTGCCAGCGAGCGAAAGGGCAATACTCTCTTGTTCTGCTCCAAAACGATCAGACCACCTTTATATCTCCCCATATTAAAAATCGGGAACTTGCGAATTTGTTTTAACTCCTGGTAGGTTACCCTTCGCCTGATGAGCTGGTAATGCGACCCATCGCGGCGGGCATCACGAAGCAATCGTGAATATTCCCTTTCCGATCTTTCCGGATATAATTGCGCCAATTTCATGGCCAGCGAATCAACCTTCTCATTAAATAATCGTTCGTCTGCAATACCTCCGGCAAACATATCCATATGCAATTCATACTCAGGCACCGAAGTGGCCAGCAAGCTCATATCTACCGAAAATATATTACCACGCGCGGCTTCTACCGGCATATATCGCGTTGACATACTCTTTGCCATATCCTGCCATTTTTTTCCCTGCACCACCTGCACCCTGTACAACTGGATAATAACGGCGGCCGCAAAAAGCAAGATCAGCCCGAAAGCCAGGTAAACACGGATCAGTATATTTCTTCTAATGCTCATCCTGTACCTCCTCTGCATTCAATTTATGCGGTGGCTGAAGCGATTCTTTCAAACCCAAAGTATCTGCCCTTTTGGCTACTTCAGTGATGGTACTTTTATAGGCCAGTTCAGCTTTGGTGGTTTTATAATCGGAACTCAGTTCTTTTACTTCTTTGGTTATTTTATCAATATCCCGTATGTTTTTTTCGGCTATATTCCGGTTGGCGATATAGATCATCCCCAATAAAGCCAGGAAAAGCACAAAAGGCAGCGCGCTGCTGGCCGCATCTGAATTAAATATGCGTTTGCTTAAAAATTGTACCAGGTAGTTGTCAGGAATCTCTTTAACCTGTTTTTCTTCCACAACAAGTACCTTCTCTTCTTCTTCCTCCTCAATTGGTACGCGCAGCCTGTTGGTCATCTTTTTACCGCAATTCTTAATTTTGCGCTCCGTGCCCTGTTATTATTAAGTACTTCCTCTTCTGATGCTGTAATTGCCCCGCGGCTAACCGCATCAAATGGCCTGTTATCATTTCCGTAAATGTCTTTTTCCAGTTCGCCGCTGAATTTGCCTTTGGCGATAAAGTTTTTTACCAGCCGGTCTTCCAATGAATGGTATGACATGACCACCAATCTGCCGCCCGAAACCAACACGTCTGCCGTCTGGATCAAAAAATCTTTCAGCGCTTCCAGTTCCTGGTTAACTTCGATACGCAGCGCCTGGAAAACCTGCGCCAGGTATTTATTTTCTTTTCCTTTCGGGATGCGGTTAGCAATGGCATTTTTCAGGTCGGCAACGGTTACAATCGGACTGTTTAACCTGGCGGTAACAATGGTATTGGCAAGCGATTTGGCATTCTGGATCTCGCCGTAGATCCCGAAGATGCGGTGCAGGTCAGCTTCTGAATAAGTATTCACCACTTCTTTTGCACTCAATGCCGATTGCTGGTTCATCCGCATGTCCAGTTCAGCATCAAAGCGAATAGAAAAACCACGCTCTGCCTGGTCAAACTGGTAGGAGGATACGCCGAGATCGGCCAGTATACCATCAACCGGCATGGCCTGGTGCAAACGGCAGAAATTTTTCAGGTACCTGAAATTCTGATCTATAAAAACAAAACGACTGTCGTCTATGATATTTTGCTTTGCATCAGCGTCCTGGTCAAATGCCAGCAGCCTGCCATCCTTGTTAAGATTTTTTATTATTTCGCGGGAATGACCGCCGCCGCCAAAAGTAACGTCAACATAAGTACCTTCCGGCCTGATGGCCAACCCTTCAATACACTCATCCAGCATCACGGGAGTATGGTATTTATCCATTGTTTACCTCCTTCATCTTTAGGGCCATTTTGGCAAAATCCTTTGGTTCTGTATTCATCAATGCCTTATGCGCTTCACTGTTCCAAACTTCAATCCTGTTTAAAAGGCAGGTAATAACTACATCACTTTTTATCTCCGCGTGGTCGAGCAAAAACTGGGGTAAATTCACCCGGCCTGCCGCGTCAAGGCTTAATTCCGTCGCGCCACGCATAAAATATCTTACAAATTCTATGTCTTCCTCGTCATATTCGTTAAGTTTGCTTAGTTCTTCCAGTTTTTTATCCCATTGTTTTTTTGTGTAGATGACCAGATATTTTTTAAAGCCACGATTGATCACAAGACCTTCAGACTCAGCTTCGGGAAGCTTTTTCTTTAGGCCGGATGGGACCATCATGCGTCCTTTATTATCCAGTTTACACTCAAATTCGCCGGTGAGGAATGACATTTTAAAACTTTAACACGATTTGTAATGTAAAATTAGACTTCTTTTACCACTTTCTACCACTTCTTACCACGAAAGTTATTAACACTTGTTCGGTGCGTATGTTAATTGCTGTGCATAAGTGTTTATAAGTCCTTCCTTAACAACTTTTCTCCCCTTTTTAATTTGTTTCTTCCTAATTTTAAGCGACTTATAAACGTTTATAACAAAATGATCAAACTGTATGATCCGTACTCCCTGGACATAGAAAACAACGGGAAAAACCTCCGTTTGGTGGTATATGACGGGGGCGTGGAAAAAGTCTGCCGGAAAACGTCGATAAAACCACTTTTTGAATTTATTCAATCCGGTGAAAATCACCTGTTTAAAGGAAGGTTGCGATTGTTCAAAAACCCGGACGCTATTATCATTGAAGTAAAAGGCGATGTGGTGGGAGAAATTACAGCAGATACCCTGTTAAACTGCCTCAAATTCGATCAACAATAAAAACTTGTACCTATATTTATTGCCATTAGCTATATCAATCCATGAAAATACTTTTATGCCCATCCTCCAACTTTAGGCGCAGGTGTTTGATCGCCCTTGGGATTCTCATTACTGTCGCAGCTCAATTACGTGCCCAGGTGATCGCTCCCGATTCCATTGACCGCCTGGTTAACCGTACCCTGCAAACTTTTGATGTGCCTGGAATAGCTGTGGCAATAGTAAAAGATGATAAAATGATATTTGCCAAAGGCTATGGCTATGCCTCGCTGAATACGCATAAAAAAGTAGATGAGAACACCTTGTTTGGGATTGCATCCAATAGTAAGGCATTCACCACGGCCGCGATTGGTATTTTGTGCGATGAGGGCAAACTGAAGCTGGATGATAAAGTGACTGACTACATTCCTGAGTTTAAGATGTACGACCCCTACGTAACTGCCGAATTTACTATAAGGGACCTGCTTACCCACCGCAGTGGCCTTGGTTTGGGTGCCGGCGATTTGATGGACTGGCCCGACTCGACAAGTTTTACAGTAGAGGATATGATCCTTAACCTCAGGTATTTGAAACCCGCAACCAGTTTTCGCAGCAAGTACGATTATGATAACCAGTTGTACAAAGTGGCAGGTGAGCTGATCAAAAGGGTTTCAGGAATGAGCTGGGAAGATTTTGTGGCAACCCGCATTATGAAGCCTTTGCAGATGAATAACAGCGCGCCGGCTTATCAACTGATCAAAGATTATTCGAATGTTGTGGACGCCCATGCCCCGGTTGACGGTAAAGTGATCGTGATCCCCCGTTATAAAACCACCACCGGTAATGCCGCAGGCGGCATATACAGCAGCGTGGCCGACCTGAGCAAATGGGTGATGATGCAGATGAATAATGGCAAATACGGTGATGGCAAACAGCTTTTCAGCGAAGCGATCCATTTTCAAATGTGGTCGCCGCAGACCATTGTACCCGTCGGGCCGAATTCCCCATACAATACTCACTTTGCGGCCTACGGGTTGGGCTGGTTTTTGAGCGATGTTAAGGGTTATAAAGAGGTAAACCATACCGGGGGCATCGATGGTATGGTAACCAAAGTGACGCTGATACCAGAGCTTAAACTGGCGATCATTGTGTTAACCAACCAGCAATCGGGTGCGGCATTTAGCGCGGTAACCAACCAGATCAAAGACAGTTACCTGGGGATTACCGGCCGCGACTGGGTAAAAACGTATGGCGACATGGTAAAACAAAGCCAGCAGGGCGCCGACAAGGTGATGGATGCTGTTTGGCAACAGGTGGACGCCCGCAGGCACGACACATCAAAACCAGACCTCTCTCCTTTTACAGGCACCTATCATGATAGCTGGCTGGGCGATGCCGTTATCACCTTAAAAGATGGCCAGCTTTGGTTCAATGCCAAACGTTCGCCGAAATTAACCGGGCCGGTTTTACCTTATAAAGGGGATACCTTTGTGATCCGGTGGAATTACCGCAGTATGGAGGCGGATGCATTTGCGATGTTCTCTTTCGATGAAAATGGTAAACCAACGGGGTTAAAGTTGAAGGCGATTTCGCCGCTAACTGATTTTAGCTTTGATTTCCAGGACCTGGATTTTAAGAAAACGGAGTGATTATACCCAGGTTGTCATTTCGACCGTAGGGAGAAATCTATGCACTATACATTACCGCTTTGCATGGTGGTGCATACCGCGTGTATAGATTTCGCGCTCGAAATGACAAACGTCTTTTATTTTTTACTCCTCAAACCGCTTCAAATACGCTTTATCAATCAACTCCCCGTACCAGATCTCGCTTTTTACATCCATACTGAACCAGGGCGAGCGGTATTGCAATACCTGTATATTTTGTGCGGGCATGAAGCTTTGGGCCAGCAGGAATTGTTTTTTATGCTGAGCATTTTCCACCACGTCCATCACAATAAAACAATGGCCGGGTGAGCCGCCTTTGATAAAAATGTCGCCGGTCTTCAGCTCATCAGGACTTTTAACTTTTTTCAATTCCTTATCAAGTGACAAGGTTCCGGCGTAATCAAAAACCAGGGTCATATAGCGCATAAAGGTGGGGTAGCTATAATCTTTTTTGGCCTTTAATGCCCAGCGGTCGTTATGGTACCGATAGCCATCGGCATAGTGGATATAATCACATTTGAAGCCACTTTCAAAATGAAAAGCGATCTCGTTGAACCGTTTTTGACGATACAAATATTCTCCCCGAAGGCGCATTACGGCATCCGCGCATTGCTGCAAATCCTCATGGCCGACGCTCAGATCTACCACCGCAGCGGTAAAAACATCTGTAGCAGCAACGGCGCCTTTGTAAGTTAAAGTATGGGTGCCCACAGGTTTTAGCGGCAGGTTTTGCAGGTATTCGCCAAAACTGCCCGGCGCAGCTTTTACCTGCTGGTAACCGGCCGGGGTGTTAAAACGGGTAAGCACCGTGTCGGTTGAGGTAAAAGCGCTGCAAATTAGCAGCAGCAGGGATGTGATAATGCTTATCATTGTGTTATTGAATAAGTTCGGGCCGGTATTCAAAGTGCATGGTATCATAATGATACCATTTGCCACCCCATATAAAACCGTATTTCTCAAACGTATCCACTATGAGTTGTGGTATGCGGTTTTTATATTTAATTACAGCGTTTTCATTGCTGCATTTGCAGGCCCATTGCCAGTAGTCGGAATAAGCGGTGTTGATATCAATCGTCATCCCGAAACTGTGCATGCTGTGGCGTTTTGTACCGGCTATATTCCGCCAGGTAAAGGTACCGCCGATATTTGTCAGGTATTTTTTCAGTTCTGGGTGTTCCTCAAGTTCCCTGGATATTTGGGCGAGTTTTTTGTCGATACCGTTGATCTTAGTTACCCTAATCTTCTGGCCGACCAGTTTGGGGCACCAGGTAATTTCCGTCAGGTTCATTTCAACCTCTTTTTCTGAAGCACCATAAATCTTTAAAAAGAACGGCTCATTCCTGATCCTGCCGGGGTCGAAATTTGGCGCAGGCGGCTCTTTTAATAACCCGGTCGCGTATTTTTGGGTGAACATATCTTTCAGATCGGGCTTATCCAGCAAGGTTTTAAAGGATTTATTTTTGAGACGATCGTCCCATAGGATTTTTGTTTTGTCTTTAAAGATGAGGTGGTTATCTGCGTAGCCGGAGATAAAATTTGGGTAAGTATCGATAAGTTTTTTTGCCGCGGCGGGGATGCTATCTCTCGTCTGTCCCAGCAGGGTCTCTCGCAGAGGCCCCTTTGTTCCTGCGGGCATTATCCAGCGCAGGGTACCCCTTGGGAGACCCTGTGGAGACGCGAATGTCATGTATAAAAATACTAAAATTATTGTCCTCATCATTTAATTTCTAACCCTCTATCCTGATATCATACTTCGCCAGCAACCCCGGCAAACCATGCACCGAAAACCTAGCTTTCTTTAAAACATTACTATCCGGGTCGATGGTGAAATTATAGGAGGTGCGCAGGTCGGCATTTTTTAATATGGTGCGGCTAAAAAAAGCCCGGTTAAGGTTGCAGTTATGGAAATGGGCATCGGTCA
>NZ_CAIWNH010000206.1 GCF_903913935.1 uncultured Mucilaginibacter sp.
CGTTGAAGATGCCTATACCTTTATTGAACAGGCAATGGATGATGCCCAATTTTATGGGGCAAGGCTCCGAAAAATACAAATTGGCGCAGTTTTACCTATCATCGCTGCACAAAAAATATTATTGGCTGATAAGAAAAGCCTGCAGGCTGAGAACGAAAAAAATAGATTCCTGGTTTATTTCTTGTCCATAACGGTTTTTGCTATCGTAATTGCTCTGGTTTCATTTATTGTGTTTATTCAATTAAAAAGAGTAAAAGTAAAAGAGAAGATAATTGCGGACAAGAATGATGAGCTCGAGAAAATAAACGAAAGGCTTATTGAAGACACACATATCAAAGAAGAGTATATCGGTTATTTTTTCAATGTGATTTCCGGTTATATTTTAAAACTGGAAAAACTTAAAAGAGGCATTGAGCGTAAGCTGGCAACCAAAAAATACGAGGATATGTTGGTATCGATAAATGAAATAAATATAAAAAAGGAGAGAGATACCCTGTTCTATACATTTGACCACGTTTTTCTGAAGATATTCCCCAACTTTATCAATACTTTCAACTCTCTTTTTAAGAAAGAAGACCAGATCTGGCCAAAGGACAATGAGGTATTAAATACAGACTTGCGCATATTTGCCCTGATGCGTTTAGGGATCAACGATAACGAAACAATTGCTAACATCCTGGAGTACTCTGTTAATACGATCTATGTTTACAAAATGCGGATAAAAGCTAAAGCGCTTGTCCCAAGCGATCAGTTTGATCATAAAATAATGGACATAAAAGCGGTCGACCTGGTCAATAAGCAATAACGTTTTTTTTTCTTCTAACAGCCTGTTAAATTCTAAGTTTTCACCCGTTTTCTGCTTTCAAAACGACATTTTTTCCTTGGGATTCTGTAGATGTATAAATATCATGTTCTGTTAAATTAATACACAAAAAGGTTAAATTAAGTTTATATTTTTCACTGCCTTTTGTTTTTTAATATATTGATATACAGATAATTGAGTTTTTAAAAGTCTATATTTTCTGAAATTTTTAGTAAACAAATAGGTAATGCTGTAAAGACCCTGTTACTTTGTATAGATGGTAATATGGGCTAACCCTAAATACTATTAAACAAACCAATTTTTTGACCTGTAAAACATAACCTGTTTTATTAATTGAATTCAGCCGGAAAACTGATTGAAGTAGGGTTTACCCTATTAAATTTTTTGTTGCTAAATTTTATAAAAAAGATTAAACCAAGATAATAAACTTAATTAACCATGGATTCTAAATTAATATTGTACTACCCTAAAGAAAAGTAACCCAAAAGAACATGTATACTGTTATGAGATAACAGGCATGAGAAAATCTAACAAAAACAAACAATTATTTTATGATTATTTTAATCAACCCAGTAAACCTTCAAAATCAATTTTATGCAATTTAAAAATTTACTTAAAGTAAGTTTACTTGCCTTATTCTGTTTTTTTATCGTGCCTGCAATGGCGCAGAATAAAACGATTTCAGGTAAAGTAACCGACTCAAAGGATGGGTCGCCTATAACAGGGGCATCTGTTCTTGCAAAAGGCACAACGGCAGGTGCTATTACCGACGTTAACGGTAATTTTAAATTAACAGTGACGTCAGCGGCAACAACTGTTATAGTTACTTACATCGGTTATGACCGCAAAGAAGTTGCAATTACAGGCGGCACTTTAAACATCACCCTTGAAGCTAGCTCCACTTCGTTAAATGAAGTAACGGTAGTGAGCATCGGTTATGGCTCGGCACGTAAGAAAGATCTTTCGGGCGCGGTTGCCAGCATTTCAGCTAAAAGCTTTAACCAGGGCGCGATTATTAACCCGGTTGACCAGTTATCTGGTAAGATAGCAGGTTTGGTGATCACACAACCAGGTGGTGACCCTAACCAGAGCGCATCTGTTCGCTTGCGCGGCCAGTCATCACTTGCGGGTGGATTGTCGCCATTATTTGTAGTTGATGGTATTGTTTTGGATGATCCAAGTCAATTTCAAAATATCCCTCCAGATGATATCGCGTCATATGACGTTTTAAAAGATGCATCTGCATCGGCTATTTACGGTTCACGTGGTGCCAACGGTGTAATTATTGTGACTACCAGAAAAGGTTCTGCAGGTCGTACAACTATTTCTTACGACGGACTGGCTGGTACCAGTACTCAAAGTAAGTATTATGACTTGCTTAATTCCAATCAATTGCGCGCTGCTGTTCCAGCCCTCGGTGCTTTAGATCATGGTGCAAATACCGATTGGCAAAAAGCTATAACCCGTACAGCGTACGAGCATCGTCATAACGTATCGATATCCGGAGGTTCAAATGAATTTAATTTCATTGGATCTGTGAATTATGCAGATCAACAGGGTATTGTTATCAACACAGATAAAAAACAATTAGGTTTGCGTTTCAGCGCTGAAGAGAAAGCGTTAAACGATAAACTTGATATCAAGGCTGGAATACAAAATGTAAGTACCACGCGTAGTTTTATCGATTATAGCAACTTCAGCTATATTTATAATACGCCGCCAACTTATCCTATCACCAATCCTGATGGAACATACTATGCATACAGTGATTTCAACCAGGCTAACCCTGTTGAGCATATGCAGCAATCTGTTTTTCGTGCTTATGAATATCTTACACTGATCAATGGTTCAGCAGATTACAGTATCACGAATGCTTTGAAGGTTGGTGTTGTAGGATCGATCACTCGTAACAACGTTCAAACTCACGGCTTTATACCTTCTTTTCCGCTTGAAGGAAATGTAAATCAGGCTGGTCAGGCACAAGAAAACACGAATTCTTACAAAGGAAATATCCATATCAACTATGATAAAACCTTTGGCAAAAGTACTTTGACTTTATTGGGTGGTTACGAATATAATGACTATCTGTATGATAATTTCAGAGCACTTGGCCAGGAATATATTACGCCGGATCAACAGGATAATAATTTAAGTGCAGGCAATTCATTGTTTAATAAAATCTATTCGTATAAGCAGGAGTATCTGCTGATTTCGTTTTTTGCGCGTGCCACTTATAATTATGATAGCCGGATTTATTTAACCGCTACCATCCGTCAGGACGGGTCATCAAAATTTGGTACAGCAAATCAACGCGGGTATTTCCCTTCGTTTGCAGCAGCTTACCGTTTCAAGAACGACCTGCTGTCTAACGTGGATTGGATTGATGATATAAAAATCAGAGCTGGTTATGGTATCACTGGTAACTCTGATGCTATTGGTACAACCACCACGCTGGAAACCGTTGGTCCTGTTGGTAGTTATTATAACGCTGCCACTGGTACGTACCCGAACGCTTATTCAACCAACCAAAATGCTAACCCGCTGTTGAAATGGGAACAAAGGAAAGGTCGTAATATTGGCCTTGACTTTTCATTGTTCAAAGGGCGTTTAACCGGTGACGTTAACTACTTTAATGATTTAACCAGCAATTTGTTATTTAACTATACTGTACCTACGCCACCATTTGTATATCCATCTATTCTGGCCAACGTAGGTTCATTAACCAACAAGGGTCTTGAAATAGCACTGACCGGACAAATTGTAAAAGGGCCTAAATTTAACTGGACCACCAATGCACAAATTACATTTGTTAAAACAACAGTTACTAATTTATCCGGCGTATATTCTTACGCAGGACAAACCTATCCATTAACCGCTCCTCAAATTCCGGTAGGATACGCTGTGGGCCGTGGATTAAGTTCTAACCCTATTACATTCTTAAAACCGGGCTACAGTCCATATGTCTTCTATCTGCCGCACTATACCGGTACAGATGCTTCTGGAAACCAAACATTTGATGGCAAAACGATTGCGCAGAATGCCAGCCCGTCCGGTCATTATATCGACCCGGCTCCGAAGTTTACTTATGGTATGACAAATAACTTCGATTATGGGAACTGGAACTTTAACTTTGCGTTAAGAGGTGTATCCGGACAGAAAGTTTTCAATAACACATTACTTGATGTGGAAACTATCACCCGTTTACCTGGAAACAACGTGACTAAAGAAGCACTTACCAATGGAATAAAAGATGCTCCGGTATCTTCTGATAAATGGTTGGAAGACGCATCATTTTTGCGCGTAGATAATGCTACTTTAAGCTATGCCTTTAAGAACCTTAGCTTTGCAAATTCTTTGCGTGTTTTTATTTCGTCAAACAATTTGCTGATTATAACTAAGTACAGAGGTCTTGACCCTGAAAATAAAACTGAAAACTCATCGGGTGGGAATGTTTTATTCGGCAACAACCTTAATGGTTCCAGTAACCAGGCTTATATTGACGCTAATTACGGCGGCCAGGCCTATTACCCAAGAGTTAGAACGATAACACTGGGTGTAAATGTTTCATTGAAATAATTGTTATTACTTAAATAAAACAGTGATGAAAAGAAAAAGAATTTATATTACTGTCTGCGCAATATTTTTGGCGGGCAGTATTACCGAATCCTGTACTAAACTTAAACAGAATACGTACAGTGTGGTACCGGTAAATAATTTTTACCAAACTCCCGATCAGATTGCTGCCGGTGTAGCTCCTGCTTATATTGCTTTGCAGAATATTCCGGATGGTAACGTTAATCAAATGAATGAAATTACCTCTGACGAAGTAATTGTGCCGACACGCGGTGGCGACTGGTATGATGGCGGTCAGTGGCAAGGTTTATGGTTGCATAAATTTAAACCGGATGTTTTTGTTGACGGCGGATGGAGCGACTTGAATAATGGAATTGGAAAGGTGAACTTTACTTTGAGTATTTTGAACGGTTTGGCAGCTAAACCTTCAAACTATGGCTCAATTGTGGCTGAGCTTAAAGTTTTGCGCGCCTATTTCTTTTTTCAATTGACGGATATGTTCGGTGACATTCCCCTCGTAACTGATTATAATACAGATCCAAGTAAGGTTATACAAGTAGCCCGTAAAGATGTTTATACATTTTTAGAAAGTGAATTAACTACTAACGTACCATTATTAGCTACCAATGTTGATAAAACTACCTATGGTAGGGTTACGCAATATGCTGGTTATATGTTACTGGCCAAATTATATTTGAATGCACAGGTTTATACCGGCACACCGCAGTGGACTAAAGCCATTACTGCTTTGAATCAGGTAATTAATTCTGGTAAATATATTTTACAACCTAATTATTTTGATAATTTTTCAACCAATAACGACGGTTCATCAGAAAATATATTTGTAGTTCCTTTTGATAAAGTTAATATCGGCGGTAATAACTGGGAAATGCAAACCCTCCACTATTCCTCAAACCTTACTTTTGGGTTAACAGGACAGCCATGGAACGGTTTCTGTTCTACAGCAGATGTTTTAAATAAATATACTGATCCTGCTGATGCACGTAAAGCGCAATATTTGGTTGGACAGCAATATGCGGCTGATGGCTTAACACCACTTCAGGATCCTCAGGCTAACTTACCTGTGATCTTTGATCCGAACATTACGTCATTATCTGATGCTTCCGGCCTTTTCCGTATGAAAGGTGCCCGCAACATTAAATATCATCCTGAAGCTGGGACTTCTGGCGGTCAGAGCAATGATATGGTTATATTCCGTTTAGCGGATGCTTACCTGATGCTGGCAGAAGCGTCCCTGCAAAACGGAGACGCAGCTACAGCGCTTGTGAATGTTAACACAGTACGCGCGCGTGCTGGTGCCGCTGCCTGGACAAGTGAAGATGTAACGCTTCCAAATTTGCTTGATGAACGCAGCAGAGAATTAGGTTGGGAAGGTTGGAGAAGGAATGACCTGATCCGCTACCAGGTTGCAACCGGAACGCATTACTTTACAGGTGCCCGTACCCCTGCGAAGGTAGATGATGGTGATACCCATACATTTGTATTCCCAATACCGTCACCTGAGTTAATCTCAAATCCTAACCTGCACCAAAACCCAGGTTATTGATCGATCAGTAATTGATTGCAGAATATAATTAATGGAGTGGTAGTTTTACCACTCCATTTTAGTTTTTACATTTACTAAACAATATGAAGTTAGAATACATAAAGCCATTATATTTTATTTTCTTTATTTTTTGCTGCTCCTGCAATAGGAAAAATGAATTGGACGCCAGGAATGCTTTATTTCAGCTACAGCCATCATCTCAAACAGGTATAGATTTTAATAATAAAGTAAAGGATGACGGGGAATTCAACGATTTTAACTTCCGTAATTTTTATAACGGTGGCGGTGTTGCTATTGGCGACGTGAACAATGATGGCCGGCCGGATATTTTTTTTACTTCCAACCAGGGCAAGTGTAAGCTCTATATCAACAAAGGGAATTGGAAATTTGAAGATGTAACTGCTAAATCAGGATTAAATGCTTATCACAGGTGGCATACCGGGGTAACCATGGTAGACATCAATGGTGATGGCTGGCTGGATATTTATATCAGCAATAGTGGTGGATTGGGTAATGCTGATAGAACGAATGAATTGTACATAAATCAAAAGGATGGAACATTTAAAGAAGAAGCCGCAAAATATGGCCTGGCAGATAAAGGCTTAGGTACCCAAGCTATCTTTTTTGATTATGACCATGATGGCGATCTGGATTGTTTTGTGTTAAATAATAGTTACAGGCCCATTGAGAGTTTTGGGTATAATCGTGAACTGCGTAATCAGCGTGATCCTTTAAATGGTGATCGTCTCTATAGAAATGACCATGGGAAATATGTGGATGTTAGTGCTGAGGCTGGTATTTACGGCAGTGAGATAGGCTTTGGCCTGGGGGTGGCTGCAGGTGATTTGTACAATAGTGGCTGGGACGATATGTATGTCTCAAATGATTTCTTTGAACGTGATTACCTCTACAAAAATCAGCATAATGGCACCTTTAAAGAAGTTGGTGACGAGGCATTAGGTCATATGAGCCAGTCCTCGATGGGGTCTGATTTGGCTGATATTAATAATGATGGCTATTTAGATGTTTTTACAACAGATATGTTGCCTGAAAATGATTTTCGTTTAAAAACCACGACGAAGTTTGACGAATTTGATATTTATAACGCTAAATTGAAAGGTGATTTTCATCATCAGTTTACGAAGAACTGTTTACAATTGAATAATGGGGACGGTACTTTTAGCGAAATCGCTGATTTAGCCGGCGTTAATGCTACGGATTGGAGTTGGGGAGCAGTTATTTTTGATTTCAACAATGATGGGTGGAAAGATATTTTTGTAACTAACGGCATCAGCAAGGACCTTACAAATCAGGATTTTTTAACTTATTTCAGCAGTGGTGAAGTCCTGAATGAAGTTAAGCACGGAGGTTTTAACAGTAAGTTTTTTTTAGGCAAAATGCCTTCTACACCGATCAGTAGTTATGGCTTTGTCAATCAAAAAAATCTAATGTTTAAAAACCAATCCGAAGCGCTCGGTTTATCGAAACCCAGCTTCAGCAATGGCGCCGCCTACGGAGACCTTGATGGCGACGGCGATATGGATCTGGTGGTCAATAACGAAAATGGTGAAGCATTTGTTTATCGGAATATGACCTCAGAACGTACGCACGCACATTATTTGAAGGTTGTTTTAAAGGGCAGCGGTATGAATACATTTGGTATCGGTGCGAAGGTAACGATCTATACTCACGGCATGGAGCAGCTTTTAGAGCAGCAACCCACCCGTGGTTTTGAAAGCAGCAGTGAACCTGTATTAAATTTTGGAACCGGAGAATATAAAAAAATTGATAGTTTAAGAGTGATTTGGTCGGATATGAAAATGCAATTGCTTAAAAATATCAGTACCAATACTAAGCTCATTTTGAAACAAGCTGATGCCCGTTTAAAATATATTCCGGCAGTAAAAGCCGTTAAGCCTTATTACTCTAATATCACTGCAACAGCGCTTAAGGGTGATATTTATCATAAAGAGAACGATTATAAAGACTTTGACGAGCAGCGGCTTATTCCGAAAATGCTCTCAACGGAAGGCCCTAAATTGGCTGTAGCTGATGTAAATGGTGATGGCCTCGAAGATTTTTTTATGGGAGGGGCTACCGGTGATACAGCTAAGCTTTTTTTGCAGCAACCTAACGGTTCATTCATTCGAAATAAACAATTTGCTTTTGAACGGGATAAGAACAGTGAAGATATTGGGGCCTTGTTTTTTGATGCATCACATAC
The DNA here is from genome assembly GCF_903913935.1 of uncultured Mucilaginibacter sp. Taxonomy (GTDB): domain Bacteria; phylum Bacteroidota; class Bacteroidia; order Sphingobacteriales; family Sphingobacteriaceae; genus Mucilaginibacter. Next base: position 8,188 of record NZ_CAIWNH010000206.1, read on the forward strand.
AGGGAGAAAAGACCTTGTGGTTGTGTCAGGAGGAAATCAGGAAAAGGAAGGCTCTCAGGATCTTTTTGCCCGATTGTATGTTAATGACGGCAAAGGGAATTTTTCGCGCAAATTTAATGGTTGGCCAATTATTTCTATCAATGCTTCCTGTGTCAGGCTTAATCCGAATAACGACGATTTATTTATTGGCGCCCGTAGTGTTCCTGGTTCATATGGCCTGATACCTTCCAGTAAATTATTGCGAAACGATGGACATGGAAATTTTACCGATGTTACCGCTTCTTTAGCGCCCGACTTACTAAAACTAGGGATGGTGACTGATGCCCAATGGGCCGATATTGACGGTTCAGGCCACAACGCTTTAGTGGTAGTAGGCGATTGGATGCCGGTTACAATACTTAAATATGTGAATGGCCAGCTTAAAAAAACAGGTGAAATCGCAAACTCTTCAGGCTGGTGGAACTGCTTGACAGTGGCTGACCTTAACGGTGATGGAAAATTGGATTTAATAGCTGGCAATAGTGGCCTTAATTCAAAAATTAAAGCCGATGCCCAGCACCCGGCAAAACTATATGTGGCTGATTTTGACGAAAACGGACAAACGGAATGCGTCCCTGTCTATTACAAAACCGACGGTAAAGCCTACCCCTTTAACCTTCACGATGATATAATTAAACAGATTCCTATTTTAAAAAAGAAATTCTTACGCTACGATGCTTATGCAGGAAAGGGTATCGACGATATTTTTACGCCAGAACAGTTGGAAAAAGCTTTGGTATTAATGGTTGAACAAACACAGTCCTGTGTTTTTTATAACAAAGGCAACAGTAGTTTTACTATCCAGCCATTGCCGGTCAGGGCACAATTTTCACCAGTATTCAGTATTTTGGTAACGGATATCAACAATGATGGGATAAAGGATTTGTTTTTAGGCGGTAATTTTTATGGTTTAAAACCCGAAGTAGGTAGGTATGATGCCAGCTATGGTGTTACACTATTAGGAAATCGGCGGCATAGTTTCGAATATTTGGCCCCAACAAAAACTGGCTTATTTATTAAAGGAGAGGTGCGTGATATTAAATTCGTGCATACAAAAAACGGGCAACAAATTATTGTAGCCCGTAATAATGATGCTTTACAATTATTTCAACATGTTAATAAGTAGTGAAATTGATTTGGATATTGATAATATCCAAATCATTTTCAGGAAGCTTGTTGTCGAGGTAGGTTTCAAATGGTAAAATCGGCATAGCCAAATTCCTATCGTTGAAATATCGTCGAACTGCTGCATATACTTTAAGCCGATCTGCAAATTTACCATGAAATCTTACCGTGTAAATGCTGCCGCTTGCAGGCATCTCCATAAAACTGATCAGCTTGTTCGTAGTTGTTTTTTTATTGATCGGCAGACCAATATTGACGTGCGTTGAGTCGTTGTTTTTTGGGAAAAATTGGGCAATCAATGGCTGCGTTTGTTGAAGCCCTTTGGCATAAATGAATTGTTTTAATGTGCCAAGTGTTTTTGCTGCTTCATTGAATTTATTTTTTGACAATACTGCTTTTTTTAAGACGATGATACAGGTATCTGTAACCCTTTTTTTGATGATTTTATATCCATAATATAAATCCGGATCTTCCATGAAATTCTTAAAGTCAGCGATGTGGTTTTGAGAAATATTGTGATTGGTAATCAATTCCAGCAGTAGTTTCAATCCGTTTGTTTTTTCTGTTACCATAACAGTAGTAATATTTGTCGCTTTCTCCGGGATCAGTGTATAGCTGTATTCATTTGAATTTTGTTCAGCAATACTAAACGTATAGCCGTTGATGGTATTCACGCTTAATGAATTATCACCATAACTGATCACAAAATTGTTTAAGTGTTGTTTACAAATAACTTTTGTTTTATCTGAAGAGTTCGCTGCTCTTAAATCATTTCTCCATTGAATCCAGTTTTCTCCGACGGCTAATTGCTGGTAGGCATTAAAAAATGAGGCTTTAACTGATACGGATTGTTGTTGTGTAAAAGGAAAAAAAAATAGCAATATCACCAATAGCAATATGGAAATTAAAATAACTTTTTTTTTCATTTGGGTTTAAAAATAGAATGGATCCGAAAATAAGTAAAAAAATCTATTAATGTGGCTCAGGATATTGTTTATGTGTGTTTTTTACCATCTCATAGCTTGTTTTACTGGTAGATATTTAATAGTTTTATGACTTTATAAACCCTGAAATATTTAGATTAGTGTAGCAGAAAAGCGGATTGGAAATACCTTTCATTTAGTTTGTTTTCCACTAAAATAGATTGCTTCAAAAGCTTTTTGAATGATACCTTACTCCCCTGGAAAAATATTAACATACAGGATATTTTATTTTGTCGCAATAGTGCTATTGATCTTTTTATGCGGCTTATGTTCTTGTGAAAAACGGCAGGCGGAGACCCCCGTTTTTCAATTGCTTGATTCAACTCAAACAAAAATAAATTTTAGCAATACATTAAGTGATACCGATACACCTGGCATTTTAAATTACTTGTATTTTTACAACGGTGGCGGTGTAGCCATCGGCGACATCAATAACGATGGTTTACCCGATATTTTTTTTACGTCGAACAAAAAAGGGGGCAATAAACTCTATTTAAACAAAGGTAATTACCAGTTTGAAGATATAACGGATAAAGCCGGTGTGGCCGGCATAGCCGACTGGTGCACAGGCGTAACGATGGCCGACGTAAATAATGATGGGTACCTGGATATTTATGTATGTGCGGTTTCAGGTAAATTAGGTTTTAAAGGGCATAATATGCTCTATATCAATAACCACGATGGTACGTTTACCGAAAGTTCGGCTGCTTATGGGCTTGATTTTTCAGGATTTTCCACCCAGGCAGCCTTTTTCGACTATAACCATGACGGACAGCTGGATTGTTTTTTGTTGAATCAATCTAATCATTCCGTTGATACTTATGGCGATACCAGTTTACGCAGGAAAGTAAATAAACTGGCCGGCAGCAGGCTGTTTTTAAATCAAAAAGGACATTTTGAAGATGTAACATTAAAGGCAGGGATCTATAGCAGCGCCCTGGGCTATGGCCTGGGTCTGGGTATTGCTGATTTAAATAACGATGGCTGGGAAGATATTTATGTTGGTAATGATTTTCATGAAAATGATTATTACTACATCAATAATCACGACGGGACATTTACCGAATCAGGCGCTAAACATTTTAATCATTACAGCAGGTTTAGCATGGGGAATGATATAGCCGATTTTAATAATGACGGTCAGCTGGATATTATTACCGCAGATATGCTTCCGCCAGAGGAAAATATCCTAAAATCATATATGGGGGATGAGTCCTTTGATCAGTATAAATATAAGATCGTGGACGGCGGTTTTCAATATCAATATTCGCGAAATTGCCTGCAAAAAAATCTGGGTAATGCCCAGGCATTCAGCGAAGTGGCTTTAATGGATGGGGTAGCCGCGACCGATTGGAGCTGGAGCCCCCTGCTTGCTGACTTTGATAACGACGGGAACAAAGATCTTTTTGTCGCTAACGGCATCAAACGACGGCCCACAGATATGGATTTTATAAGTTTTATTTCTAACCTGTCGGTACAGGGCGCTTTACAAACCGGCCATGGGATCGATGACCTGGCCGTCAACAAAATGCCCACAGGCGCAACCCACAACTATGTATTTAAAGGGACAAAAAGCGAAAAGTTTGTTGATAAAAGTGAGGCATGGGGTATAAGGGATACGATGTTATCAAACGGTGCTGCATATGCCGATTTGAATAATGATGGTAAACTTTCCCTCGTGGTAAATGCCTTAAACCACCCGGCATGCATCTATAAAAACACATCGTCCGGCAACCATTACCTCAGCGTGAAATTTACAGGCAGCCAGGATAACCGCTTCGGCATCGGTGCAAAAGCATATGTTTTTTGCAATGGGCAAATGCAATATGAGCAGCTCATGCTCACCAGGGGCTTCCAGTCGTCGGTTGAGCCAAAGCTCCATTTTGGTTTGAATGATCAAAAAAAGGTAGATAGCCTATTGATCGTTTGGCCAAATCAAACCTGGCAGCTCATTAAAAATGTGAAAAGCGACCAGCTATTTGTTGCCGATCAAAAGAATGCGAAAGGTCATTTCGAATATGGTAAATTCTTCCCTGCTCCCAAACCTGTTTTTAAAGATATTACTGCCGATATAAACCTCAACTGGAAACATCAGGAAAATGATTTTGTGGATTTTGACGTTCAGCCATTTATCCCGCATATGCTTTCAAAAGAAGGGCCACGGATTGCGGTTGCTGATGTAAATAATGA
>NZ_CAIWNH010000207.1 GCF_903913935.1 uncultured Mucilaginibacter sp.
AGTCTTGCATTAAAGTCAGACCACGGCAAATAGTCCATCGGTACTCGTGTATTACCCCAATATAAGTTAATGTTCACTATGTCTAAAACCGTGTTGCCAGAACTCGGTGATAACGGTGAACTGCCCATCAGTTGCGTTAAAGCAGCGTAACTAATGTTTTCACAATTACCTACATAAGTAAGTTGTGCCGTACCATCTGCAAATGCCGTAGTTGGCGGGTAATTAGAATAGTTATTAGTACCTGAAGCTGGGTAAGCAGGAGCAGTAGAACCCGATGTTCCTGCTGTTGTATATTGATAAATAAAAATGTTGCTAAAGACAAACGTGTTTAATGTAACAGCCGTATTAGCCACCCAAATAGTAGGATTGGCAGGAGTTGCATTATTAATAGTTGATCCTGGTGCAACTTGACAAGGGGTTTGAGCTACAACAATTTCTCGCAAAGCACCCGTATCACGAACAACACGCTCCCGTGCTGAATTGATGTAATCAGTTAGCTGTTGATCCGTATAGAAGTTAGCATTGGCATCATGCAGAAGCCTACGGACATCGGTAATGTAGCTTGAAAGCGTTGCCATCTAAATTCCATATAAATTGTTTAAGCTAATTTAAGGATATTTCCCCCTGCCTTCTTGGAAGTTGGCAAGGGTACTTTTTCCACCAACGGGGATAACGATTGGTCTTTTTTTGGTGGCTCGGAACTAATTTCCCATTGCGCTAATATTGCTAACGCATCTTCAAGGTCATTTGTGGTTTTACACCATCCAAGCCGTGCCAAGTATTTCTCTTTGTCCGGATCATCAATACCAAAAAGTAGCCTTTCGTTTTTTCCTGCTATTTTTTTTATTGTATGTATTTTTCAACCCTAACGGTGTCATTCCGTTTACCGATAACCTTTTCAATTATTATATCCTGCCTTTTCATACGCTCATCCCCTGGCTGGCAAAACATATTTTGCACCTTGCAAAGCCTATTACCATTTTTACCAATGGCAGCGGCGATACCACATACGATTATGTCATTATCCTTTTTATGGCCTTTGTTTCGGGCGTTGGTACAGTGGTTTGGTCCATCACCGGCAGAAATACGCCGCATTATAATAAATTGCTCTATTGGCTCACGGTTATTATACGCTATTACGTGGCCATTACTATGGTTACCTATGGTAGTGTTAAGGTTGTAAAGCTGCAATTCCCCACGCCCTCATTAAGTAAACTGGTTGAACCGTTGGGCAATATGTCGCCCATGGGCCTGGCATGGAACTACCTCGGACTGTCAACCGGTTTTAATTATTTTGCCGGTTTTGCCGAATTAACCTGCGGACTGCTGTTGTTTTTCCGCAAAACTACTACCCTTGGCGCTATCATTGGCCTGGTAGTGGCCGGCAATATTATGGCCATCAATTATTGTTTTGATGTACCTGTAAAACTCCTATCCACCTTTCTGGTGCTGATGTGTATGTTTTTGCTGATAAAGGACCATATACGACTCATCAACTTCTTTTTCTGCAACCGCGAAGCATTACCCGCTAACCTGTCGCCGCACAGGTTTAAAACACGGTGGAAAAATATAACCCTTAGCGTAATTAAATATACAGTGGTAATTTATGTAGTTTTTGGCGATCTGTACAGCGCCTATAGCGCCGGCAAACAATATGGCGACAAGGCCAAACGCCCGCCCTTGTATGGCTTATACAAAGTAGAATATTTTGTAAAGAACGAGGATACCCTGCCCCCTTTAACCGCCGATACGCTGCGCTGGAGCAAACTCATTGTAAGCCAGTATGAAGGAAATGTACAAATAAATTACATGAATGACAGTCTGAAATATTTCGCTATAAAAACGGATACCATGAAACACCGGATCGTTTTTAATTCCTACGTGGACACTATTCATAAATTCACCTTTACCTACACCCTTCATAAGCCGGGAGTATTGGTCATTAATGGCAAATGGAAACAGGATTCGCTGCATATCAAATTACACAGGGTTAACGAAAAAGATTTCCTCCTGCTAAAACGCGGCTTCCATTGGGTTAACGAATATCCGTTTAACAGATGATCAATGGTATCCTGAGGCGCCCGAAGGATACGATTTCAAATTAAAAACTTACTAAACAACAAAGGCGGATATTACTATCCGCCTTGCCCTCATTACTAATAATCAATGTAAACCTACCTGATTTTCTTTCTAAAAAAATCTACTATACAATTCTAAAATCGTAATTCGTAAATTATTCCTCTCCTTCCAGCAAACGTTTGCCGCTTTCCTGGTGTTTTAATATTTTGGCTTCTACGTAAAATATGATCTCTTCGGCAATGTTTTTTGATTGATCGCCCACACGTTCCAGTTTGCGGATAATGGAAAGGATATAAAGCGCTTCGGGCAAATTGTTGATGTCAGCCCTTATCAGGTCAGCTATCACGTCAGGAGCCTTTTCGTTAATTTCATCCAATACATCATCGCGTTTAAATATGCTGCGTGCAAGGGCGGTATCTTCTTTTTCAAAGGCCATCCTGGTGTCGATCAATATATTTACTGATTCATCGTACATGCGTAACAACTGGGTGCTTTCCAATTTTTTGGCGTCAAAATTCTCGATAGATTCAATCACATGGAGGGCTATACCTGCAGCAATATCACCTATCCGCTCCAAATTGGTATTTATTTTTAGCGCGGCCAGCAAAAACCGCAGGTCAACAGCTACCGGACAGTATAATGCAAAAATATTTTCGCAGTCCCTGTCAATCTTTAGTTCAAAAGAGTTTACGCGTTTTTCTTTGATCATCACCTCGCGTGCAAGGTCCTTATCAAAAGTAACCAAAGCTTCTTTGGCCTTGTTCATTTGCGATTGAACCAGCATCCACATGCTAACCAACTCTTTTTTTAACGCGGTAATTTCGGTTTCTAATGGTGTCATAATTGTATTTTAAAAATTGTTGTAAGGTTGTAAGGTTGAAAAGTTGGAAAGTTTTAAAACGCATTCAATAACGTTACAACCTTTCAACATTTCAACTTTCCAACAAAAATTAATTAAACCTTCCTGTTATATAATTCTGTGTGCGTACATCGCTTGGCGCGGTAAACATCTGTTTGGTATCATCAAACTCAACCAGTTCGCCAACATAAAAAAACGCTGTTTTATCACTAACACGGGCAGCCTGCTGCATATTATGTGTAACGATGATCAGCGTATATTTTTCTTTCAGTTCATGAAATAACTGTTCAACGCTCGAGGTAGATATAGGGTCGAGGGCAGATGTAGGTTCGTCAAACAAAATTACTTCAGGCTCCATGGCAATGGCGCGTGCAATGCACAACCGCTGCTGCTGTCCGCCTGAAAGGAAAGTACCCTTTTTATATAGTGAATCTTTAACCTCGTTCCACAACGCGGCAGAGGTTAATGATTTTTGTACAATGTTGTCCAGGTCAGCCTTGGGCACTTTTAACCCATTTAATTTATAACCGGCAATAACGTTATCATAAATACTCAGGTTGGGGAATGGGTTTGGCCGCTGAAACACCATCCCAATTTTATACCTTACGTAAATAGGGTTCATGGTATAAATTTCATCCGAATATAATTTCAACGAACCTTTTGCCGTAGCGCCCGGTATCAGTTCGTGCATGCGGTTAATACAACGTAAAAAAGTTGTTTTACCGCAACCTGATGGCCCCATTACTGCAATACACTGGTTTTTTTCAATATTGATCGTCACGTCCTTCACCACGTGATTATCGCCAAACCAGGCATTAAAATTTGTAGCGCTTACAACTGTATTTTCCATTTTCTTGTGATCAGTTTTGTAACTATGTTTAAAATTAATACAAACATTAATAATATAAATGAGGCGCCCCAGGCCAAGTCGTGCTGGTCATCATAAGGGCTGGTAGCATACGTAAATATCAGGTGGGGTAAACTTTCCATGGCTCCCCTAACATTGGTCGTTAAATAGTTACTGCCCAAAGCAGTAAACAAGAGCGGGGCGGTTTCACCAATGATCCGGGCAATGGACAAAATGATCCCCGATAAGATCCCGGCAAAACCGCAGGGAACGATCACCTTTAAAATTACCCGATGATAAGGCACGCCTAATGACAGTGCCGCTTCCTTAAGCGATGGCGGCAATAGCAGCAGCGTTTGCTCGGTTGAACGGATCACTATCGGCAGCATCATAATAGCCAGCGCAATACTACCCGATATAGCCGAAAACCCAAAGGGCTTTACAATCCAGAAGTAAACTACAATACCCATAACAATGGAAGGTACACCTTGTAAGATATCAACACATAAACCACTGTAGTAAGAAAGTTTGGTGCCCGGGTTTTCGCTCAAATAAATACCGGCCAAAATACCAACCGGGATGGCCACCAGTGATGACATGCCCACAATAAGCAAACTGCCCACAAGCGCGTTGGCAATACCGCCGCCTTTTTCGCCTTCAGGGGCGGGCACATGGGTTAAAAAGTGCCAGTTAACCTGCATTACCCCCTGTTTTATAATGTATAGTAATACAATAATTAAGGGCAGGGTTACCACAAAGGCTAAAAATATAATGAATGATTTAAATAAAATACTCTTGGTATTTCTTATTCCTATTCGTGCATCCATGTGGTTAGTTGTTAGTGTATTTGGTAATTATCCTTTTGCCTATAAGGTTAATAATAACCGTTACAAAAAATAATACTAAACCAAGTTCAATAAGGGCCGATAAATATAACGCGTGGTCGGCCTCAGCAAATTCATTTGCAATAACGCTGGCCATAGTATTACCCGGACCAAAGAAAATATCTTTAAAAGTATTGGCAATAGCGCTGGTATTACCTATCAGCACAGTTACGGCCATTGTTTCGCCCAGGGCGCGACCTAATGATAACAGGATACCTGCAAACAGTCCCGAACGGGTATAAGGTAATATAACACTGCGGATCACCTCAAAACGGGTGGCGCCAAGCGCATACGCACCCTCTTTTAAAGGTGATGGCACCATGCGGATCAATGAGGTGCCCAAAGCCGCTGCATAAGGGATGATCATTACTGCCAGTACCAGCGAAGCAGTGAAAACGCCTACCCCATAGGGGGTTACATGTATGGCTGTTTCCAGCTTCCGTACTTCAGGTACCAATACAAATAATGCCCAAAAACCATAAATAATGGAGGGCACAGCTGCTATCAGTTCAATGGTGTTTTTCAAAAGGTCAGATAGCCAGCCTTTGGGATTATATTCTCCCAAATAAATAGCGATAGCATAGGAAAAAGGTATCGAAATGATAAGGGCGGTGAACGACGTTAATAAGGTACCTATTAAAAACGGATAGGCGCCGTAGATATTATTTACCGGATCCCAAACCTTACCCCACAAAAACTTTACCCCGAGTGACTTGATAGAAGGCCACGACTCAACAATCAACGTAAAAAAAACGCCCACTACAAGCAGCAGGATGATGGCACTCATCACGATCAATAAACGCTTAAAAATGGTTTCCCATTTCATCTGACTGTATGATAGATCCAGTCTTTTATTTTTATCCATAATATATCAGTATTTACGGGTATTCGATTTTCAGGCAAATGTCGCTTTTTATCCTGTTAATTTTTAAAAGTATATGCTGTTAATTAGCTGGTTGCCAGATTTTTTTTTACAGGCTGGCTATACAACAGAATTACCAGCCCCTTTTATTAAGGGTACTGGTAATTTTGTTTATTTTGATCATTTACGGCTATGGATTTTTAAGGATCAACAACCCGGTAATCCGATCGTTTAATAATTATAATATTGATTTACCATTGTAAGTTGCAGATTTTAAAATCTTCTCAGCAACTTTTACAGCTGATTTTGAAAGCGGTGCGTAGTTTAACGGCGCGCATTCTTTTTGTCCATCGTGGATGTTATACCACAATAACTCTAATAATTGTTTTGCTCTTTCAGCTGAACGGCCACCGTAGTTTTGTTCTTTATAGATCAGCGCCCAGGTAAAGCTGGTGATAGGGTAACCTTTAGCATTATCAGTATTGGTTAACGATACTTTTGAATCAGCAGGTAAAGTTACGTTGCTCGATAAAGTAGTGGTTTCCAAAGTTGGCGTAATATATTTACCTGATTTGTTTTGAACAGATGCATAAGGCATGTGGTTTTGGATAGCGTAAGCTAACTCAACATAACCAATAGCGCCCGGAGTTTGTTTAACCAAACCTTCAACACCAGCGTTACCTTTTCCGCCTAAACCGGCTGGCCAGTTAACAGCACCTGCTTTGCCTACTTTTTTTGCCCAATCTTCGTTAACTTTAGTTAAAAAGTCGGTAAAAATGTAGGATGTACCACTACCGTCTGAACGGTGAACAACAACTATACCCAGGTCAGGCAATTTAACACCAGGATTAGCATCAGCAATAAGCGGGCTGTTCCACTTGGTTATTTTACCCAGGTAAATATCGGCAAGGTCTTTACCGCTTAACTTTAAACCTGTTGCAACACCAGGAACGTTATAAGAAACTACAACAGCGCCTGAAGCCATAGGGATATGCAAAACCGGTACACCGATCTTTTTGTCCTGCTCATCATTTAAGGGAGCATCAGAACCGCCAAAATCAACGGTTTTGTTGGTAAGCTGTAATATGCCACCACCTGATCCGATTGACTGGTAATTTACCTTTACATGCTTTGCAGCGTCATAATCGGCAAATATTTTCGAAAACAGGGGATAAACAAATGTACTGCCTGCGCCTAACAGGGTGTTATCCTGTGCTGAAGCTGACTGTGATAAGCAAACACTGGCTATGGCCACTACTGCTAACTGTAAACTTTTAACTACTTTCATGGTTGGTTTCTATTTTTAATTTTAATTTTTTGTCCCTTGATATTATTTACCAAAAGTAAAGAAGAAGGTAAACCTAAATACTAAGGTATGGTCAGGGGCAACATAACCTGTTGTTGTAGAAGTCCTTTGATCTTTGTAATCAACTAACCAAAGGTTTGGTTCGAAGTGTACGTTTTTGTAAGGTGTATAATCTAAACCTGCAGTATAAAACTGTTCTTTAACGGTTGGGTTATATGAACCATAGTTGGTGTTTCCTGAGTAAGAATCAGCAGCATTAAATTTAGTATCAGGATTGTAAGTATCGTAACGTGCAAAGTAGTTAAGGTTTTTAGCTAAACCGCCTTTTACCCAAATTGACAGGCCTTGTGCAGTTGCATCCTCAACACCTTTAGTTGTTGAATTGGTAACACCATTGGTAAAGCTTTGTGTGTAAGCTTCAACACCAATTGTAATAGGTTTAGTGTTGTAGGCAGCAAATATTTTAAACATATTGTGTTGCTGACCGCCAATTGCAGCAGTTGCAGGAGCAGTTTTAGCAGCATCAGCATAAATATCTAAAAACAATTTCTTGTCGAAGAATTTTGCCCACAAATCGCCATAAACTATTTTATAGAAACCTGTGTTTGCACTGGCTGCTGATAATAAGCTGGCCTGGCTGTTGTTGCCTAACATTACCACGTAACCAAAGTTTTTAGTTGCCGGGTCAAATGTTCCCTGTAATGATGCACCTAAATCGTATGAGTTGTTTTTGTGGAAATCGGTGAGGGTTTTTTCAATTGAACGGTAACCCCAGGTTGCTTCTGATAAGCTGGTTGGGCCGTTGGTACCTGCTTCGTTTAATGCGAAACCAGGGGTGCTTTGCATACCGATCACAAAGTCAGTTCCTGTCCAAAGGTCTCTTACCCTTAAGTTTGCATTTTTTATCCACAATGCCATTTTGCCGTCAACCAGGTTGTCGCCATTTTGGATGGAAGTACCTGATGCAGCGTTTGTATTTGCACCAGGCTCTGAAGCCAACAAGAATTCAGCTTTGAATTTCTTGGTGATCTCATAGTCGTATCCTAAATAAACACGACGGAACTGGAATGCATTTCTGTAAGTAGGTACGCCTGAATAATTGGTTTCGCCACCTCTTTTGCTTAATGCACCTGCGCCGGCTTCAGGGATGCCTGTTGCACTAACGAAATCGTTATCTGCATGTGCGGTGTAATAAAAATCACCGAAAGTATAACCCCAAACTCTTCTTTGTGGTTTCCATGCGGTGTCAGGATCGGCTGCTTTTGCTTTTACTTCGGTAGTTGCAGCTGTTGCAGCAGGGATAGTTTCGGGTTTGTAATCAGCATGTGAAGCTGTAGTTGTGCTTTTAACAACAGTTGCTGGTGTATTGCCATTATCTGCTAACGAAGTAGACTGGGCATTGGCCGAAAAGCCTATCACCGTTAAACCTGTTAGTAAGGCTGCACTAAAAAGTTTTGTAAACGTTTTTTTCATTTTATTGAGGATTAAATAATTTATGCCCCAAAGGTGCGTACGCTGCATTATCTTAATGTTAAGGAATGATTACCCTTTGATGATATTATGTAAATGTTAAATACATATACCAAATCCTTAAAAAAGCAACTAAATGGCATTTTAAACGATTTAAATTTTCATAATATATTAAAAGTCACCAGTTTAAACCAAAAGTTAAACCATTAGTCTTTGGTAACATAAAGTTAACATTGGGCTATTTTCAGGGAGGGTTAAGTTAACAGGCAGTGTTTTTTGTTAATATTAAATGTGATTTTGTGAAGCGACGCTGATAGCCTGAACAGGTGTATTTGGCTGCTTTTTATACTCAAAAAGACTAAAAACAGTCTGCCTTTAATCCCCTTTAACCAGAACAGTTAATAAATAAAGCCGGCGCAAAAGATGCCAAACGGCCTAAAAAAGCATAAACCGGCATCAGCAATAAAAAAACTTGCGCCATTTGGCCTGTGACGAAGCTTGAAAAATATCAAAAAAAAAGCGCAGTTAACCTTAGCCGGTTAGCTGCGCTATAAGCATTATAAACGCAACAGCTATTATTGCCCGTCGTCATCAAGCCCGACGATCTTGTACACGGTATTATTGCCACTGTCTTTTGTTTCCTGGTAGTAAATGCCATCTGCCGAAACAAAAAAGGTTGCGCCGTTAAGGTGCACCTTGCGGCAATCAGGCGGCAACTTGGTAACTATGTCCCCTACTTTTGGCACTATAGCATCTGCCCCGGTGTTTCCAGTATTCAATTCACCGTCTTTTCCGGTTACTTGGTAAACCAGGCTGCCATCATCTTTGGTAAGCAGCAAATAGTAAACGCCATTCAACTCATAGTACTGCTCGCCATTAATAACAATTGACTGTGCCCCTTTTGGTAAACTCGTAATCTCGGCACCAACAGGCGGCTCAACCACGGTATATTGATCATTATTGTATTGATAAAAATACCCTTCGCCGTAATAGTACTCAGCATTACCCCACCAAAATGGATAACAGCCATAGGGTAAACTCCAGTACCAAAGCCCCAGGTAGGGGTAATATAAGTTGCCATAGTAGCCCCGGTTATAAAAATAACCATTATGCCGGCCCCATCCGTACCTTCCTTCATCGCCGCCGTGCCCGTAAAGGCCGCTGCCATGATAGGCGTTTACACTGTAACGGGTTCCGTTTACACCTAACCTGGTGGTATTATAGCCACCACGCACTCCAGTGCGCTGCCCGTTTCCAATATTACTACGTTGCCCTATAACGCCTCTTGGTTGAAAACCGACGCGCGGCGCATAGTTTCCACGGGGGGCATACCCTCCGCGGGGGGCATTAAACGAAGCCCCGCCTGACGGCCGCCCCGAAAAGCCGCCGCCCATACGGGCGCCACCGCCTGAAAAGCCCCCACCTGCGTGGCCGCCACCCGAAAAACCACCGCCACCGCCTGCACGGCCGCCGCCACCTGCTCCGCGTTGGGCCACTGCTGGCCCCACCATTAATAAGCACAAACCTATACCCATACAGGTTTGCACCAAATACTTACTTATGCTTTTCATTTTATTTGAAATTAAAATATCGTTGTTATTATTGAATATCAAACTAAAATCCCTCATGCAAAAACCATGTTTAAATGCAGGCAAAAAACAAACCTAAGTCCATCAAGCCAATTCAATTACAAATACTATATATATAAGGTGTGTTATTGAATGGCGGCCTGCGGTATAGTATCAAATTCTTAATGAACAAAAATTGAGGTGGGCGTACCGCTTTCTGCTTAAAAATAATAAGCCGGCGCAGGCTTCACTTTGGGTAAAATCCGACCGCCTAACGCTACTGATCAGTACAAACAAAAAAACAGTTGCAGCGGCCTTAAAAAAGATTGCAAGATTTTGCCTTTTTTCGATAATAGTCTTGCTGGTTCGATGAAAAAGTATTGCTGAACTATTGGCCCCATTATACAGCCAGTAGTTCGCTGCTTTAATGGCGCTTTGACGGCCTGTTTGGTGCTTATTATATTTAGGCAGTAAGAACAGGTTAGATAATGAAACGGCCAGGTACATCATCATTAATGATAAAGCTAAACGTTCCTTTATTTTAACTCCTGCCTGTTTCACTACCCTTAAAGTTACTATTATTATAACCCTAAAAAGCAAAAAAAGTTTAATAAACACTTTTATGCTACTATGCTTATTTTAACGATTTTACAGCGGCACTTATTGCTCCGTAAAACGGTATTATGCCTTGTATAAGCATTTAAAAGGCGAAAAATAAATTCAGGATTACCTGCAATTGCCCGGCCCTTCATTAGCACAGCCAAATTTTATTTAATATTAAAGGTAAACTTAATGCCTGCTTAACATTGCAGCGTTAATTTTGGTTTGAAGTGGAAATGCAACAATGGGCAATATGCTAAGTAATTTTTTAACCAACCGGGCCTTATTTTTTGATCAGTTTGACCTTGCCGCCAATAATGTGGTTGAAATGGCCAGACTACTGCAAACGGTTGTGGAAACTGACGACCGCTCAGATCTGGAGGCGATGTATGAAAAGATCAATAAAAAGGAAAGCCTGGGCGATGATATTACACACAAGATCAACCTTTACCTCAATAAGATAATTTTCCCGCCGTTAACCCGGCCTAATATACACGCGCTGGCATCGGCGCTTGACGATGTGGCCGACGCTATACACGAAGCCGGGGGCCGTATGTACCTTTATGCGATAGATGAATTTTCACCGGCCATTAAACAGATCGCTATTATTATATTAAAGGCAAGCCTGGAGGTGGAAAAAGCAATAAAAATACTAAGGAAAACAAAAAAAACCGGCGAACTGCCGATGATATGCCGCCACATTAAAAACTATGTAAACATGGCCAACCAGGTGTACTATCATGCCGTGGCCGATTTGTTTGCCGACGAAAAAAACGCCATTTCACTGATCAAATACCGCGAGATCCTGCTATCGCTTGAAACATCTGTTAATAAATGCAAAAGCGTAACCGACGTATTGGATACGATTATGATAAGTGGATGAATTTTTGAGGTGAAAGGTGAAGGGTGAAAACTAATAAGTAAAAGGTAAAAAACTATAATGCCTTAAAAGAGATAATTGTTAAAAGTAAACAAAAAAACCTTTGACCTTTCGGCTTTTCCCTTTAACCTACTTAATTATCCTGCTTTTTGCTGCTGCAGTTGCAGCTGGCTTTTAAGTTCGTTCATTTCAAGCTCGTAGGCACGCATGCGGGCATGCAAAATATCCAGTTCCGTACGCATCATCTGAATTTCGGTGATCAGCTTGGCCGATTCGGGTTTATTGATCTTTTTTTCGCCGGTGCCGATGATCAGCCACTCGGGAGAGTATTTTAACTGGAAACAAAGCTTTCGGATGAGGTAATAACTAACATCCTGCTTTTTATTGATCACTTTGCTGATAAAACCCTGATCGACGCCGATGGCATTGGCAAGGGCAAGCTGGCCGCCATGCTCTTTTACAATTACCTTTATCCGTTTTACCAGTGCTTCGTCAGACATTTGGCTGCAATAATAAAACAATTTGTTGTATTAGGTTATAAAAGTTGCAATAAGTTGAAGCGGGTAAAGCGTCATCTGGTCATTGGGTCATTGGCTATCGGAGAAGATTAGCGGGTTGATGGATTGAAAGTTGTTCATCATCTGCATAACTTTCCGCCTCTCTTTGCGGTCTCAGCGGTAAAATTTAACCGCAAAGGGCGCCGGGAACGAAGGACACGAAAATCGCTTTTAAATAAAATGGTGATAAAGAAATATATTTGCTATGGGGGCAACCACAAAGGACCGCTGATCTACCCAACAAATAAAGAATTCTAAATAAAAAAGTCAAAAAGAGATTTTCCTGGCACAAACCATTAAGGAATGATTTTAAATAAAAGTTTTTTGAGATCGACTCCTTTACAACAGTTACACCACTTACAACTTTAACCAAAAAAAAAGTTGTAACACCTGCCGATATTACAACCACCTTTAACTAAACTATTAAACCTAAACTATATTAACTAAACTCCTTTTTTTAAGCCCCTACAACTTATCCCAAACTAGCATGCCGGCTCAAAAGATCCGCCCTGGCTTTGAACCTGCTCAAGCAGCTCATCAAGTTTTTGATTATAAGCTTCGATGGAGATCTGCCCGTTGTTATATTTTGACGATAACAGTTTAAGCTCCTGCACTTTTGAAAGCCTGTTATTTTCTGATTGCGAATTGTAGATATTGCTCATTGATGCAGCACCGGCCATATTTTGCGGCACATCGTCAAAACGAAGCGCTGTTTTTAAGACTCCGATCTTCTGCTCTGTAGATTTCAACATAAATAACGGCGGCACATTCCGCGTTTCTTTTAAAACGGTATTTACCTTAACTGTTTGCTTTTTATCAAACTTTAATATTAACGTAACGATTACGACACCTGTTAGCGAAAAAAAGAATAAGAATTCCATAACTGCAAAAATTATATCAAACCAACATTTTGATTCTGGTATATTTTTACGTTACTAACTGCCTGATGGTTATGCTTTTTGTGAATATTTTTTTATTGGTTCATGGTTGATAGGTCATAGCAGTAAGCGGATTGTTGATATTAATAGCCCGATTCTTATTATTTTAGCAGTGTTTTGTCCATGAACCATGAACTACACCCGCTTCTCGTAGCAATAAAAGCGCAGTCCTTCGCGAAATGCAAGGCCTATTTCGCCAGCAAACACGTAGCCCAGCTTGGGGAAAAGGCGCTGGGTGGCCTGGTTGGCGGTGTTGGTGTCAATCCTCAATACATTTATGCCCTTTGTTTTGGCTACTTCTTCGGCTTGTAATAACAATGCTGCTGCTATGCCTTTACCCTGGTGTTTGGGGCTTACCGCAAGGCGGTGGGTAACAATAGATGGCTCGTTTAAATCCCAGCCCACATCTGCATACTCGGGCGACTGATCTGTAGTAATAGCTGATACCCCGCCTATTTCGCCATCAATAGCAGCAACCCATAATTGTTGCAGCGCAATATCCTGTTCAAAAACCTCAGCATTGGGGTACTTGTCGTCCCATTGAAAATTACCTGTGGCGATCATTAAGGGCACCACTTCAGTAATCATCTGTATTATTTGGGGGATATCGTTAAGCTCGGCAAGGCGTATCTGCATTTTTAGATCTTTAAAAACGAAAGTATTTTAATTGGACGAGAACCGGAAATTAAAATAGTTATTTAGTTCGGCAACAGGGTAGCCAGTTACTTCGCCTCAACATACAAACAAACCGTTAAACCCAGTTAAATAACGTTAAATACTGTTAATCAATTTGTTATAATTAAACAATATTTTACATTTGGGTATGAAACCCTTTGTACCCTTACTGCTCTTGTGGCTTATCATAGCGCCCTTTAACGGTTTTTCGCAAAACAAACAAGCTGCTGCCCTCCGGCGTTTACAAGGGATAGTTACCTCAGCCGATGACAAACTATCTTTAGCCTATGCCAGCGTTGGATTACTTAACAAGCCTGTGGGTACTATTGCCGATTCGGCCGGGCATTTTGCCCTGACGCTTAGCCCCGAAAACAAGGGCGACACCGTGCGAATAAGTATGGTTGGATATTTGCCATTAATGCGGCCCGTAAGGGAATTTGAGAACAGTGGCGAAACCATCGTAATCAGGCTAACCAAAAAAATAACGCAGTTGAACGAGGTGAAAGTAAGCAACCTGTTTAGCCATGCTGTAATTGTAGGCAAACAAACCACCGGCACTATGATACAGGCATCTATCATACCCAAAGGCGACAGCGCGCCAACCATCGGGGCTGAAACGGGTTTTAAATTACATGCGCCCCGCTACCCTGCTATGTTTGATAATGTAAACTTTTACGTATCGGCCAATAATTTTAAGTATATCAAATTCAGGCTGAACATTTATTCGCTCAAAAATAATTTGCCGGATACCCTGCTATTTAATAAAGAAATACTGGTGAGTTTGAACAACTACAAAACCGGATGGTCAAAAATCGACCTAACCACCGATGCCTTAGTTATTAATGCCGATTGTGCCGTTACGCTGCAATGGGTTGATTACAATAAGGATATGCTAAAAGGCCCCCAGGTACTGATGCCTGCAGGCCTTTCATTTTCGCATATTAATTATTACAGGATGGCCAGCCAGGACAAATGGAAAACGGTAAAAGGTAACCTGAGTGTTTACGTAAGCTTGCGGGATTAAAACCTATCCCACCACGATCTTCGCCTTCACTCCTTCATGCATCGTTTTAATAATCCGCGCAGCGTTTTTCCATTCAAACAAATGGATGAGCCAGATAGTAAACCTTATGAAACCTTTATTATTGATGAGGCTGCCACCGAGTTTAAAAATGGTTTCGTCGCGGGCGGCAATGCAGGCGTCAAAATCGGCTTTTGTTGTCTTAGTAGCCAGGTCTTCGGCAAAGCACCAGGCGCCGTCCCGGGCGTTATCGATACTAAACTGGATCAGGATATTGGCATGGTTGCCCGCATGCAGCCCCAAAAGCGAAAGCAGCGGCGATACCCGGTCAATTTCGTTTAAAACCTGGTAGGTTAAAGCAGAGATGATGGTATTGATATTATCAAAATCGTTGTGAATAGCTTCCAGTTCGCCGTTTGATACCTCCACGGCGGCAATGCCCAGGTCCAGGTTGATATGGGCGCTCATCCCCAAAAACAATTGCTGCAACACCAATAACGATGAATTATTGGCGGCATCAAAAGCAATTTTCCACGACGAGGTTACCGGCTGCCCCGTTTTCCATGCGTTTAAAGCATCAAGGTAGCGGCTGGCAAAAATTACATCCAGTTTTTCCATCCGGGGGCCGTTTTCAAACTGCCCTTTTGCTATACCTGCTTTTACGCCTGCCGTTACCTTATAATATAGGGCCGCAAAATAACCCAGCCGGTTATTGGTACGGATGCTTTCAGCAATTATGGTTTCCAGTTGCTGCAATACATCATCAATATTTTGGGCGGGCATGGGTACGTTTAGGGTTTCGGGTATGTGGGTTACAAAATCACTCGTTGTTAGGATCTTTTAGCACATAATATGTTTTGTCACAACTGTTGCAATAGTACCGTCGTTTTTTTGAAAATGGCCTGAAGAGTTTAAAAACGAAACTTCGGTGCACCTTTTGCACAAAAGGATTTCCGCATTTAGGGCAATTGGGGTATGTCATAACTACTAATTTGTGACATAAAGCTACCTGTTTTTATTAAAAATCATAATAAAATTTAAAAGATCGCAATTTAAAGGCAGCAGGAATTGCTCACCGCATTAAGTATTACCGGGTACGGTATTTGGCTGCTTGCTGTTTAAACTGAACTGCAACTATCTAGGCCAGCAAAACCAGCAAGGTATAAACACCAATGTTTTGAAATAGGTTGCCGGCGCTTAATTCATTTAAAATGAAATGGATAATCTGGTAAAAGGTCATTGGTTATAAACTAGAAAGAAAATTAAACGCAACAATGGCAGAATAAGTTTTATTAATATTAAAATAATTAATACTAAGTAACACTTTTTTTACAAAACCACCCATATTTAACCGGCGTTTACATATCCATATTCAGGAGGGGTCGGTTGAGGTAATCTGCTCGAAATAAGCCAGGGTAGTGTCGTAAATTTCATCGTCATTGCCCTTTATCCAGCGTAAGGGAATGGCGATCTCGGTACCATAGTCAGACTCAAATTTTAATGTAATTTTCATGGTCGAGGCGCTGCGGCCCCCAAGCAACGTAATCTCTTTAATATCCACCCAATCGATGCTGATATCGCGGATATAATCGCTGATGCCTTCATCATCCAGCTGCAGCGCGACATCGCGTTTTATGGCAGGGATCAGCCTTTTTGTAATGATGACAACGGATAACCCAATAAACACCATTCCGCAAAAACCATACACCGCCCAAATCAAAACAGAATTAACCGCCAGCACGTTTCGTAATAACAGCAACATTAATATTGCCATCACCGCAAGCGTACCCAGGCTAAATCTGAAACTGTATGGGTATTGTGTAGGTTCGAACATGGAATAAATGTAGGTATTTAGTCCGAAAAGTCAGTAAAGTCCGGAAGTAAAAATAGTTTTAATTTTAATCCGAAAGTCGGGAAAGTCCGAACGTAGAAAATGCCTTGAATGAGTTTGGAAGGCGGGAATTTCTGCGGTACAAGGGCAACCACAAGGGATTGCCCCTACGCCGTTTTCGATAACGACCGGTCGGTTTTAAAAAAACAGATCTTATGTAGGGGCGATCCCTTGTGGTCGCCCTTGTATTATCCAAAAGTCAGGCAAGGTCTCAGGTTGAATTTTTATTGTATTTTGGAAAAAATAAATTAATTACCCCAATTATTATGAAAACGAGGGATATGAAATATGAATCTAAACCGATTCTTCCTGAATCTCCTTCTATTTCCGGGTCATTCAATTCCCGTAAAAAAATAAATAAAAGAACTCCGATAATTATAAAAAATGCACCAGCGATAACTCTGCCTACCGTCCAAGACTTCAAATTATATTATGCTTATAGCCAAACCTTGTCTTGATAGCGTTTTAAGGTTTAACGTAAAAAAGCCACTTGTTAGTCGGCTTAAATGTATAAATAAGATATTTCAAAATCAATCCGCCAACCACACAACTCCCCTACTCCTACTCTCCACGGCAGCTACTTTCGGACTTTCGGACTAATGGTTATGCTTCTTATGAATATCCTTCACCAGGCACAGTTTTTTAATGTCGGTTATTTTTATGACGAAGGGGGCATATTTAAGGCGGTCGCCCACCAGTTCTGTTACGTTGTCTGAGTGAGCTATTACTTCGTCGGGGTTGTCGCCGGCTAGCAGTCGTTTGTACATGCGGTAGTCGCCCCACTCAATATAATATACCTCGCCAGGCAAGATCTTTTTATCGTGGATCACCTTTAGCGCCACCCAGCAGCCATTCTCAAGGTACGGGTACATGGAGTGGCCCCAAACCGGCAGGGCGAAGTCACAATCCTCAATCCCAGGAAAATTCATATGCCCAACGGGTTCTTTATCATTTATATCGTTATAAACCTCAACGCCTGTAGCAGTAGCCGTAATCTCGAACATAGGGATCCCTGCCGACAGCCTGCTGACTGCTGTATTTTCAGAATTATTTGTATTTTTTTTACCACTTAAGAATTCGCTGTATTTTTCTTTAAAAATCCTGAATTTTTCAGGATCTATATTTTGCCTGTTCTTTATAATTTCTGTAATTGAGCTGGCTGAATTGTAACCCAGGGCCTCGGCAAGCTGCGCGTTGCCAGAAAAAGCTTTCCCTCTTAGCTGGTTATAAAGAATGATAAACTCCAGCGTTTCGGGCCTGATAGTTTTTATCTTATTGGGTTTCAGCGACTCATCCATGATCTTAAATTATTTTTAAATTTTTCTTTACTATTATAAAGATTTTTCTTTATATTTGTTCTGTAATAATTCACTAAAGTAAACAAATTTTTATAAATACAAATATGATTGGTAAAGAATTTAAAGATTTTTTAGGAGGGAGTTTTGTGCCCACCTAACAGAACCGGAATAACCTTTCTGAACAATAAATACGCATTAAACATCTTTCGGACTTTCCGGACTAAATAAACTAAACCCCATGCACCTTGCCTATTCATCTATCAGCACAGCTATACAACACCAACAGCAGGAAAACAGCCTGAACGAGCGGCAGCTCCGTTACCTGGCCTACCTGGTAACCTGCCAGAAATTCCGCCGCGAAATTGCGGCCATACAGAAATACCTGCCCGGCTGGGCGCCTGAGTTTAGGTAGGGTAGTTGATGGTTCATAGTTCATAGCAGAACGTGGCGCCAAAAGAAACTATGAACCATAAACAGGATAAGTTCATGGTTGCTGGTTCATAGCCGAATGTCACTGCCAAAAACTATGAGCCTGCACTCTGAAACCATGAACAGGATAAGTTCATCGTTCATAGCAGAACGCGACATCCAAAAACTACGAACTACGAACTATTAACTATTAACTATTAACCATGAACCAAAAAATGATACGCATCAATCAAAAACTAAAAGACAAACTAAGGTGGCTCGTAATCTCAGTTGATTACGACTATAGCCGCATCTGCATTGCCGACCACGACATGAACAGCGAAACGCTTACGTTATGGCTGGAGGACAAACAGGATTTCAAAAACTCGCTGGACGACTGCCTGCAGCTGGAGATCCCGGCTAAGCAATTTGCCAAAATAATAAAGGAAGATAACTTGAACAGTTTCATCGGAAGTAAAATGCACCCTTCAAAAAAATACGTTTACCGGGCTCGCATAGAAATCAATGAAGCGCTGGCCTGGTATAACAACGATGCCACAATAGCGGAACAAGGCTGGGCAAGGGAAGCAGTACTAAAACAATTGCTGACACAATTAATAGAGACAGAAGCGCATGGAATTGAAGAGTGGATTTGATAGAAGCCTGAAAGCCCGGCAAATCTAAAACAATAATATTTGTGTTTTTTTATGCCATTTACCATATTAAACATAAATAGACTTTGAAATACCATGGCTTTTCCCGTCTCCCCCTACCCTTCCGCTTCGTCAGCAAAAAGAAGGATATCCTGGTGAAAGGTATCGCGTTTAAAACTATCTCCGGCAAAGTAAACAACGTTAACCAGTTCGTCGCTTTCGGTAAATTTTCCGGGGGTATCTTCGGTTACAAGGTAGCCTTCAACTATCATCTGCGGCCCGTCGGTTATTAAAATAACTACGTCGCCTAAAACAAATTTCTTTTCCATGGTGCAGGTGTTTGTGCTGTAAAATTAACAACATCCATCCATTAACTGACAATTAAATATTAATAATATATGACTATTAGCAAAAATCCAAAAACCTGGTTCGTACTGCTGCTATTAGCAGTAATTTTTAGCATGATACTGATCATCATCCATCATTACCATTCGGATGCTTATTACCAGCAGAGAATTGATAATCATTCGGAGATTGTGGATACGTTATGAGATACTTTATCTAAGTAAACTTAAAAATTGCTAAGTTTACTTTTAACAATGAAAAGTAAATTATAATTTATTGGGGTTTACTTTTATTTTTAGTTCGATATATGAAAAAGTTAACACGTTTATTGCTGCCTTTTGTATGCTTCAGCATGGCGGCAACAGCAAGCGCCCAGGGTACAACAGCAAGCCTGCCAAAATCAAAGCAGCTAATGGTGGTAGTTACAGACGGATGGAACAACCTGCAGGGTAAAATATTTGTATTTAACCGTGTTAACCACCATTGGGTGCTAAAATTCAGCAATGCTATTGTGGTAGGCACTGCAGGGCTTGCCGTTGGCGATGGCATTATTCCGTTTAACCTGCCTGGTGCCCCGGTAAAGCACGAAGGCGACAAACGCTCGCCAGCCGGTATTTTTACCATCGGCACGGCCTTTGGTTATGGTGATAAAAAGGATGCCACCTGGATAAAGGACCATTATGTATGCGCATCTGATACACTGATCTGTGTTGATGATGCAAAATCGGGCTATTACAACACCCTGGTACGGAAGGATACCGCAAAAACCGCCTATAACAGTTTTGAGGAAATGCATATGAAAAAAGACTATTACAAATGGGGCCTGTTCATCAACCATAACTCTGGCAAAGTAGTTCCGGGCGATGGCTCCTGCATCTTTATGCACATTTGGGGCAATGCCACCGAAGGCACCGACGGTTGCACCGCCATGACCGAGGCCAACATGCTGCGCGTACTGCACTGGATCAACGCCAAAAACAATCCATTGCTGGTACAATTCCCGATAGTGGAGTACAAAAAATTGAGGAAGGCTTATGGGTTGCCGGCGGTGAGGATTTGAGCAAATAGCCGATAAGAACGCGATATCGAAGGGCTAAAAATTCATTCTTCCCAA
Source organism: uncultured Mucilaginibacter sp. (assembly GCF_903913935.1). Lineage (GTDB taxonomy): Bacteria > Bacteroidota > Bacteroidia > Sphingobacteriales > Sphingobacteriaceae > Mucilaginibacter. The sequence goes on from NZ_CAIWNH010000207.1 coordinate 20,256, forward strand.
CGACTGTCGCATTAAACATGCAAATATCACATCTATCAATATCCGTGTAACTATTAATATTTTTATGTTATGATATTTTTGGTAGTGTATCCCGAAAAAAATCCCAGAAAAAAAATCTTTAATCAGCCATTTCAAGCTGTTGCCTCTAAAAGGGAACAAAGCATAAATCATCGAAGAGCAAGTTATTGCGGCGATTTTACTTTTGAAAATAATATTCATTCTCGGCATTAAATAGCCCCGAAACATAAGTTCTGCTGCTATGCTCCAGCTAGTAACGCATAGCAGAAAAACGATTATATTCAAATGATACCATGCCAAAACCAGGTGCGCGAAGTGTTTGCTGAAGGGTTGGCTCCATAGTTCCTGCCACTGTAATTTTTTGGGAATTTCCGATAGATCGTTCCCCGGCAACTGTAATATGAATAAAGCGATTATCGATAGAATAAAAACAACCAGCCGTCTTGTTCTTCCGGCCATATCAAAAAAGGACTTTTTTCAACTTTTAAAGCATAAATATAAAGCACAGCAAGCGACAGGCAGAACATCAAATAATGCAACGCAACTGTTAAAACTGTATTTTTAAAATAATAAAAACCGAGGTAACAAACCACCGGGTAAAAAAGCAGCGCGATAAGGATTCCGCCCATCAGGCTAAGGATTTGTTTTTTACCGGTAATCTCCAACGTTAAGGATTTAGTAAGTGTAAATAAGGTTAAACCGTCCTCAATTTAGCTATTCTAAGTTTAATACTTAAACTAAATCTTTTACTTAATCAAATGATGCGCCTGCGCATACCCGAAAATAAGGAAGGATACAAAATCAATAAAAGCATGGGTAAAAATCAAAACTTTAATATTGCGGTACCATTGGTAATAAATGGCAAAAACAACACCTATACAAAAGGTAAAGATGGTTTCGCTGATGCTGAAATAATGGTAGTGCACCAACGAGAACATCAACGACGAAACCACAACCGACGCGGATTTATTTTTAAACAGCGCCTCAAGCCGCGGCACCAGGTAGCCACGGAAGATCAACTCCTCAGTAAAACCTGCCGTAAGGCAAAAAAACACCATCATCGGCATGTTTTTAGTAACGATGACCGCCATCTCGCGCACAACCTGCTGGTTATCATGCAGGCCAAATGCCAGGGGAATTTTGGATACGATACCCGCACCGATAGACAAAAGATACAAGGCCGCAAACGAAGCAGGATAAAACCAAAAGCCATTGGATTTTTCGGCCCAAAGCAAAAAACTGCTTTTCTCCACCCAGCGGGCATAGCAAAACAGCAGCGCTACCTCCAGCCAGATAAACAGGCGCGAATAAAACGCAATTCGCAGCGTATGGCTTTGGCCATAAAAAACAAAATGCCCCAGCAACGGGTAATACAAAAACGCAAACAGGATACCAACTATTAAAATTATGTTGCGGCGGTTATCGGTAAGGCGATCCATTAATAAGGGCGATGGGGTTTTTGATAAGGCTAAAGTAATCCAAAAAAACATTTAAACCATATCTAACAAACAAATACCCAGCCTTATGTTGAGGCTGTCTCAAAAGTCGGTTTATAAAAAGCTTACCAAATAATATTTGCCTCTGTGATCTTTGCGTTCTCGTCTCCGTGGCCTCTGTGGTTAAATTTTACCACAAAGTGCGCGAAGAAGGCACAGAGAGGCACAGAGTTTTTAAAGCGCAAAATATAATTTATATAATCCTTCTTTATTTTACTTTTAATACAGCCTCTTAGTGGGCACAAAAAAAGCTTCCCGGGAAACCGGAAAGCCTTCAATTACAAAAACAGAATAATATTATCTGGTAATTAATTACGCCTAAAACCACCTTTGGCACCACCGCCACCACCACCGGCATTGAAACCGGGGCCTTTATCTTCGGCAATATTTACAGTAATACGGCGGCCATAATAGCTTGCGCCATTCATGCACCTGATCGCTTCTTTAGCTTCCGCGTCATTCACCATCTCAACAAAACCAAAACCCTTACTCTCTTTTGTTTCGCGGTCCTTAATGATCCTGAGGGACTTTACCGGCCCAAAATCACCAAAAACGGCACTTAGTTCGTTCTCGTCCACTTCTAATGGGAGCCCGGCAATAAATACTTTCATCAATGTTTTTAAATTTATGCAAAGATACGGATAATATAGCGATTTTTTGGAGGTGAAAACAGAAAGGTGAAAGCTAAAAGGTTTTATTGCTTAAGGATTACTTTTATCAAAGGGCTTAAAACATTCAAAGCAAAATAGTCCTTAATACTAAAAGTAATCACAGGCCAGTGCGAAACTTTTCATCGTCTTCACCCTGAAGGTCTATTTTAACATTCCCGTTATGTATAATAATGTAAAACGTTGCCCTGCTATCAATAGTTTTGTTTAATGCTTTATCAAAAGCAGGTTTCCAGGCGGGTGCGGCCATAATAAGTAATCTTAAATTGACAACAAAGTTGTTATCCTCAATGGTTCCGTTCGCAGTCTCCCTTTTAATTTTTGGTTGTAGTAATTTCCCCTCAGCAGATACAGAAGTTGTATAAAAAAGTTTTATTGAATAATGCGCAGGCATTATTTTCTTTATCTCCTTTGTTAATGAATCAGTGAAAGTAGTAGTCATAAAAGGCGCTGTTTGCGATGTATCCGGAGTACCCTGCGCAAATACACCTTTGCTTAAAAAAGAAATAATAAGAATTATTAAAATCCGCCTCATATACATATAATGGTTAAACCACTAAAATAATCTTTTTTTTAGGGATGAGTTTAAAAAAAGAATCCGTGTAAGAGATGCATTTAATGTCTTATGTTCAGCATTTTTCATTTACCTGGTTAATGATTTCTATGTGCAGTGGTTATGGTAAAAGGGCGAACACAAGGGTCGCCCCTACGGTTCATTTTGATGACGACAGGTCGGTTTTAATAGAATTGTGCTTTTTATGAATAAAAGCGGATCGTGTAGGGGCGATCCCTTGTGGTCGCCCCTGGAGCAAAAATATTTTTGATCGACAATTTATTTAAAAACGATTGCCTGAATATCTGCTTAAAATGCCCCATTTAATCAAAACATATCTTTCGGACTTCCCCCTTTCCCTACTCCCAATCTTTCAACCCCAGCAATTTTTCGCCAAGTTCACTCAGCTTAGCGGTTTCGTATTTGGTACGCTCCCAGTTTCGGGGGTCGCCGGGGAAGGCATAACCTTCGGGGGCTATCCTGTTTTTCCAGGAGTTGATGCGCCACTGCCGTAGCGGCTCGTCCTCTTCCTGCGCGGGCATCATCGCAATGTATTGGGCAATGCGTATTTTATTGCCGCTGTTATTGGGCCTTATGCCATGTGGCTCCAGGCTGTTAAAAATGAGCAGGTCACCGGCTTCCATTTTTACTTTTACCAATTCCAGCCCGGTAACATCGGGTTTAAAATAATCGCGGTCGGCAGGCTGGCTTAGTTTCCAGGTATCGTAATTTCGGTACAGCCAGGGGATGCATTGAAAGCCACCCATGTTTTCGTCGGTTTGGTCGGCAAGGGCCAGTACGCCCTGCACATTTTGCGGGCGGGTTTCGGGATCATAATCCCAATGGATAAAACCCTTATATTCAAACCCGGGCCGGATCGGAAAGTTAAGATTAGCACGATCGATGGTTACCCAAAGTTTATCGGTACCCCAAATATCTGTAAAGGCATCGTACACGCGCTGGCTTTGGCGGTTATCCCACAGGTATTGGTGGTTATACACCTCCACCATACCGGTATTAGTAAGTTCTTTCATCTGGATCTCGGCACGTGGCGGGGCGTACCAGGTTTCGGGATCTTTAGGGTCCTTTTCTTCAAACTCCCATAAAAACCTGGCGGTGCGTTCGGCTTGTTCCTTTGGTACGGCATTTTTAATAACGATATAGCCGTTTTCTATCCAAAACTTCCAGTCGTCTTCGCTTAACACCTTTAGCGGTTTGGCATTGCTGCGGTCGTTCAACTTCATAAAGCTGCTTTTGGCGGTTGACGGATTACCGGGGATCTCTTTATGGGCGTTGGCAGGCGCCATGGTTGCCATGGTAGCATTTTGTTTAGTGTTCATGGTTTAATTTTTTTCAATTGGTAATACCAAAATTAGGTGGCGGTTGGCTTTAAAACCAATCCTTAAATGACCAAAATTTGCACTGTATTGATATTTTATGTACCTTTTGAATAAATTTAAGGTAAATAAGATTGCAACTCTGTGCTCTTTGTGCCTACTCCGTGCCCTTTGCGGTTAAAATTTTACCACAGAGAACGCAAAGGAGGCACAGAGAACACAAAGATTTTATTGTTTGAAATATACGGGGATAATTTAAAATAAAAGCCATGCGCAAACTACAACTGGAAGAAGTACAGCCCGACATGGGCAGTTCCTTTAAAATACTTAACCCCAGCTTAAGCACCACCTTTTTATGGCACCTGCACCCCGAGTACGAAATAGTGTATGTTGAGTCGGCCTTCGGCCCGCGGCATGTGGGCGACCATATCTCGCGCTACGAGGGCAGCGACCTGGTGTTCATCGGCCCCAACATCCCCCACCTTAATTTTGATTATGGCGTGCATACTGCCTGCAAACAGGTAGTGATCCAAATGAAGGAGAACTTTTTGGGCGAAGTGTTTTTTAATAACCCCGAGATTGCCGCCATTAAGCAGCTGTTTAAAAACGCCAGCTACGGTTTATCTTTTTATGGCGATACCAAAGGCAAAGTTGCCGAATCGCTAAAAAAGCTGCAGAGCCTAAACCGGTTCGACCAGCTGCTGGCGCTGCTGCAGGTATTCCAAACCCTGGCCACCAGTACAGAGGTACAGGTTTTAAATAATAACCCGGCAGCCAACAAAGCCTTTGAAAAGCAGCAGAAAAGGATGAGCTTTATTTATAAGTACGTGGAGGAAAATTACCAGTTAAAACCCGATGTAAACCAGCTAGCCCAAAAGGTAAACATGACAACAGCTGCATTTTGCCGCTATTTTAAAAAGCAAACCAAACAAACCTTTACCGACTTTTTAAACCAATACCGAATCAGCCAGGCTAAAAATTTGTTATTGCAGGATAAAACCATTACCGAAACCTGCTACGCCACCGGCTTTGAGCAATTGAGCTATTTTAATAAAACGTTTAAGAAATTAACTGGAGAAAACCCTTCAGGCTTCAAGAAAAGGCATTTATGATCTATCCTGTTTTTAACTAATCTCTAATCTCTAACCTACTTCAACTTCAGATCAAAAGTACCTTCCACCCTGTAGTAGGGCGAATTGGCTTTATCATCCTTAGCCATAAAAGTGTAAAAAGTGCCTTTGGCAAGTTCTTTGGTGGAATTATACTCGATAAGGTTGATATTGCCGAGACTTTTGGGTGCCGAGTAACGGCTTAACGAAAGTTGCAGCGCAGGTTGTTTTGTATCGGCACTCATAATCAACTGGCTGCCGGCAATAGCGCGGTTAATGTTGTTGTATGGAAAACCTGCCGAGCTGATACCAAAGCTCATGGTATGATCTTTATTGATAGCGGTGATGCCAAAATAGCGGCTGTTATCATCGCTGTGTACATTGATAAAGGCGATCGAATCGGCAGCGGCATCAAACGTATAGGTGGAATCGTTAAACTTAACTTTCAGCGTTCCGGAAACAGCCAGGAAGTTGTTGGGTGATGAAAGCACAGTACTATCGGCACTAACGGTAGTGGTTGATGGGTCAGGGCTTTTCACAGCACTATCCTTCTGGCAGGAAGAGATTGCGGCCATAAAAAATAGTGCAAATGAAAATAAAAGATAAGTAAACCTTCTGTTCCCCATAAAAATAGATCAACGTATAAATATACAAACTTAGTTACGAATATAAATGATAAAAAGTTGCTTATTTATTAATGTAACTAACAATTTAACATTTTTTAACCCTACGGGTTAGACTTATACTATTCATGAGGGTTTAATCAATAATTAAAAACCAAAATGAAACAGTTTTATTAGGGCATTATTCCAGGTTAAAAGATTATTTTTTGCTAAAAATATTTGCATTTTATAATAAAATGCTGTACCTTTACATCAACAGTATGCCAAATGGCATTTTAATCATAATAATGAATTCCATTGCCTTTACCACGTTTAAACAGCTAACCAATCGCATTAACGCCTACTTTAATTTACCAGGCGAAACGCCTCAAAATAAAAAAAAATCAAAAGGAAATACTGAACCTGCAGACCTAAGTCAAACAGCGGTTAGGGATGCCGAACCTGCAACCCTATCGGGCCTGGCGCTTTACCTGGGCTTTAACAGCCTTGCTGCATTTGAGGATTACGAACAAAATGGTGAATTTGCCGCCGCCCTGCAACGCGCCCGTTTGCGCCTGCAGGCAATTTACGAGCGGAGGCTGCTGCAGCAATCGCCAACAGGGGCCATGTTCGCGCTTAAAAGTTTTGGATGGGATGAGCGGGCAGAAAATAAAACCGGCAAAGACGCTGCTCCGAAAACCTTAATCATCGAGATCATTGAAACCGGGTTTCAACCGGCAGGCGACGAAAAAGCGGTTATTTTAAACTGATCTATTTGGTATAGCTCAGGTCATCTTTTTCGGTATCATATACCGTTGGGTCATTCGGGTCGGGAACCAATGATTCAACATGTACCGATAAACTAGTGGTCGTTAAAATGGTTACCGTTTCAGGCGTCCCCTTGTTTTCAATACTTATAAATTCAGTTATTAGTGTTCCTTTTATGGTATAGGTAAATTCATTCAGGCTTGGCCCGGTAGGTGTGGACCTTGAATAATAGCCAGTGCCATCACTTAAATACTGCACAAAATCGTTATCGGTAAATTTTGTTTTCTTAATACTGTCAATTACAACACCATTGCTAACCAATAACGAATATTGTTTAACCAACTGCCACTTGCCAACAATAGTTACCTGCGCTACTGGGGCAACTGTATTTTTTTTGCATGACCACAAGCCTACTATAACAACAACGCTAATAAACAAACACATATATTTCATGGCCACTACCTTTTTCAGGTTAAATGTACCATTTGTTTTATCAATAATACAAATTGTTGGCCGGCAAAACATCAATTTAATTCCATCATTTTATGGCAGATCAGACAGCCACACCCCTGTTCAGGCATAATTATTACAGCAATGCTCATATTGTTGTTAACCAGGGCGGTACCAGCAGCGGCAAAACTTACGCTATTGAACAGGTATTGTTTTACCTGGCCTGCGCCACCGAAAAACTGGTAATTACTGTAGTGGGCCAGGATATCCCCAACCTTAAAGCCGGGGCATTGCGCGATGCGGCAACTATTTACAGCTCGTCCGAAACGTTGTCTTCTATGGTAAAAAGCTATAACAAAACCGACAGGCTGTTTGAGTTTCATAACGGCAGTTTAATTGAGTTTAAAAGCTATGATAATGCGCAGGATGCGAAATCGGGTAAGCGCGACTACCTTTTTGTGAACGAAGCCAATGGCGTACCCTGGGAAGTATATTGCGAACTGGCATTGCGTACGCGTCAAAAGATCTTTATTGATTTTAACCCCAATATCGCTTTTTGGGTACATGATAACCTGCTGGGCCGACCGGGCGTACAGCTTATCATTTCAGATCACCGGCATAACCCCTTTTTATCGCAGCAGCAAAGGGATAAAATTGAATCGCTAAAGGTGGTGGATGAAGAGCTTTGGCGCGTTTATGCACGCGGACTAACAGGTAAAATAAGCGGACTGGTGTTAAACAACTGGCAGGTGGTGGATTGCTTGCCCGAAAACAGGACGCTAATGGCCGCGGGCCTTGATTTTGGATATACCAATGATGAAACAGGTTTCATTATGGTTTATAGACATGATGGAGCGCTTTGGGTTGATGAAGTATTTTACGAAACCGGCCTGACCAATCCCGATATAGCCGGCAAACTCATCGAAAGCGGCATCAGTAAAAATGATGAAATAGTAGCCGATAGCGCCGAGCCCAAATCAATTGAGGAACTTCGGCGCATGGGCTGGCGCATAAACCCCGCAAAAAAGGGTCCGGATAGTGTTAAGCTGTCCATCGATATTTTAAAACGCTATGAGTTGAAGATCACCCGGCGAAGCGTTAACCTGCGCATGGAGTTAAGCAGGTACAAATGGAAAACCGATCGCTCGGGCCGCACGTTGAACGAACCTGTTGACAGATGGAACCATTTGATAGATCCGTTGCGCTATGTGGCCCTTAATAAATTAGGCGCCGGTAAAAAAGGAAATATAAAAAGCTGGATGCCGCCTCCTGCGCAACCACAGTTTGATTTTGCTGCGGCACATCTGCTTAAATAAAAAGCGACTAACAGGTGAAACGGTACAGCTGTTCCGGAAACCCGTCAAAATCAAACTAAATGAGCGTTATTCCATAATTAAACTCGGTGAAATCAAAACTAAAATCGGTGAAATCAAAAAAGTATGATAGAAAAAACCATTAAAACCATTACGGGAAATATCTGCATCAGGATACCCTCTGCTGTAAATGAAGTAACACTGGGCCAACTGATAGCAATGCAGGCAAACCCAGATTTGAATGACCTGGAAGCCATCGCCATCCTGTCGGGCATTGAACTTGAACAATTGCAAAACGTTAAAAATTTTGACGATTTGCTACCCTTTGGCGATGTGGTATTGTCACTATCGGCGCAGATCGCTCAGGTTTTCAACAGCGAAATCACCCCCAAAAAAATAACCTTTACTTTACCCGGGGGTGCCAGCATCGTAAACGTGATGCAAAATTTATCGGTTGAGCCCGCAGGTGCATTTATGGCCGCCCGCGAAATTATTGGCGACGAGATAAACAGCCATATTAAACAATTCGGCGCCGAAAACTGGCAGGATATTTTCAAGCCGTCGTTAAAAGCCTGCTGCCAGGTGCTTGCGCATTATTTTTATTGCCGCGCCACAGGTAAACCATACAATGAATACGAAGCCGAGGAATTTTGCACCGAAATAAAAAAACTAAGGGTAACGGAGGCGCTGCCCATAGCCAAACATTTTTTTATGCATTATCCCTCCTTATCGAAACCGAAAACAGGCTACTCGCTTCGGCTCCGTCAGTACTGGAAAAAAAGGCAGGGATCCAGGGTTTTGAAAAATTCAGGTACGTCAACACCGTAAATTCCCTTGCCGGCGGCGACATTACCAAATGGACGGAAATATTAAACATGCCCTATGAAAGGGTACTCACCAAGCTGTTGTTAAATAAGGCAGGAGCAGAATACCAGAAGCGGTATGGGGAGTTGATCTCTTCGTAACGTGAAAGTCCGAAAACCTGCCTTCTACTAATCTCTAATTAACAAATCTCTAATCTCTAAAACATGCCCATCAGAAATCAAATTGAAGCCATTGTACAAAGCCTCACCAATAACCCAACCTTTGTATACGGCACCGCTAACGAGTTAAACCAGTTAGCTGACGAT
>NZ_CAIWNH010000208.1 GCF_903913935.1 uncultured Mucilaginibacter sp.
CAGTTTAGGGTGCCCATCAATTCGTACCAGAGCGCCATCGGCGGCATCCAGGATTTTAAATCCATCCGGTACATGCGCACCTATCTTACCAATTTTGCTGATACTGCCATATTGAGGTTTGCCACCATGCAACTGGTTCGCGGCGAATGGCGCGCATTTAACCTTGAAAATAATCCATCAAATGTAATTTCGGATGTAGCCAACGCGCCCCTGGATAATTCGACCATTGATGTGGAAACGGTAAATATTGAAGAGAATGGCGCACAATCTCCCATCCCGTATGTAGTGCCACCCGGCATAACCCGCCAGATAGATTATAGTAATTTACAGGCAAATACCAGGCTGAATGAGCAATCGTTATCCGTGAAGATCACCAACCTGAGCGATGGCTATTCAAGAGCTGCCTTTAAGTTATTTAACAACGACCTGCGCCAGTACAAACAATTGCAAATGTTTATACATGCTGAAGCATTAACAACATCAACCTTAAAAAATAATGATTTGAATGCCTTTATCAGGCTGGGGGCTGATTATATCAACAACTATTACGAATATGAAATACCGCTGCAGGTAACCCAGCCCGGCACCTCTGATCCGAATGCGATATGGCCGGCATCAAATGAGCTTGATATTACGCTTGCAAAGCTAACCAATGCCAAACTTATGCGAAATAATGCCAGGTACCACGGGCAGCCATGGCCGCTGACCTTACCGTTTAAAGTTTCGGACGGGCGCGATACCATTACCATAGTGGGCGAACCTGACCTTGGCCTGGTAGCCACCATTATGCTTGGGGTGCGTAATCCAATAAAAACCTCGTCAGCAACCAGCACGGATGATGGCATGGCTAAATCAGGAATAATATGGTTTGATGAGATGCGCGCGACAAATTTTAACGAAAAAGGTGGATGGGCCGCTATTGGTAAGGTCAATGCCAAATTAGCTGATTTTGCCGATATCACCGTTTCTGGTAACAAAACTACCGCGGGGTTTGGTGCCCTGGATTCGCGGATGGAAGATCGGAGCCTTAATGATATAACAGGTTACAACATTGCCGCGAACGTTGAACTCGGGAAATTCTTCCCTGATAAAAGCGGCGTTCACATACCGGCTTATGTGAACGTTTCTACACAGGTTAGTACGCCGGAGTATGATCCCGCGTCGCCCGATATTTTGTTAAAACAATCCTTAAACGCTGCCCAGACGAGTCAGAAACGCGACTCCATACAAAATGCTGCGGAAGACTATACCATGCGCAAGAGTATCAACTTTACCAATATTCATAAATCGAAAGTAGATGCAAAAGCCCCGTCGCATGTGTGGGACCTTGAAAACTTTAACGCTACTTTTGCTTACAGCGAATATGACCACCACGATTTTTCAACTTTGAACGATCTGGAAAAAACGTATAAGATTGCGCTGGCCTATAATTTTACCGACCAGCCAAAATATTTTTCACCATTTGCAAAGATCATCAAAAAGAATTCGCTGGCTTTGTTGCGCGATATAAATTTGAGCTTATGGCCATCGAGGTTAAACTTCAGCATCAGTTTTGATCGTTTTTATTCGCAGAATACTCCGCGGAACAATGATCCGGAAGAAACCGTGCCGATTCCAACCACCTTTAACAAAACATTTACGGTTACCAGGATTTACGGCCTGGGGTGGAACATTACCAAGTCATTGTCGATGGACATTGATGCAACAAACCTTGCCACTGTTGATGAACCATATGGCACATTAAATGGATTAAAGATGGATACCCTATGGCATAACATTTTGAACCTTGGCCGGACAACCAATTACAACCACAGTATTACCTTTAACTATACACCGCCAATAAACAAGATCCCCGGGATGGACTGGGTAGGGGTAACCACACGATATCAAACCACTTTCCATTGGCAGGGGCAGCCTTTATTTGCCATTGATAATCCGCAATTTGATGTGGGCAACAGTATTGACAATACGCGCAGCATCCAAATTAACCCGACCCTGAATTTTGACATGCTTTATAACAAGTTCGGGTTTGTGAAAAAATCAAAAAGCAAGGATAATACCGATAACCTGAATAAACTTTTGGTTGGCCTGGTAACGAGTATTAAAAATGTGAGCGCCACTTTTACCCGGACCGATGGTACCTTTATACCTGGCTACCTGCCGCAGTCGAACTTTTTAGGTGAGGATATGAATTATGGCGCACCGGGGATCGGGTTTTTACTGGGCGGGCAGGGCGACCTGCGTGCAACGGCCCTTTCGCACGGCTGGATAAGTACCGATACTTTGCAAAATCAACTATATGTAACCACTTTTAATCAGGCGCTGAATTTTAAAAGCACCATTGAGCCGTTTAAAGATCTGCGGATAGAATTAAGCGCTTTCAAAACGCAGGACCATACCTATCAAACCAATTTTAAATCGATTGATGGATCGAACCTGATACAGAGTTACAACCCGGTTACGACAGGCGACTACAGTATTTCTTATATGACCATCGGTACAGCCTTCAAAAAAATCAGCGGGGTAAACAATACCTCGCCAACTTTCCAGCAATTTGAGAATAACCGTACCGTAATTTCACAAAGATTAGGCGTCACAAACCCAAATTCAACAGGGCCGCCAACCAACGGCTATGCTGATGGGTATAGTGCCAATTCGCAAAATGTGCTGGTGCCTGCGTTCCTTGCGGCATATACAGGTAAAAATGCAGGTGGCGTCAATTTAAGCCCGTTCCCGGCAATCCCGATACCAAACTGGCAGGTAACCTATAACGGTTTAAGCCATATCCCTTTCTTTGCCGAAATGTTTGAATCATTTGATATCACGCATGGTTACCGGTCGTCATACAACGTGAGCGGGTACAGCACCCTGCTGCAATACCAGGCAACCAACGGAGCCGTAAGTTCAAGAGATGCAAATAACGACTTTTTACCGCTGTACCAGTTTTCAACAGTTACTATTTTTGAGCAATTTGTGCCGTTGCTGGGGTTAAATGCCCGGTTTAAAAACAGCATGACAGCAAACGTTGAATACCGCCAAAGCCGTTCGTTAAGTCTAAGTGTTTTAAACAGCCAGCTGGCTGAGGAAGATCAGCACGTATTGGTATTAGGATGGGGATACCATGATAAAGATTTCCATTTCCCGTTTGGCTTGTTTAGCAGCCGGGCAAAAAATGATGTTAACTTTAAGATCGATTTTTCGCTCCAAAGCACCAAAGACCTGATTTACCAGGCCGATATTCAACAGGCGCAGGTATCGTCGGGCGCTGAAAATATTACCGTAAGGCCATCAATTGATTATGTGATCAACCAGCATTTCAACCTTAATTTGTTTTACGATTCAAACATCACCAGGCCATATACTTCGCAGACCTTTAATACTGCCTTTACTACTTTCGGTATTAACCTGAAGCTGTTGCTGCAATAGTCATTAGTCATTGGTCATTTGGTCATTTGGTCATTTGGTCATTGGGGCTGGAAGTTCCCAATTGAATATTATGGCGGGATACACTGTCAATCAATATTAAAGCAAAAGCCCGGTTGAAAAAACTTTCAACCGGGCTTCTATTATTTTCCTTAATCTCTAATCTCCAACCGCTAATCTTCCTTACTTACACTGCCTGAGCCTACCGTTTTGCTGTCGGTAATGGTAGCATTTCCAGAATAAACAACGTTGCCCGAGCCTACAATATGTGCGGAAACTGTTTTATCAGCATTTAAATAAGCGTTACCTGAGCCGGAAATTACCACAGAAGCAGAATTGGTTTTTAATTCTTTCCCTTTCATTTCGCCTGATCCGCTGATCACAACTTTGGTTTCATTTACTGAGCCCCTAAGTTGGATAGTGCCTGAGCCGCTGATGGTAGTATGCAGGTTGCCTGTTTTAACAGCGGATTCGATATCGCCTGACCCGCTTAAAACTATATTTACATTCTCGCCGCTTACCGCCGCTCCCACAACCCTGATGGAGCCTGAACCCGAATTAACCAACGCTGAAAGCGATTTAGCGGTTACATAAATATCTATAGGACCGTCGGTATCTCCTTCACCGGATCTTAAATGGTCTCTAAACTTGATCTTCAATGTGCCATCTTCCACAACTGTCTCAATCAATTTGATGATATCTGGCCTGGTCGAAATTTTCAGGCTTTCAGTGCCATTGATCTTCACGTGCACATTAAACGGCCCCCCGGAAGCTATGCTGTGAAACCCCGAAACCTGCCGGCTTTCGCCAGATTGGGCCGAGGATTTAAAACTTACGGCAAAAACCAGTATTGCCGCAAAAATAGTATAGGTTAATCTTTTCATAATAATTGTTTTGATGATAAGATGTAACTAACTACAAAAGTGTTGCACGGCCGGAGAAGATTTTAAAAACTATGCGGGGAAACTGTTAGCCAGGCGTGTCAGTTTTTATTTTGTTGAACTGCTTTTTCCGCTCTCTTTTTGCGGCGTTCTTCACGCCGTTGTATCCTCAACTGTTTTTTTACAAGGCGGTCCTGTTTGTTTATCGCCATTTGATTCACCTTGGCAACAACCTCCTCCTGCTTTTTTTGGTCGAGTCCGATGGCCGGTTTTATGCCGCTTAACAGGGTTTTCCAGGCAAATTTAAAAAACGGGCTTTCCGGCGGACGGGTTTCTGTAACGAACACTGACCGGGGCATGCTGCCGGCATTATCAGGATTATCGTGCTTTAAGATAAACACATTGGCGTATAACGATTCAATCGGCCGGGCCCGTAAATTATTCATTACGCTGTCTGGTTTCAATAAACTTACGGTAAGGTCATTGTACAGCATGGTAACTTTTCCCCGGCTTTGTGTACTGTTGGCGTTGATATCAAAATCAAATTGTTTTAATGTACCTGAGTTTACTTTGATCATCGTTAGGGGCCGGGTAGCCGAATTGAGCACTTTCAGGTTAAGGGAGCCAAGGTGGCCTTTATAGGAAAACGAATGGTTGGCATCGGTTAAATTAAAAGCAAACCTGATATCAAGTTTGCCCTGGTTCATAAACCAGGTATTAAGGTCAATTGCGCAAATGTTGTTTTTTTGCAATGCGGTTGGCCGGGTAGTAATATTCAGAAAACGGCCATCGGTATTATTAAAAGAGATGGTGCCTGTTTTATTTGATTTTTGATTAAATTCACTATAAAATACATCAATATGCTGAAGTAGGGCAGTATCTATCTCTATATCGGCATTTATTTTAAACAGCCCGACATTAGGGAAAGTGGCCACCCTGTCTGAAGATGGTTTTTGATGATTGGGGTTACCAAAAACCTCAATGCTCCCCTTTTTTAGCGATAATGTTGATGCCGTAAACAGCCTGTACTGGTGGTAATTTAAAAAATCAAACCGATCCAATTGCAACGAATCAAGCCGCATGGTAAACTTGTCCTTATCACTTTTTGAAAAAAATGCATTGGTTTTTATTGGGGTAAGCGTTAAACCTTCAATATTTAACCGGGATTGCCGCGTTGTTAATTTAAGGTGATCAAACTTATAGGTATACAACCCGTTCGGCGATTTCGCGGCATAGTTATTCAATTCTAAAATAATATCCCTGCAGTATAGCAACCTCGTTTTGTCTGTTTGGGTAGTAGAATCAATGAGCAGGTCTTTTGCGCTCAAATTCATCTCTTTAAATTCAGTAGTAGCTAAATCAGCGCCCGAATAATCTTCATATTTTAGTTTCACATCCCCTAAAAGAATACTGCCGATTTGGATGGAATGCAGGTTTTTTGATATTTTTTGCCAGGCGGTGCTGTTGTTTTTTAACACAGTGTCTTTTTTGTGATTCAACCGGTAGCTTATTTTCACCACGGGCGATTCCATCAAAACCTCGCCAATTTCGAGTTTGTGCTGAAAATATAATTTAAAAGGATGTATATGGTTTAAAGTGAGGCGCTTTACATGAAGCTCAACCATGTTGTTTGGCGCCAGGTTTTGTTTCTTTCTGAGGTTATAAACAGCAGTATCGGGTTTAAAGGTGATATTAAAAATATCTATCGATCCCCGGATTACATGAAGTTCGGCAGAAGAGAAGTTTGCGGTGTACAGGCCATCGCTGCTCTTTAACACTACTTCTTTCACTTTTGACGATAATATCGGTGACCAGTAGCTGTTAATGAATAGGGAAAGAATTAAAATAAGGGAAATTAGGATTGCAACAATAACCGCTGTAGTTTTATGCCATTTACGCTTAAATAGGTTTAAAGCCATTAATTACCCTTGTTTTCTTTTATATTATTTAATGAATCCCGTTTTGCCTGCCGCGCCATTTTTCGCACTGCTCTCCGTTCTTTTCGTTTTTCCTTAAATTCCTTAATTGTGTTTACCAAATTACTAACTTTTACGATAGTAGTGTTAACCTGCGACTCGGTTTTTTTATCATAACCCACGCTCGGCTTTAAACCATCCAGTAAAGCCTTGTATAAAAAGCTAAAAAACGATACATCCGGCTCGCGCTTCAAATCAATAGGGCCGGGTCGTAATACGCTGTCCTTACCGGGGTTGTTTTTCTCCAGGATCAGGTTATTAGCCAGGGCCGAAAAAAATCCCAGTTTTTGCAGTTCGTTTTTTCCTTCCACTTTTTTCAGCAGCTGGATTTTTAGGTTTTTATAATAAAACGTAAGCTTTCCCTTGCCTTCATAGTTACTGGCGTTGACGTTAAAATCAAGTTTTTCAATATCGGCCGATTGGATATGTACCATGGCCAAAGGCTTTACCAGTTTGTCCAGCAGCTTTCCATCAAACTTACCCAATTCGCCCGAGTAATTAAAGGCGCCGTCCTTTGCTACCAGGTTAAATTTAAAATTTACGCTGAACGGGGCGGCGTCCATAAACCGGGTATTGATAAAGGCCCGCATATAGGGATTTCGCTTTTTTTGATCATCATCGTTTGTTACATTTAAAATATAGCCGTTGGTATGGGTAAAAAGAATTTCACCCGTGGCGTTGGTGATCTTATCGGTTTCCGAATAACTGATCCTTGCATTTTTAATGTTGATCCGTTTGATCCGCATATCCAGCGCTACTTTTTGGAGTGACTGTTGCGGATCCATTCCTATTTTTATTCCATTTTTTCCTTTGTAAGCATTATTTGTATAGATCTGTACATCTGGTTTGTAAATGTTCATTACGCCAGCGTACAGGACCTGGGCACGTAAAAAATCCTGCAGGTCGATATCGTTTATATCTATCTGTTTAAATTTTAAGGTAAAAATGTCACCCGTTTTCCCTGTTTGCTTGTAAAAATCATCACGGTTGTACCTGGGTGAAAGGGAAACGTTATCCAATACAATTTTTCTTTCGGAGGTAGAAAAATAGATCGTATGCGCCCTGGCATCATATAAACCGTCGGGCGTAGCGATATGATAATCATGAACCGTAACATTTACCCCTTTGGTGTAATAAAATCTCGATTGGTCAGAGCCAGACAATGAATCAATAAAAACATCCGAAATATCAATATCCAGGTGTTTTAGTTCAGTCTGTTTGGTTACAGGTTTGTTTTTGTTGATATAATTTAAACTGATATCTTTTAATGAGATCGAGTCGATACGCAATTGTTTAAATACCTTTTTCATTATTTGATAAGGCGTTTTTGGCTTGCCTACCTTAACGGTATCATTAAAGTGATAGCGTTTATCAATGATAGTAAGGTTTGGATTTTCAATGGTGATATTGTCTATATCCAGTATTTTATCATAGTAGGCTTTACGGGCGCCAATATTTTTGATGGACAATTTTTTAACACTCAGGATGAAAAGATTATCTGGAGCTTTTTTTAGCCGTACTAACTTTTCATAAACGGATGTATCAGGAATAAGCCTGAAATCAGAAAGCGTTGCATTGCCCGATGTGATATTCAGGTCGAAATCTGAATATTCAATATGATACAAGCTGTCACTCGAACTGAGTACCATCTCTTTCAACCGTTTTTGTAACACGGGCTTCCAACGGTTCCAGGCAACGTATTGATTATAGAAATAATAGCCCACCCCTGCGATCAGGAGGATAATTACCCAAAAAACAAAGGGCCATTTACGGATTTTTTTGATTGTTTTTGCTTCTATTGATTCCACTGATATTTATTAAACAGGTTTTATAACAAGTATGTAAGGATTTTGTTATTACTGACAATATGTCATCATGTATTTAAATTTTATGTATTTTTGCAAACCAATTTTTTATATAGATGATGGATCTGGCAATTGCAGATAAAGTGCACGACGAAAGCAGGCAGGGAGAAGCCCTGGTATTGGAAACAAAAAAGGCTAAAAATAATGGCCGGAAACTTTATATTGAAAGTTATGGCTGTGCCATGAATTTCTCTGACAGCGAGATAGTTGCTTCTATTTTACTGGACCAGGGATATGAAACCACTCCGGATTTTAATGTTGCCGACGTGATATTTATCAATACCTGTTCTATCCGCGAAAACGCTGAACAGCGCGTCCGTAACCGCCTGCGCGAATTTACCATTGCAAAGGTGAAGAACCCGGGTTTGGTAGTTGGCGTTTTGGGCTGCATGGCCGAACGCTTAAAGTCGAAGTTTTTAGAAGAAGAAAAATTGGTGGATGTAGTAGTGGGCCCTGATGCTTACCGCGACTTACCAAACCTGATAGACCAGGTGGATAGTGGACAGAAAGCGGTGAATGTGCTTTTATCACGGGAAGAAACTTATGCGGATATAAGCCCCGTACGCCTCAATAGCAATGGCATTAATGCTTTTGTTTCTATTATGCGTGGTTGCGACAACATGTGTTCATTTTGCGTAGTTCCATTT
Source organism: uncultured Mucilaginibacter sp. (assembly GCF_903913935.1). Lineage (GTDB taxonomy): Bacteria > Bacteroidota > Bacteroidia > Sphingobacteriales > Sphingobacteriaceae > Mucilaginibacter. The sequence goes on from NZ_CAIWNH010000208.1 coordinate 8,793, forward strand.
ACCCGTGGCCGCGAGCGCAGCCGCGACCCGCAATCCATCGTTAAAGAATGCACCGACCTTTTTAACCAGGGTTACCGCGAGGTTACCTTGCTGGGGCAAAATGTGGATTCGTATAAATGGGTGGCACTCGCCAGGCCTCACCCTGCCCTCTCCAAAGGAGAGGGTTCTGAAGATGGGATTTTAGCTGAAACGAATCAAAAAGTCCTCTCCTTTGGAGAGGATTTAGGTGAGGCTTCTCCTACCGTCAACTTTGCCAACCTTTTAGAAATAGTTGCATTGATCAACCCCGATCTGCGGGTGCGTTTTTCAACCTCCCATCCTAAAGATATTACCGACGAAGTGTTGTATACCATTAAAAAGCATGACAATATTTGCAACTATATACACCTTCCGGTACAATCGGGCAACAGCCGTGTGCTGGAAATGATGAACCGTACGTATGACCGCGACTGGTATATCAACAGGATCGACGCAATCAGGAGGATCATCCCCGAATGTGCTATTTCAACCGACGTGATCACAGGGTTTTGCAGCGAAACGGATGAAGAGCACCAGGATACCTTAAGTATGATGGATTATGTGCAATATGATTTTGCCTATATGTTTATGTATTCCGAACGCCCGGGTACTTTGGCAGCCCAACGTTATGCTGATGATATTCCTGACGCGGTAAAACGCCAGCGCCTGAAAGACGTAGTTGCCAAACAACAGCAATACTCATTCTCACGGCTACAGGCGCAGGTTGGTTCTGTACAAAAGGTTTTGATCGAGGGCTTTTCAAAAAAATCAGACCATGATTATTGCGGCAGAAGCGATAATAACGCGATGGTGGTTTTCCCGGTAGGTGAAAATTATAAACCAGGTGAGTATGTAAATGTTTTAATAGAGAAAAGTACTACTGCAACATTGATAGGGAATGTGGTTCGTTAGAACCTTGAAATAATTTAAAATAAAATTGAGGCTGAATAGTCTTATTAAGTTAGAGGGGATTTTAGAGCAGAAACAAAGGTCATTTTTGTCTTGACTCTTGAATCTTGATTCTTGGCTCTTGGCTCTTGACTCTTGATTATAACACAATGGAGATACAGGAAATAAAACAACGCTTCGGGATCATAGGCAGTTCGCCATTGCTTAACCGGGCAATAAATATAGCCATACAAGTGGCACCGACGGATATTTCTGTATTGATTACCGGTGAAAGCGGTAGTGGTAAGGAGGTGTTTTCGCATATTATACACCAGATCAGCCCGCGTAAACATGGGCCATTTATTGCAGTAAACTGTGGGGCTATCCCCGAAGGAACGATAGATTCAGAATTATTCGGCCACGAAAAAGGGGCCTATACCGGGGCCGTTGGCGAACGTAAAGGATATTTTGAAACCGTGAATGGCGGCACCATATTTTTGGATGAAATTGCTGAAATGCCCCTGGGCACCCAGGCCCGCTTATTGAGGGTGCTTGAATCGGGGCAGTATATTAAGGTAGGTTCATCAAAAGTTGAAAAAACGAATGTTCGCGTCATTGCTGCCACCAATGTGGATGTTTACGAGGCTGTAAAAAATGGTAAATTCAGGGAGGATTTGTATTACAGGTTAAATACTGTGCCCTTACGCATCCCGCCATTGCGCGACAGAAAGGAAGACGTTTACTTGCTTTTCAGAAAATTCACTTCGGATTTTACCGATAAATACCGCACACCGCCTATCCAGCTGGATGAGGAAGCACAACAGGTGCTCATCAATTATTCGTGGCCGGGCAATATCAGGCAGTTAAAAAACATGGCCGAACAGCTTGCAGTGCTCGAGCGTGACCGGGTGATCACTGCCCAAACGCTTTTATCCTATATCCCGGCTGAACAAACCGGCAAAAATTTGCCTATGCGACTGGATAACCAGCAAAAAGAAGATTTTTCAGAAAGGGATATCTTATACAAGGTGTTGTTTGATATGAAACGGGATATGGTGGAATTGAAAAAATTGGTGGCCGATATTATCGAAAACGGGGGCGTTTCAATCAATCATTCAGGCAATGCACAATCAATAAACCAATTATACCGGGATATTGAAATGCCGGGTAATCACGAACCGCAATTTACTTTACAAAAACCCGTTACCAATAATAATATCAATACCAATCCGTATAATATTACGCATGACGCAGAAGAGGTTGAAGAATCACTTTCGCTGGTTGATAAGGAGTCGGACCTGATCCGCAAGGCATTAAAAAAACATAAGGGAAAACGTAAACTTGCCGCCAGCGAACTGGGGATCTCTGAAAGGACTTTGTACCGTAAAATAAAAGAGTTAAATTTATAATTGAGATGAAGAGGATCCCCGGATTATTATTGGTTGTTATCGGTTTGTTTTTGATTGGCTCATCTTGCAGTTATTCGTTAAAATTAAGCGGCGCGTCGATCCCGGTCAATATGAAAACCATAAGGGTTGAATTTTTTGAGAATAATGCCCAACTGGTGGTGAATAATCTGAGTACGAATTTTACCGAAGCATTGAAAACCCGGATCCGTAATACAACCAAGCTCGCTGTGGTACAAGGTGAGGCCGATGCTATTATGTCTGGCGCTATTACTGATTATAGCATCGCGCCTGTATCTATCAATGCCACGGCAAATAATGTGGCGCCAATTGCAGGCGCCAGCCGTTTAACCATTACGATAAAGGTAAAATATGAGAACTTATTGGAAAAAGGAAAAAAAGACAATGATAGTTTTGAAGAGTCTTTTACAAAATACCAGGATTTTAGCGGTGACATAAATACACAGGAACAAACCCTGATTGCAGCTATTAATAAACAGCTAACAGAAGATATTTTTAATAAGGCCTTTGCAAATTGGTAAGCAATTCGTAGTTTCAGCACGTGGAGCAATATTCAAATAGTCAGAATGAGTTTTTATGGACATTATTAGCCAATCCGGCAAATGATGCCCATTTATATGCCTATAATTTACAAAGGCTTGTAAATGATTTTCCACAAAGCGGAATTCTACAGGCATTGCTGGCACATGCCAGCGAAGAGAAAAATTTAAAACGGGCTTCGACCTATTTTAACCCGAAGTCGTTATTTAAACTGATCAATGCGCCTTCCACTTTTACGGGGGTACCTGATGAGCGGATCTTTATACAAAGCGGAATTTCTATAAATGGCGGCTTTCAGCAAAGCGAACCCCATTTTAGCGATAGAAATGTTGAATTGCCGATATATAATGGGATGGAAAGTGAAATCCATGAAGAACCGGCCAATCATGCTGCTGTGTTGGTTGATACTGAACTGCCGCCACCAGGGCATTTTTCAGCACCGGAACATGCTGCCGGGCATGAGGAAATTACGCATCCGGGTGAACCAATAGCCGAAAAAAATAATGTTGCAGAACCCGGAATAGAATCAGTTGAGCATGTTGCTGCAGAAGAACGGGAGCCACAACTCATTCCTGAAGCAGTTGCAAACGAAACGGAGGCGCCACTGCCAACGCAGCACATAGAAGATGCTTTTGCTGAAAATAAGGATGAACTGATTGAATCAGTAATCCCTGAAAGCGAAATACCACATTTGACGCAGCAGATCGGTGATGAAAATCATGAAGAGGTCATTCAACTGGAAATAGCTGTAAATGAGACGAACTCAGCGCCGCAAATTTTTGAAGAAATTCATTTGGCGCAGGAAGAGCCAATAACCATAATTGCTCCTGAAGTATCTGCACCTGAACCTGTTGCTGAAATAAATGAAGAATTGGCAACTGAAAATGTTGAAACAATTGCAATAATAGAAGAAGCAGCGTCAATTGAAAATGTTGAGCCGGTGGCCGAAATAGAAGCAGCCGAAAATATTGAACCAATTGCCATTATTGACGAAACGGAAGGGTTTGAACCGGGAGCCTTCCCCGCTGAAGAGCATCATACGGAACAAGCGGCCAAGGATACGGAGAAACCGGTAAACGAAGATATTGATGAAACCTATGATGAGATTGTAGGGATAGAAAATATTCATTTTAGCGATCGGTCCACCTATAAACCAGCCACGGGGGATAGTTTTTTCTCATTTGACCGGGAATTTGGTGCGCATGCCGACCCTGAAGAGGAGGAAGCTGAACAAGCTTCGCCGGCGGCCGCTGCTAACGGGCAAGCCGACGCCGAACAAACAGACGTATCAAAATACAACGACGAGAAACTGCCTTATTCTTTTTTGTGGTGGCTGGATAAAACGCGCAAAGAACATTCGGCAGTTTACCAGCCGTATGTAAAGCCACCGGCCGCTAATACCCAGCCAGGCAAAAGGCCTAAAAAACTTACAGATGAACTGCAACAGCAGTATTTTGAGAATATTTTTCACATTACAACTGTTGACGACCTGGACAAGAGTGCGGCGCCTCCAAAGGCCCCTTATGACATTAAACGGAAAGAACATGTGATCATTGAGCGCTTTATAAAGGAAGAGCCCCAGATCAGGCCCCAAAGCAGTGATAAGCTGGATAATGAGAACAAGGCGAAAAAAAGCTCGGAAGATAGGGACGAACTGGTAACCGAAACACTGGCTGCTATTTATACCGACCAGATGCTTTATCATAAAGCCATTGCCTCGTATAAAAAATTGATGTTGAAATTTCCGGAAAAAAGCCGTTACTTTGCAGACAAAATAGAACAGTTAGAAAAGAAAACCAATTAAAATAATATAATGTACCAGTTATTACTGATCATCGCGATCATCGTTTGTGTGTTATTAGTACTGATCGTATTGATACAAAATCCTAAAGGCGGCGGTTTATCGTCAAATTTTTCAAGTTCATCGCAACTGATGGGCGTTCAAAAAACCGGTGATTTTCTTGAAAAAGGAACCTGGGGACTTGCTATCATCCTTATCGTGTTATCGATGGCAATTAATGTGGCCGTAAAAGGCGGTACGCAAACAACCGTAAATAAATTTAAAGAGCAAACAGAAGGCGCATCAAAACCGGTTGCTCCTGCTGCGGCCCCGGTAAGTTTTCCTGCACAAACACCTGCCAACAATCAACCTGCCCCTGCTCAAAAGGGAAAGTAAGGTTTTCAAAAATATATTAAAATGGCCCCGTAGCAGTTTCTGTTGATATGGGGCTATTTTTTTGCCCCCGCTTTATAAAACCTTACTGACACGATGGCATTTCAGTTTTAAGCTAATATTAAGTTAAAACTTAAAACTTGAAAAATCTGACAATAAAACAGCATTTATATGTCAATTAAGGCGGATATTTTTGCTTGGCATAATTGATGAGGAATGGGAGGCAGACCAGCCCGGCGAAGTCGGGACTTAAATTTATTTCTAAAAATTAAATAATTGTATAACTATGTCATTAAACATTAAACCTATCGGAGACAGGGTAGTAGTGGAAGCTGCTCCGGCCGAAGAGAAAACTGCTTCCGGGATCATTATTCCGGATACTGCTAAAGAAAAACCTCAGCGCGGAACTATAGTTGCTGTAGGCGACGGAAAAGTAGATGAGCCTTTGACCGTTAAAGTTGGTGACCATGTTTTATATGGTAAGTATGCAGGTACTGAGATCACCTATGAAGGCAAGGAGTATTTAATTATGCGTGAATCTGATATTTACGCGGTATTATAAACCTTGTTGAAAGGTTGTAATGTTGAAAGGTTGTAAAGTTGCCTTTCAATATTCAAATGCTAACATTCCAACTTTACAACATTAAAACATTCAAACAAACACAATCATGGCAAAACAAGTTAAATACAATGTTGAAGCACGCGATG
>NZ_CAIWNH010000209.1 GCF_903913935.1 uncultured Mucilaginibacter sp.
AAATATTTTTCGTGAAAAACAGGATGGTGCAGTTAATAACGGCGGCGATCATTCCGTATTTTGGATCGCATATACTCCGCAAAAAGCCGTTCCTGTGAACGTTTTTCGGCTTGTTTTTTGGTACGGCGGTTCCAACCCCAAAAAAATAGCACCCAGATTCCGAAAGCTACAATAAAAGCCGGGAAAGGGTATTTCATATTTGTTGCAGCCATAAAAGCGCCAGTCGAAATAAAGCATGTAAGGATAAAATAGACGATGGTTTTCATAACATTCAATACTTAAAAATACTAAAAATATTAGACATTTGAAAGCAAAAAGGTTTATTTTTTTTAGTTGATTTCATAGACGCGGTTGTGCTTTCGGGTCTCTAAAACCCTTTCCCGCAGTTCTTCCACAAGGTTGGATAAAGGGATACCGCGCAACCATATTTCGGGACTTTCCGGGTCTGTGGTCTTAAGGTGCAGGTCCATCAATCTGAAAATTTGAAGGATAAAAGGTTGCTCCAAAATATAATCTTTGACGCGGAACAATTCCACCGTATCCACCTGCCTGAAAAACAGCCCCCTGTTTACTTGCAAGTATTCGGGCGTTATGAGATACCTGATCCTGCGAATATACAAGTAGCGGTAAGCGGCGAATAACATGATCGCCAGGCTTAGCCAGATCAGCGCCGGAAAATAACGCCAGGCTAAAAGCAGGAATCCGGCAGCGGCCAACAGCAAACCGGATATTTTAATAAAAGCAAAAATAACAGCAGGCCTGATCTCTATGACCGGCTGTAAATTGGGTTGTTGAACTTCCATAAATTTTATTGGTTAAATGTGCCATACCTGACCAGGTCAAGCCAGCTATTTGCCGACTTTGGTTTTAGTGTCCGGGCGTGAAAACGGTATTCGGATTGCTTTTCAAAAGCGTTCAAACTGAAAAGTTCGCGACTGCATGAAAAAGTTTTGGAGCGGAATGTAACGGCTACTTTTTGGTTATCAAGGGAGACAGCCGCAGTCTGGTTACGCAGCGCCGCGGCTGTCTTCAAATCGCATACCCTGCCCAAAAGGTCATTACCAAAAAGCAAGGAAATACGCTTGCCCTTAATCCACTGCTTCAGCCATCGGAAATGTTCGCTGCAAGGCCTGGTGCCGGTGCTGATGAACAGCAGGTTACCGGTTTGGTTATAGGCGCGATAATGAATATGCAGCCAGGCGATTGCTTCCATTGCAGAGCCGCAAATGAATATTTCCCGCGCAAATGCTAAATCAGTACCCGCCAGCCAGTAATTTTCGGTGGACGGGATATGATGAAAAGCCATACCATAGGTTTCCGTGTATCTGCCATAATGAAATACCAGATGGCCTGAACTGTCGGCGGAATAATAAGGGGAAAAGAATTCCTGTACTTCCCTACGGATGCCGAGCCGGGTTAAAAAGGGATGCATTACCTGGAACCCGTACGGGTATAACTGCGGGCGTATTCCTTTTCCGGCTCCTGCCGCTGCTTTTTGTCTTGCGCTTGTTCCTGCATTTTTTCCAGGTCCTCATAATAGCCCTTACTGTACACATCGGCATCTTCGTTGTGCTTTTTCTGGCCGAACAGCGCGTTTAAGCCGTGGTATAAGGCAAACGACAAACCACCGTCAATGAGCACTGATGCAATAAAGGCCAGTTTATTGGACCGGATACCATTTGTATCGGTCGCGGAATATTGGATGGTCGTGCCATCCTCTAATTTCACTTCTTTGCCTTTGCGATAGCGTTCTTTCTGATCCAGCGATAAATATTCGCCGTTTACCCGGTCGGGTGCTAAGATGCGGGCCTGGTCTGTAACGATAAATTCATTTGTATCCTTATCAAATTCCACCAGGATATTTTTGGGATAGCCGTCATCGTCGAAAATCATTTTTTCGATGTTCACCGCATCTCCCTTCTCCAGTTTTTCAGCTTCGCCATACGTCAGGAAGGACGGTTTTTCGGCCAGCTTGTAGATCGGATGTACCAGTAAATCGAGGTCGCCAATAGGATTAGGCTTCAGGGAAAGCTTTGCGTCGAGATAAGGAATATGCAGGCCATCGGAAAACAGGTTTTCCAGCCGCAGCATCCCGGTGCGACGACCTGCCAGCAACACAGTCAAGTCGTCGTCCTTTAAATTCAGCCTGCCATCTTTGGCAAGGCCAACTTTTTGCAGGTCTTCCAGCGGAAGATCCTGCTCATCATAAATTTGCTGTATCATAATAGGGGTAATTATCTTTTGCGTGAATAACTGGTACTTTCTTCTTCAGCCAGGGCAAGCTCCGGTTCCTGCTCCCGTTCCCGTTCCATTTCTTTGCTTTGCCCCGGATTGTTCAATTCATTGAGCAGGGATTTGTAAAGCCCGGTCGACGGGGTTATTTTAATTTTCTCTCCGGTCGACATATCTTCGATCTTGAAAGCGCCCTTATTTTGCTTTTCAAGGATTTTGTAGACGGTTTCATTGTAAGGAATTTCCAGGCCCTCGGATAATTTGGCAGCCACATCTTTTTGCTCCGTAACAGCTTGCTTCTGTTCCAGCTTTGGTTCAAGCCCCAAAACAAAGTCGGCCATTTTCTGGGCATCATCCGCAGCCATAAACAGCTCATTTGGATTTTCCTGCAAAATTTGCGACCAGGGAACTAAAAAGCTGTCATGCTCTCCCAGGACAAATGGTAAATTCAGTTCGGCACTGATCAGGATCGAGGCAATGTTTGCGCGAAGCTCTTCCTTCGCCAGGTTATCGTAGTCGGGATGATCCCAATCAGGCCTGTCCAGCCGGGTTTCATGGCCCGTGGAATGTACCAATTCGTGTAAAGCGGTAGCATAATATAACTCGGGCTTCTCAAATTCATCTTTGCCTGGCATATGAATGGTGTCAGATGCCCGTTCATAGTGGGTCGCCAGCCCTTCCGGCTCCAATTTCACCCCACTGCTATCGAGGATGGCCTGTGCTCTTTCTGCCGGGCTTAATTCCTGCTCTTTAGGCTTTAATTCCTTGAGGTTGGTTAAGTCTTTCCCGTTAAACAACCAGGCATCT
>NZ_CAIWNH010000210.1 GCF_903913935.1 uncultured Mucilaginibacter sp.
GACCCGAACGGCACGATACCTAACTTCATATCGGTGCCCACTATCGCCGAGGCTACTTCATTCACGGTTCCGTCGCCGCCAACGGCCACTACCATCTCGAATTTGTTTACCGCATCCCGGGCTATTTCCCTGGCATGCGAAACACTGTCGCTAAAAAGAATAACAGGCGTTAATGCATTTGCATCAAGATGTTTTTCTATCAGTTCAGGAACCCCTTCCTTTTTCTTCCCGCCCGATATCGGGTTTATAATAAATAACGCTTTCCCTTTCAACTAAATATATTTTCTGGCGCCAAAAGTAAATGTATTTTCGGCTTTGTAAAAATTGTTTTAATTTAGCGGCCTGAATGTGGACTGATTTAATTGTACCGTTCCAAATTCTAATGCCTTAATACAGGTAACGGAAAATACAGCGGTCTGGATTGCAACCACGTAAAAAAGTGCTAAAACCATGCTTCTTTTTACTACAATCCCCTTAAATCATAATTCTTCATTTTTACGTTTAAATAAAAAATTTGGCAGAGGCATCATAAAAATACCTTTTTGCTGTTAAGTTAAAATTTATCCAAAAAAATTTATGTCATACTTATTTACCTCAGAATCCGTATCAGAAGGACATCCGGATAAAGTTGCCGACCAGATATCGGATGCATTAATAGATCAATTTTTAGCCTTCGACCCCGAGTCGAAAGTGGCCTGCGAAACATTGGTTACTACCGGCCTGGTTGTTTTGGCCGGCGAAGTAAAATCAAAGGCTTATCTTGATGTTCAAAAAATTGCCCGCGAGGTGATCAATAAGATCGGCTATACCAAAGGCGAATATATGTTTGATGGTAACTCATGCGCGGTGCTTTCCGCTATTCATGAGCAATCACCGGATATCAACCAGGGTGTCGACCGTTCGGCAAAAGAAGAGCAGGGCGCAGGCGACCAGGGGATGATGTTTGGTTATGCTACCGTTGAAACCGATAATTATATGCCGCTGGCACTGGATATTGCCCATGCACTATTAATTGAGCTGGCTGCTATCCGGCGCGAAAACACTGATATCAAATACCTTCGTCCTGATGCAAAATCGCAGGTAACGCTGGAGTATGATGATGACAACAAACCGGTAAGGATTGATGCCATTGTGATCTCAACCCAGCATGATGATTTTGACGAAGAAGTTGCGATGCTGAAAAAGATCAATGATGATATTATCAGTATCCTCATCCCGAGGGTAAAAGCCAAATATCCAAAATATGCCCATTTCTTTGGCGATGGCATTAAATACCATATTAACCCAACCGGCAAATTTGTGATCGGCGGCCCGCATGGCGATTCAGGCTTAACAGGCCGTAAGATCATTGTGGATACCTATGGCGGCAAAGGCGCACACGGTGGCGGCGCGTTTTCAGGTAAAGATCCTTCGAAAGTTGACCGTTCGGCAGCTTATGCTACCCGCCATATTGCCAAAAACCTGGTTGCGGCCGGTGTTTGCGATGAAGTTTTGGTACAGGTATCATACGCTATCGGCGTTGCACAGCCAATGGGTATTTATATCAATACTTACGGAACTGGAAAAGTTGGCCTGAACGATGGTGAGATCGCCAAAAAAGTTGAGTCGATCTTTAACATGACCCCATACGCTATTGAAACACGCTTTAAACTGCGTAACCCCATATACAGCGAAACTGCCGCTTACGGCCATTTCGGTAAACCAAGCAAAGTAGTAACCAAAACGTTTGTAAGCCCGGAAGGTACCGTGGTAACCAAGGAAGTGGAACTGTTTACCTGGGAAAAACTGGATTACGTAGATAAGGTGAAGGCGGCTTTTGACTTATAAGAAACATTAAAAGCGAGCGCTTGTTTGTTGCGCAACACGTGCAACGCCCTGCAACAAAGCGTTGATTGTTAGTATTTTAACTACTGACAAGATTTTGTCACTGACAGGATCTTGTCAGCAGTTTTGACCTTGTTGCAATGCACCGGAGCAATTTTTGACAACTTTTCAAAAGATGTCAAATCTGATCATCCACTCCCAAATCGGCCAACAACCTTTCAACCTCATTATCATACTTTTCCGTAAAGCCGAATTTCAGCGCCAGCTTAAAATTTTTCCGGGCTTCAGTTTTATCTCCTTGTTCCATAAAAATAATGCCTTTATTGCGATAGGCATAGCTGTTGCCTTTGTCCAGTTTCAGCGAGCAATCAATCAAAGCCAGCCCCTCGTTCAGGTCGCCAAGGTTGTATTTCGTAAATCCCAGGTTATTTTGCGGGTATGGCGCATTGGGATTTTCTTTTATTGCCTTTTCAAAAAACGGCATGGCCTCTGTATACCGTTTTTGCCGCAGCAGGTTAAATCCCCTGTTATTTAGAAACAGATCATTTTTCGGTTCTTCCAATAACAGGCCATCAAGCAAAGCAGCGGCTTCGGGATAATTCCCTTTAACATCGAGGAGATACGATAAGTTAAACTTATGGCCTTTTTGATCAGGTTGCTCTTTTAAAAGTTCCGTTAACAGGTCAATTGCAGCATCGTTCTCCTTCAATTTTATTTTATTATAGGCCATCCAGGCCCTGAACATTGCATTGCCCGGAGAAAACGCCAGCGCAACCTGGCAGCTTTTGACTGAATCGTTGTATTGGCGGTAGTGATACAGATCAACGGCGTTCGTATACAATTGACCCAGCTTTTTCTTTTTGGACCAAATTGCGGAGAAAAAAATCTCCATTCTGGTATAGGCCTTATCCCGGATGGGTTTTAGCAGACGCGGGAACTGTTTTATTTCTCTTTTAAAATAGGGCAATGTAATATCAGTGATAGTCATGCCAGCCTTGTTAAATGCGCTAGTAACTTCGTTATCACAACTTAATATCGCCAGCAATACATGGACTGTATTTATATTGGTTTCATTGTTGATCGGAGCTATTTTTAGCGCATGTTTGAGAACACGCTCAGCCGACAATGTTAATGGGATAGAACCTTTCTTTCTGCTTTTTGCCGGATACGATTCTTTTACCTTCTTTTCCCATTGGTCCGTATCAAATTGTATGAGGTAATCGGATGCCATGCACTTTTGTTTTAGTATGGCAAGGAAAATGTGATCGTAATTGATAAACCCATGCTTCCACAAAATAGCTAAATCCCTTGAACTGGCAATCGCCGGTTTTAAATCCTCGCTAATATTATTATTCGGCATGAATTGTTACTTTATATGGGGGCTTGCTTATTTATTCGTTCAAATTATATGAAACACCCTGTGGTCGCCAAAAAGATATAAAATCGCGACCGAAGGGGGAATAGATTTTTCATAAGCAGCATGCGAACCAACAGATTTGTCAACTTTTCAAAAGTTGACAAATCTGTTGGTTCGCACATTGGTTCTGAGCAAACTGATTTTTTTTAACCCCAAAAATTCCGCCCCGTCTGTCCAACATCTTTTGGGCGACCCTTGTGGTCGCCCAAAAGATAGGCGGGTTACGCTGAACAGCCCCATGTGGTCGCCTAAAGACAGGCAGTCTCTGATGGTCGGTAAGAAAAACAAAACGATAATATTGGGACAATGGCAATTAATCCAGGGGCGACCACAAGGGTAGCCCCTACGTGTATTTGTTTAATAATGCCATTAAACCTGCGCGCGCTTTATGGGTTCTTCCCCATCACTTCAAACACCACCTTCGTATCCGCATACACCTGCCAAAGCTTAATTTTTCCATCTTCAACAATGGCTTTCCACGCGGCGGGCAGGCGCCAGTAGTTTTCGTTATTTGGCGTTTTAAGACTTTTATAGGTGCCGCCGGCAAAACCGAAAGCGGCTACAGTACCGCTATTTTCAAAAATATCGGTCAGTTCAATGTGGTAATCCGGGAATAGTTGAAAATAGCCTGCCCAACCTGCTTTCATTTTGTCGCGGCCCTCAATGCGGTTACCATGGGCATCCACAAAAGTGTGCTCTTCAGCCATCATGGAATAAATCCTGTCGACATCATGGCTGTTGATCGCCTCGGCAAAATAAAAAACAACCTGCTTATTCATGGTGATATTTTAACGAACAAAGGGTTCGCTGTTTAAATTGATGGGATTTTCATAATTGATTTAAACATAGTCCAGTGTAAAGCTAGGTAATAACTACTTAATTAACAAAGGCTTAATCGGGAAATAAGTAAATGGTTTTAGTAAGCTTTTGGCCGCGCGAAAACAAGCACTACATTTCCGTTAATTACTCAGCACAATCGAATTAACAAAACTATCGTGGCCATGGTTACTCATCCCGTCCTTAGCAACTGTTGATACACTGTACAGTTTATCGCCTATAATAAACATCAATAAATCATATTTTTTCTTTTTTGCATCAAAGCCTATGGAAGAGTAACTTGTAAAACCTTTCCAGGTACCGATTACAAAATCCGGAAAATCAACTTCGGGCAGGCCTTGTTTAATGCCGGTTTTTAGCTGGTCAGCAAATTCCCGGGTGGTTTTCATAGGCGCCAAAGCAACCGAATCGAGGTTGGCTACCACCTGGAAATCAACTATGGTAAAAATATAAGCAATACTGTCTTTATCTACTGCAATAAAACTGCCGGGTGTCAGTTCTTTAGGTTCGTTGGGGAATTTAAGAGAAATCCGGTTATCACCTTTATGGGTTACCCAGCTATCCTGGGCCTGTACTACTGATATAGTTATAAACAGGCTAACAACGAGTAAGTAAATGTTTTTCATCATATAAAGCTAATGTGAAATTTGAGATAAAAAAAGA
>NZ_CAIWNH010000211.1 GCF_903913935.1 uncultured Mucilaginibacter sp.
ACATAACAATAAATAATTTAAAAAGTTTATATTTGCTATTATTCCTATGTATTCAGTTCTAAAATAATATGGTATCAAAACTCAGTTCTGCCGAAGTACTCCATTTTCTCATCATTTTCACTATTGTTTTAGTTTTTGCACGTTTACTTGGTGAATTATGCAGAAAATACAAGCAACCTGCTATTATAGGCGAAATCCTTGCCGGCGTGATTTTGGGACCAACCATCCTGCAGCATTATTTTCCTGAGGTCTTTAAAAATATTTTCCTTGCTGTACCACGGGCTTACGGAGCTTTTGACGGGCTGGCCAACATCGGCATTATCTTGCTCATGTTTGTTGCAGGCTTTGAAGTCGATCTCAAGCAGATTCGCAGAGATGGCAAACATGCTCTTTCCATCAGCCTAACCGGCATTATTTTCCCTTTTATTGTGGGGTTTATTGCGGCGTGGTTTTTTTACCAGCGTATTTTCTCTACAGGCGCTAATAACCAGTTTATTTCGGCGATGTTTTTTGGTACCGCGTTATCTATTACTGCGCTGTCAGTTATCACAAAAATTTTAATGGACCTTGACATTTTAAGGACAAAAATTGGCAACCTGGTGCTTACTTCGGCAATGATAGATGACTTTTTGGGCTGGATTTTATTTTCTATCATCATGCAGATGATGAACTCCGGAAAAAAAGAAGGCTCCTACATGTCGGTTATAGTTGTTTTACTATTTGCGGTATTTATGGTCACCGTTGTACGCTGGCTGATTAACAAACTGCTTTCTGTTGCCCATAAAAACCTCAAGATAGGACGTGTGATCACCCTTGCTATCTGTCTCTGCCTGGTGAGTGCTATAATAACCGAATATTTGGGCGTACGCGCTGTTTTCGGGGCATTTTTAATGGGTGTAGCTATCGGCGATTCAGAGTATTTTACTGAGCGCCACAAGCTTATTTTACATCAGTTTACTGTTAATATTATCGCGCCACTTTTCTTTGCATCCATCGGCCTCCGGCTGAATTTTGTGTCAAACTTTAATTTTGAAGTAGTAGCCATCATACTCGCCATAGCTTGTATTGCTAAATTGATAGGCGCGGGTATTGGCAGCCGGATTAGCGGGTTAAACCGGAACGAGTCTATCGCTGTAGCGTTTGGTATGAATGCCCGCGGTTCGCAGGAGATTGTGTTGGGATTATTGGCCCTCCAGGCAAAAATAATTAATGAAAAGGTTTTTGAAGGCTTAGTTGTGATGACTGTAGCAACTGTTATCGTTTCGGGACCGGTGATGAAATATTACTTTTTAAAAGAAGAAAGAAATCATACATCAGCTGAAACTACTCAAGACCTGGCATCATCAATCATAATTGACGAATAATTATATTCCCTAAAATCGCCAGTTTTTTGTAATGATCGAACAATGTAAACTTCTTGATAAAGGATGAATATTTTTACTATTTAAGCATGCAAATGGATAAAATGCAAAACTTTTCGCAAAACTTATATTCAGTTACTTCCGGCTCCACTGGTTATATCACAAACTTTATATTTAATCAGCACTAAATTTAAACGCAAGGATCAATGGTTTTTAACAGCATAAATTTCCTAATCTTTCTCCCGATCTTTTTTGTTATTTACTTTCTTCTTCGAAATAATTTAAAATATCAAAACTATTTTATACTTATTTCAAGTTTCATTTTTTATGCTTTTTGGGATTGGAGATTTTTATTTCTTCTGATATTTAACACCCTTTTGGATTTTTATTTTGGAATAAAGATATTCGAAGCAAAGAGTCCGAAAAGGCAGAAAAGTGTTTTAATATTAGCCGTTTGTATAAACCTCGGTATACTTTTCTTTTTTAAATATTTCAATTTCTTTCTATACTCACTTACCCCAATTGTCAATTTTTGGGGAATTCAGATTCCCACACATAGCCTTGACATATTGCTCCCTATAGGTATTTCATTTTATACCTTCCACTCACTATCATATACCATTGATATTTACCACAAAAAAATCGAGCCGACCAGGGACTATATTGCCTACGCTTCATTTGTTTGTTTTTTCCCGCAACTTGTGGCCGGGCCAATTTCAAGGGCTAAGGATATGTTGCCGAAATTGCTCAGAAAACGTGAAATAGATGCAGAAAAAATGACAAGCGGCCTTTCGCAAATGATCCTTGGTTTTTTTAAGAAAATGGTTGTGGCCGATTCAATAGGTGTAATGGTTGATAGCACCTACAGCAATCTTCATGTTGTTTCTGATCTTCAGATCCTTTTCGCTACCGTGTTTTATTCGTTCCAGATCTATTGTGATTTTTCCGGATACACCGACATCGCATTAGGCTTAGGAAAAATGTTCGGGATTGAACTTCGGGTAAACTTTAACAGACCGTACTTTTCAAGAAATTTTAGTGAATTTTGGGAGAGATGGCATATTTCGCTATCATCATGGCTAAGGGATTATCTGTATATTCCGCTGGGCGGCAACCGTAAAGGCAAGCTGTTTACCTATCGCAACCTGATGATAACGATGTTATTGGGCGGCTTATGGCACGGCGCGAGTTACAATTTTATTATTTGGGGCGGTTTACATGGCCTTTATTTAGTTGTGCAAAGGCAATTTAAATTTAAACTGCCTAACGCCATTGCTATTGTGCTTACATTCGCGCTTACAACCCTGGCCTGGGTATTTTTCAGATCACATTCTTTCAACGACTCCATTTACATTATTAAACATATTGTGCACATGAAATCGCACCAGGTACTTTTGCAATTTGAAATTGCAAAACTGGTGTACGTTATATTGGTTTTACTGGCGATGGACATCTTCTTTTTTAATTATTTCGAAAAAAATTCATACAAATCATTCATCATAAATATTGTTTTACTTGTGCATATCATTTTATTTGCCACTTTTTCAAGCAATGCATTTATTTACTTCCAATTTTAAAGCATGAAAAAATTCGTTTATCGATTCTTGATTTTAGCAGTAAGTATATTTGTAGCCCAATTTGTGCTCTACATTGGGATAAAGTATGTATTGGATAGTAAATCAAAGTTCAGGCTTACCCGGTACTTTAGAAACAGTAAGCATGATTATTACATTTTGGGTAATTCAAGGGCTGTAAATTCAGTTAATGAGAAATATGCAAACGATAGTTTAAAACTCGACCTTATCAACCTTGGCTTCAACGGCGAACGTTACAAAAATATAGTAGACCTATTAGACGACATTAATTCCAAAGTAACTCATAAAACAATTTTTTTTGAAGTTAGTTGTATAACCA
>NZ_CAIWNH010000212.1 GCF_903913935.1 uncultured Mucilaginibacter sp.
CCTACATCGCATTTCAAAAAGACTTTTTAAGATGGATGCTATCTGACGGTGCCTCGGCTTTTTTGCTAACGGATCAACCTAATGAAACAGGATTAAGCCTGCGGATTGATTGGATAGAAGGCGTCTCCTACGCCAACCAAATGGAAGCCTGCATGTATATGGGCGCCGAAAAGCTTGCAGATGGGTCGTTAAAAGGCTTTATGGATTTTACTCCCGAAGAAATCATGACCAATTCTGTCTTCAGCATCAAACAGGATATTACTTTGCTGAGTGATAACATTATTAAATTGGGGGGCATAAAAATCAAAGAAATCTTCGAACGGAGGGGGCTCAGCGCCGGTAATATTGACCATTTCTTACCGCATATCTCGAGCAACTTTTTCAAAAGCAAGATCTATGATATGATTGAAGAGTACGGCGGCGGCATTCCTTATGAAAAATGGTTCATTAATTTGTTTACCGTTGGAAACGTTGGGGCGGCATCCGTGTACCTGATGATAGATGAGCTTTTTAAAAGTGGAAAACTAAAAAAAGGAGAGAAAATTCTATTGCTCGTCCCGGAAAGCGGGCGCTTTTCCTATATGTATGCGATGTTAACTGTTTGCTGAAATTTACCCCTTCAGCTACCGCTATGAAAAAAGATGAAGTACCACAGGACCTGAGTTCGCTCGGCAAAATCACGCAAGAGATTTGCTATGCCACGGACAGTAGCGGTAAATATGTTACCGCACTCAGCAGCGGCTGGGAGGTAAAGATCAAAGCGCTGGATGTGGCCTGGGCCGATATTGAAAAACGGATTGAATCTGCGAAGCAGCAAGTGCTTAACAAACAAGCCAGCCCCCTGTTGTTCTTCATGGAATACAGGCTGATGGATATCAGTATTTTAGCAGATTACACCGGTTTTTGGAAATGGCAGATCAAAAGACATTTAAAACCAAAAGTATTTCATCAGCTGCCAGCTAAAAAGCTGGAAAAATACGCCGCCGCGTTTAACATCAAGGTTAAAGACCTCAAAAATATGATTATAAATGAAGATTGAGTTCGAACACCACCAGGCAGCACATTGTGAATCGGGTGTTACCAGTAATTTACTAAGAATCAGCTCGCAGGGAAAGATCACCGAACCGATTGCGTTTGGCATTGGCGCCGGGTTGTTTTTCGCCTATATTCCATTGATGAAGATCAATAATGGTCCGGCTATCGCATTCAGGACCCTGCCGGGACATATTTTCAACCGGACATGCCAATCATTGGGCATATCGGTGATCAGGAAAAAATTCCGCTCACCGGCAAAAGCAGAATCATTTTTACGCGAAAGCCTGAACAACGGACACGCCGTAGGTTGCCAGGTTGGGGTTTATTATCTCCCCTACTTCCCGAAAGAATATCGCTTCCATTTTAATGCCCACAACATTGTAGTTTATGGCAGGGAGGAAGACAATTACCTGGTGAGCGATCCCATTATGGAAAGCACCAACATTTTAGATTCTTACCAGCTGGAACGCGTTCGTTTTGCGAAAGGGGCACTTGCTCCAAGGGGACATCTTTATTTTCCTGAACATGGGCCCGCTATCAGCGACGAACAAATCAAACATGCCATTAAAAGCGGGATTAAAAAAAATGTGCGCAACATGCTTGGCATTCCATTCAGTTTTGCGGGGGTAAAGGGCATAAAAGCTACCGGAAACAGGATAAAAAAATGGCCAAATAAGCTGGGCTTGCAAAAAGCAGGTTCATACCTGGCACAAATGGTACGGATGCAGGAAGAGATTGGTACCGGTGGCGGCGGCTTCCGCTATATTTATGCTGCTTTTTTGCAGGAAGCTGATGCCTGGCTGCCTGGCAAGGGTTTGGCTGCCGTTTCGCGCATGTTTACCCAGGCAGGCGATTTGTGGCGCACGGCGGCGGTTCAAGCCTCCGGAATTTACAAAGGAAGAATAGGCAGCCAGCAGGATTTCGACGTGATGGGAAATTACCTGGTCGAGATCGCTGAATTAGAGAAAGAAGCTTTCCTTGTTTTAAAGAAAATAAAATGGTAATAAAGCATCTCCCGGCAATTGACATACAAAATATGGGCTTCCGGTATCAGGGAAGTTCCGGCGTTATTTTTTCCAATCTAAATTTAAAAGTTGCGAAAGGCGAACGGTTCGGCTTATTCGGCCCTAACGGGGCAGGCAAAACCACGCTGATCAGTTTAATGACTGGATTACTCAGGGCTGATGAAGGTCATATCAGGCTTTTCGGTCACGATATCGGCCAAAAGCACGTTGAGGTGAATCATCTTTTCGGTTTTGTGCCGCAGGATTTTTCTTTTTACCAGGAACTCAGTCCGGTTGAAAACATGGAATTTTTCGGCGCCTGGTCGGGTCTTGATAAGCAAAAGATCAGGAAAAGAACCGATGAATTGCTGCATATTTTGGGGCTGGAAGAAGTTAGAGATAAACCAGTTGAAAAATTCTCCGGCGGTATGAAACGCAGAGTGAATTTGGCGATAGGCGTCATCCATGAGCCGGAAATATTGTTTTTAGATGAACCGACCGTTGGTGTGGATGTACAAACCCGGCACGCGATCATCGACTATCTTTTAGCATTAAATAAAAATGGTACCACGCTGATTTACACCTCGCACCAGTTAAGCGAAGCAGAAGGCTTATGCCAGCAGGTAGCCCTGATGGACGATGGTAAAATTATAGCCCATAACAGCCTCAACGGCTTGCTGGAAGGGTATAACGAGGACAACCTTGAACATTTATTTTTAAACTTAACCGGAAAGGATTACAGGAACGATGTTTAAACTCGGGGCGACCATCTTAAAAGATATAAGGATCCTCTGGAGGGATAAAGTAGGCCTCAGCCTGATGTTAGCGATGCCTATTATGCTGGTTATTGTGGTCACTAATATACAAAACAGCACTTTTCAACTAGTCGATAAAAACAAACTACCTATCCTGATCAATCGCCTGGATACCGGAGAGGCGAGCCGGCAGTTGATCACTTCTATTAATAAAATTGGCATGTTCAAAGTATTGCAGATTTACGGCATCCAAAACGAACAATCCATGTCAGACGCGATGCATGCGAAAGATGCGATGCTTGGACTGATCATCCCGGCAAATTTCTCATCGAAGGTGGCGGCCAAAGCAAACAATATCGCAGGCAAGGCCCTCAAAAGTTTTGGATTAGAAGGAGGAACACTTAAACCGGCCGGCGATGTTGACCCGCTTACGCTTTATTATAACCCTGTTTTGCAGGAATCCTTAAGGTTGTCTGTGGCAGGGGCTGTAAGAAGCGCATTGCAACTGGTGGAGAGCAGGGAAACCTTACGAAGTCTGTATTTTTCGATCAACGAAAAACCAATGCCCGAAAATCTGGAAAACGAAATGCTGAACAATCAAACGGCGATCAAGGAAATTCCGGTGTCAAAAAGCGGTACCCGTATCGCGCCAAATGCTACACAGCACAACGTGCCCGCCTGGACGATTTTTGCCATGTTTTTTGTCATCATGTCATTGGGCGGTAGTGTGGTTAAAGAAAAAATAAGCGGCAGTTTTATCAGGTTAAAAACCCTGCCCACCAGTTACCTGGTAGCTATCCTGTCAAAACAAATCACTTTTCTGTTCGTGACCATGGTACAGGCGGTTGTTATATTTTCGATAGGGATCTGGCTGTTCCCGCTGATGGGTTTACCGGGGCTTAACTTGCCTTCGGATCTGCTAGCCCTCGTGGTGATTACCATTATTTGCGGCTGGTGCGCAGTAAGCTATGCCATTTGTGTAGGGGTATTTTCAGAAACCCAGGAACAGGTAAATGGTTTTGGAGCAGTCTCTATCGTTATTTTAGCCGCTATTGGGGGCTTGATGGTTCCCAGTTTTGCTATGCAGGGCTTTTTCAGAAATGCGGCCAACTTCTCGCCGATGCACTGGTGCCTCGAAGCTTATTATACCTTATTCCTGGAAGGGGGAAAACTAAAAGATATCTTAAACAATATTGCCCCTTTAATTATTATTACGCTACTACTTCAGGCCGCTACTTTTTGGGGGCTGAAGCGAAAAAATTTAATTTAAACACCTCATGGATAAAGCAACCTTAAAAGAACAATTAAAAAGCCAGATCATACAATTCCTTAACCTTACTGACCTCACAACGGTCGACATCAAAGATGACGAACCCTTATTTGGCGACGGACTCGGGCTGGACTCGATCGACTCCCTTGAATTGATCGTTTTATTAAAAAAGGAATACGGCATAAGTATCAAAGATCCAAGGGAAGGCCGTAAGATCCTCGTTGATGTGAATACCATGGTGGATTATATCAGGGAGCATCAAGGAAAATAATGCTTCACAGTGCTAAAAACGTCCCCTGAAATTTAAAATACACCAACTCCGCATTGGTTAATCTGGCAGTTATTTTTATTTGGCTTTCAGCAAGTTCCTTGTGTACAATATCCAAATTCACTGAGCTGGTACTCTCCGGCCCGATCACCAGCATAAATTTCAAATATTCTGCCTTTTTTAAGCGCAAACAAGCACCCAGGGCCTTTTCCAATACTTCTTTCACTATTTGCAGCATGCAGGCGCCGGGGAGTACGGGATGCCCGGGGAAATGCCCTTTAAATATATGGCAATCTTTATTGATCGCCAGCACGGCTTTAAGCACACCGTCATGGCGTTCCAGCTTACTGATCTTAAATAAAGCATTGTTTATAAACTGCATGTGAAAATTTAAATTGCCGAAACCAGCATTAATGAATGATATATTTTTTGGTAATGATTATAGATCAATATTTTTTTAGGCATGGTATTCAAAACACTTTTTTCGACGACTACCTCAGGCACCATTCTATGTTTGATGATATTGACCGCCAGCCACAGTGCAAAAGCCGATGCGGTTGGATACTCCCCGCATAAATGTTTGTAGTTAACTAAATTGATCGTCTTAAAAATGGTCAGGTTTAATCGCTCATAGATATCGTCATGTGCGGTATCCCCGCTTTTGCCAGTAATCACCAGGTCAATGTCAGTGATCGCTAAATTGTTTTCTGCCAGGAATAACCGCACTTTTTTCTCCAAATTTTCCGGGCTGCCGGGTTTATAAATAGTTCGGATGGCTAGGAGCTCCGCAAGGTTTTTTTCGGAAGATTTATCGCTTAACAAAAAAAATGCAGCACCCTCTCCTCCTATTGTTCCTCTGGTTCGGGGTTCATACAGGTGGAGGTTGGAACAGGGCAAGCGTTTATAAAGGCCCA
>NZ_CAIWNH010000213.1 GCF_903913935.1 uncultured Mucilaginibacter sp.
ATATAATGAACAGGAAATCAAAGACATACAACACAAAATCAATAGTAGACCAAGAAAAAAACTGCTATACAACAATCCCAAACATGTTTTTTACACTAACTTAGACAATATTGTTGCATTGGTGAGTTGAATCTACCCTTTTCCGACTTCCAGACTCATTTTTGTAAATCAATTTAAAAAGTTCTACCTTTCGCGTATCAATTAAATCTCAAAACATTAAGATGGCTCAAACCTCAACAGTTCAGGCGGCGGATGATTTCGATTCCACCCCTACCCGCTTGTTTTCATTGGATGCCCTTCGCGGCTTCGATATGTTCTGGATCATGGGGGCAGATGAAATAATGCACGCGCTCCGTGATTCTACCAAATCAACCTTCTGGACGGTGATCGGTAACCAATTTGAACACCCTGACTGGAATGGGTTTCACGCTTATGATATGATCTTCCCGCTCTTCCTGTTTATGGCAGGCGTTTCTACGCCGTTTTCGGTGGGCCGCGAACTGGAGAAAGGCAAAAGCCGCGAACAATTGATGCTAAGGGTTATTAAGCGGGCCTTTATTTTGGTGCTATTGGGGCTGCTGGTAAACAACGGGCTAAAAATTCAACCCATTGCGGATATCAGGTTCCCTAGTGTACTGGGGCGCATCGGTATTGCCTATATGTTTGCCAATATCATTTACCTGTACGCAAAAGAACTTTGGCAAATGATCTGGTTTTGGATATTTATAGTGGGTTATTACCTGCTGCTTAAATTTACAGCTGCGCCGGGTTTTCACCCGGGCGACCTTACCCCGCAGGGTAATTTTGCTTCGTATGTTGACCGCACCATATTGCCCGGCCACTTATATGTACCCTACCCCGGTACAAAAATAAATATGCACGATCCGGAAGGCTTGTTCTCTACTATCCCCGCTATCAGCACCGGTATTTTAGGTATATTAACAGGAACGCTGTTAAAAAGGAAGGATATATCGGCGAATTTAAAGGCGTTGCTGATGGCTCTTTTTGGTATCGTTTTTATATTCGTTTCACTGATCTGGAATTTAGACTTCCCGATCAACAAAAACCTGTGGTCAAGTTCCTTCGTGATGCTGGTCGGCGGGATCAGTTTAATATTGATGTCGGTTTTTTATTACGTGATTGATGTTTTGGGATATAAAAAATGGGCCTTCTTTTTTAAAGTCATCGGGATGAACTCTATTTTGATCTATATCTCGGGCCATTTTATCAAATGGAGCTATGCCAATAACGGGTTTTTCCAATGGCTCGGGCAACTGGTGGGAAACCCATATAACGCAGTAGTAATGGCGATAACTCTGGTGCTGATAAAATGGTTCTTTCTGCGTTACCTGTACCAAAAGAAAACGTTTTTGAGGGTTTAGACAGTAGGTTGACAATAAAAAAGGATAAGCCCGCCATGAACAACATGCCGGGCTTATTTTATTTTGTTAATATTTGACCAAGCCCTGCGGGCGAATAGTTGATAGATTTTAACGTCTTATTGTCAGCTGTACGGTACACTAAAAACAACCCGTCTATTTCTTTATGATATGAATCCGTATTGGCAGTGTTTTTGTAATGATCAATAGTAAGGTTAGCCTCTTCAACGGTTTTACAGGCCTTGCTCATATTGGAGCGGTGTACCTCGTCAAATAGTTCTTTAAATTTTTCGGCAAGGCCAAATTCTAAGATAGCCCCTGCAAGTACATATTGCAAATCGCATAAGGCATCAGCAACTTCTGTTAAATCGTTATCTTCTACTGCCTGCTGCAATTCTTTTAGTTCTTCAGCCAGCAGCGAAACTCTGAGCTCACATCGTTCTTTTGATGGGATGGCAGGGTTGGGTACTATAGGATGTTTGAAGGTATGATGGAATTCGGCTACCTGGTTTAATGCATTGGTGTCTTTTATCATAATCATTTTTTTGTCGGATAGCACAGCTATATCCCGGTTCGTTTGTCATTCTACTGCAAGTATAAATAAAAAATGAAGTGCAATTAAACCCAGGACGGTAAAATCTGTCTATTAAACAAACACCATAAAAAAAGTTAAAAAAAACAATTATGAAAAGTGCATATAAATATTTGTTATCAATTGGCTTAAGCGGGCTGATGTGCCTGTTTTTAGCAATGCCCGCCAGCGCCCAACACAACAGAGGTGGCGGCGGCGGTGGCGGCAATCACGGTGGCGGCGGCGGTTTTGCCCGCGGCGGCGGCGGCGGTAATCACGGTGGCGGCGGCGGTGCCCGCTTTAATGGCGGCGGTGGCGGCGGTGCCCGTTTCAATGGCGGTGGTGCTGCAGCACCCAGAGGTGGCTTTGGCGGCGGCCGGTCATTCCAGGCTCCTCAAAGGCCGGGCAATTTCCAACGTGGCTTTGCTCCTCAAGGTGGTAACAACGGTTTCAGAAGTAATAACTTTGCCGGCAGACCAGGCGTGAATGCAAGAGGCAATAATTTCGCCGGAAGACCCGGAGTAAACGCAAGAGGCTTTAACGGAAGACCCGGAGTAAACGCAAGGGGTTATAACGGAAATCGTTATGCTTATAATGGCGGGGTAAATGCCTACAGAGGCGGATATCGCGGTGCTTATGGTTACCGTGGTGCATACGGTTACCGTGGTGCATACGGCTACAGAGGTGGCTACGGATGGAGAGGCGGTTTTTACGGCCCTAGTTATTGGGGTGCCCGCGGATGGTGGGGTGGCCGTGGCGGTTACTGGTGGAACGGAGGCTTATACGCAAGCTTATATTGGCCACGTATTGGTTTCAGTGTAGGGGTTTTACCTTACGGGTATTATCCTTTCTATTGGGACAACCAGCCATACTATTACAGCAATGGATTTTATTACCAACAGAATAACAACCAATATACCGTAGTTGAGCCACCATTGGGTGCTGAAATTACACAGCTTCCGGCCGGTGCAAAAGAGATTACCATTGACGGACAGCAATATTATGAATTGAACGGTGTATATTATCAACCGGTTACCAAGGATGATGGTACTAACATTTATGTGATAGCAGGTAAAGATGGTAAGTTAGACACCGCCAACAGCGGAACTGATAACGGCGGTTATAATACCCCTGCTCCTGATAATGGCGGATATAACAGTGCGCCCCCTCAAGGCGGTGTAAACAATGTTCCGGAACCACAAAAAGGTGATGTCTATGAAACTTTGCCACAGGATACCCGTAGGATAAAGCTTAACGGCGAAACTTTCTTTGTGTCTCCTGATGATTATTACTACCAGGAAACGATTGACACCAGGGGTAATAAGGCCTATAAAGTAGTAGGTACACCATCTGACGAACCACAGGAAAATTAATTCAATAACTGCTGATATATTTTTAAAGGTGGCCTGTTTTTCCAGGGCCGCCTTTTTTATTAGCCGCTTATCCCCTATGTTTTTCAGCTTCGGCGCCAATATTTATAAAATGCAACGCTAAGAAATTACCTTTTCCTAATGAACAAAACTGAAAAGTGAATCTCCTTATACAGTTCGTTAATCATTGGGTTACTGATGTGCAGCCCAAAGTTTATGGCATTTCGCGGGCCTGATCCGAATGATATTTTTATCCTTGTAAAACAATTTCAGGTTTTATTTCTTTTATATAATTAAAACCTCGCAATTTCAATCATGCCGAAGCTGAAAATACCCCTCAGATATATATTGATCCTGTTTCTACTCGTATCATTTATGCCAAAGCCTGCAAAGGCTTACTCCGTATTAACCCATGAGGCGTTGATTGATGCCAGCTGGAAGAAAAGCATTTTGCCTTTATTGAAACAGAAGTTCCCGGCGGCAGCCGATAGCGACCTTGTCAAGGCCCATGCATATGCTTATGGTGGTGCGTTGATCGCCGACATGGGCTATTTCCCTTTTGGTAGTGTTTATTTTACCAACCTTGCACATTACGTACGCAGCGGCGACTTTGTTGAAAACCTTTTATCTGAATCGCAAAACCTCAATGAATATGCATTTGCGCTGGGTTCCTTATGCCACTATATGGCTGATAAATATGGACACTCACTGGCAACTAACCATGTTGTGCCTATTGTTTACCCCGAAATGAGAGAAAGATTTGGCCCCGTAGTAACTTATGATGAAGATCACACTTCGCATAGCCGGGTTGAAATAGCATTTGATGTACTTGAAACGGCGAGGGGTAATTATGCATCACAAAACTACCACGATTTTATTGGCTTTGAAGTTGCAAAACCCGTGCTGGAACGGGCGTTTTTAAAAACCTATGGGCAGGATATCAATGTTGTTTTTGGTAATCTTGATCTTGCTATATCAACTTTCCGCTGGTCTGTAAAAAGTTTATTGCCTACAGTAACACGCACGGCCTGGCTGTTAAAGAAAAACGATATAAAAAAATCGAACCCCAGCGCAAACGAAAAAAGTTTTCATTATCGGATGAAAAGGAAAGCCTATTATAAGGAGTTTGGTTCGTCAAGACAAAAGCCGAAATTTAAAGAACGCGTATTGGCGTTCATTATTCGGATTATGCCCAAAATAGGTCCTTTTAAGGCTTTGAGATTTAAACCTGTTGGCCCAGAGGGCGAAAAATTATTTATCCGCAGCTTTGATACGGTAATTACCCATTATGACGATATATTGAGCAAGTTGCATAACGGAACAGTAGATTTAAAAGACATGGATTATGATACCGGGAACCCCACCATGCCCGGAGAATATGGCCTGGCTGACAAGACATATGTTGAACTGCTTAATAAACTGAAGGAAAATAAATTTATTGAAATGACCCAACCCCTTCAGCAAAATTTACTCAATTTTTATAATAAAGCCGATACCGTACAATTGGCCCTTAAATACCCCGCAGATTGGAAGAAAACTTCGTTAGCATTACAGGAACTTAAGGCCGCTACACCGATTCAAATGGACAGTTTGAAAAATATTAAAGGCGTATATTATAAATTAAATGAACCAGCAGTGCAGCCTATAAATGTTAGCGACGGCAAAATAAAATCGAAACCCGTACCGGCATCCGAACAACCGAAAGTAAATTAGTGTTGGTTTAATTGTTAAACAATTTAGCAGGTTACCTATTTTAAATATTTATTATACCAGCCGATGTAACGTTTTAAACGATCTGCCTGGTAGCTCGGAACAGTAAACTCGTGGTATTGATTTGGATAAAGAATCAGTTCTGTAGGGATATTTTGTTGTTTCAATGCCATATACATCTGCTCACTCCCGGCAGTTGGCACATTAAAATCTTTCAACCCCGACATAAACAATACAGGTGTTTTAATCCTGTCGGCATGGAAGAATGGATAGGATAAACTAATCCATTTTTCCTGGCTTTTCCATGGTGGGCCAAGTTCATTATCATATTGCAATACATATTCATCGCTGCCATACATCGTGGTTTGCAAGGCACTCCCCGCTCCTGCTACCGCTGCTTTAAAACGCGTGTCGGTAGCAATGGTATAATCTGTTGAGATACTGCCATAACTCCAGCCGCCAATGCCTAAATGATCAGGATCGGCAACGCCTTCTTTAACCAGTTCGTCAACAGCGCCTAACAGATCAATAACCTCCTTGTGGCCCCAGTCGGCATATATAGCTTTACAATAATCAAGCCCCCTGCCATTGCTGCCCCGGTAATTTACTGCTGCAACTGCGTAACCTTCGCAGGCCAGGGTTTGGCGGATATCATCAAAAGTATAATCGTCCTGTGCTACCGGGCCACCATGGATATAAAGTATAAAGGGAAGTTTTTTTGACTTTGTACTATCCAAAGTGTAAAGTAAACCTGATACTTTCGTTCCATCCTTGCTTGTCGAGCTAAAACCTTCAACATGGGCCAGTTTAATGTTATTTAACCAATCCTGGTGATGGGTAAGCCTTTTTAATTTGCCGCCTTCAATGGCATAAAGTTCAGTTGGCAGGTAAGGTGTACTCATTTCAACCACCCAATTTGTTGCATTAACCGGATTTTCTGTGGCAATGCCATAATCGCCACTGTTGAGTGTGCTTATTTTTTTATTAACAAGGCTATACTGTGCAAGGTAAGTTTTACGGTCGTCAGTTACCGTAAAAGCAATCGTATTACCATCTTTGCTCCAGGCGGGGGTTGCTACCGGGCGGTCCATTTCAAGTGTTAGCGTTTTACCGTTTTTACCGTCGGCGTCCATCATACAAAGCATATCCTGGTCATACATAATATAATCTGCATCACTTGTAGAACGCAGGTAAGCAATCAACTTGCCATCAGGACTCCATTTGGGGTTAATATCGTGCCCTTTCCAGCTTGTTAGCTGCGTGAGCTGCCCTTTTGTTTTGGCTTCAATAGTAAATATATCCGAATTATCGTTCTTTTCCGGGTCGGCGGTGCGATTGCTGACAAAAGCGATCAGTTTACCATCCGGCGACCATTCCGGCATTTGCTCATCAGTATTTCCTTTAGTGAGGGTATCCAGCTTCTTTGTATCCAAATCAAAAAGATACAAATGAGTATGCAGGTGATGCAGGTACCCTTCCATATCCTGTTTAAAATGGTAGCTATCGATACGGATTGGCAAAGGTGTTTTTTCATCATCTTTGTCCTTATCCTTATCCTTATCTTCTGCATCCTTGATGACCAAAACTAGTTTTTTTGCATCAGGCGACCATTCATAGCCATTCAGATCGCCCTTAACGCCGGTCAGTTTGGTGGCTTCACCGCCGCGCCGGTCCATCAGCCAGAGTTGTGAACCATTTTTTGATTCCCGCTCAGAAAGGAATGAAATATACTTACCATCAGGACTCCATTGTGGTGATGTAGCTGATTCGGAACCATAGGTCAACTGGATGGATTCATTACCTGTTAAACTTTGCATCCACAGGTGGGTTATGCTTTTATCTTTTGCGGTATCTACTTCTGATAAACTATAAACCACCCATTTGTTATCAGGTGATACCCTCGATTCGCTAAGGGTCTTTTCCTTTAAAACATCTGCAGGGCTAAATGGCTTTTTAATTTGCTGCGAAAAACCATAAAGTGTAGCTGAACAAATAAGGATGATGGCTAAAAGTTTCTTCATAAATCAATAATTGATGGTGTAATTTACAAATAGTAATCAAAATTACCAGCGGGTTATAACATCTCCATTAAAGGATAAAACAAAAAATCATCAAACCATATCAATTAATGTATGGTTTGATGATTTGAAATTGATTCAGGTGAATTAATACCCAGGGTTTTGTTTTAGATTTGGATTGGCATTAATATCCTGCAATGGTATCGGGAATACAAGTTTATCTGAGTTAAAGGGTAGCGTTCCGATGGTTTGGCCCAGCCTTTTTGCATCATGGAAAAAGAAACCGCCTTCAAAAGCAAGCTCCCTTACCCGTTCAGTCAGCACATCATTAAGAGTAACTGTGGCAGGTGTGGTTAAACCGGCCCGGCTCCTGATTACTTTTATGTCGTTAGCCGGTGTATCCCCTGTGGGTGCGCCGCTTTTACGTAAATTGGCTTCGGCCCTGATGAGGTATAACTCTGCCAGGCGGATAATGTGGACGTTGCCAACCACGTTATCAAATTTATGGCATCTTAGCGTTGAGGTAGGATCTGTAGGGTCATCGTACTGAAACATCCCTGCCCGGTCGTCTCCACTCTCAAAATTATTCAGAAAGCTCGGAACGACGTGCACATCACCACGTCCCCCGTCATTTGAAGAAGCGAAGTAGGTGTTTAATCCATTTACACCCTGTTGGGAAGTTACCTGTATGGCAAACACATCTTCGGAAGTATTATCTACGTGTACTGCCGTTTGATTTGGGTAAGGAAACTCGGCAGCATAGGTTTTGTTTAACGAAAAATTGCCTGAACTGATAACCTTATTTGCCTCGGTAGCTGCGTTTGCATAGTCGCCCTTTTGCAAATATAAACGCGCCAATATCGCGGCCGCTGAAAAACTGTTTGCAGAATAATTATTATCAGCCGGTAGTTTTGCTTCCGCAGTAGTAAGATCAGTAATGGCCTGCTGGTAAACCTGCGAAACCGATGCCCGTGCCACATAGGAAGAGGCGCTTATTACCGTGGTAGGGGTTGTTACGATGGGCACGCCGGGGTTAACCGCCGGGTCGCCATCATTCCATGTTTTGCCAAAAATCCGGGCCAGATCAAAATAGGTCAACCCACGTAAAAATTTAGCCTCTCCTTCCACTCTGTCTTTATCGCCGGCAGCTACTTTATCCAGGTTGGCTATTACATTATTGGCCTGGTTTATTACCTGGTAGGCATCCAGCCACAGGCTGTTTACAAAACCGTTATCATTTGGTATTTGCTGGTTGGTCATTTGGGTTAATCCCTGGAAAGTGCCATGCCAGTCAATAGTGGTTTGTGTGGCCATTAAGTCAGGGTAAAAGAATACGCCGCCACCGTACAGGTCTGATAATCCCGCACGGTTATAAGCGCCCACAAGCGTAATTTGTACGTCCTGCGCGGTATGTATCGCCTGGCTCTGGTCAAGTTGCTGGTAGGGTTTAAGATTCAGATCTTTGTTGCAGGCACTAAATACCAATAGCGTGCCTAAAACCCCTATATATAATTTGTTAAGTTTTTTCATCGTTTTAGTTTTAAAGTCCAACATTCAATCCAAAAGTAACCGTACGTGGTTGCGGCACCGAATAAAAATCATTACCAAGATTAATATTGCTGGCTAAAAAGTCAGTATTTACTTCCGGATCCCAACCGGTATATTTTGTAATTAAAAACAGGTTATAAGCATTCACAAATATCCGGAGACGGTCTACTTTGATCTTCGCCAGCATATCCTTTGGGAAAGTGTAACCTAAAGTCAATGTTTTTAACCTGACATAGGAGCCGCTCGACAAATACCTGCTTGATGGGTTGGTGCCATTGGCGTAAAATTCCCGCGGTTCAGGTACATTGGTAATGTCGCCCGGCTTGTTCCAGTATTTCAGCTGGTCAATCGTTTGGTTATCCAGGCCATTGCCTGCTGCGGTGCTCATGTATTGGCCGGCGGCATTGTATATTTTATTGCCAAATGAACCATAAATAGTAAATGACAGATCAACCCCCTGGTAGGAGAATGTATTGGTAATGCCTCCTGTAATATTGGGCGTTGGATTACCCAATACGACATTTTGAGCAGCGTTATAGTCGTTCGTGGTCCCCTTGTTCAGCGAGCCATCGCCGTTTTTGGTGTTCAAATAATACACCGCATCACCGTTTGCCGGGTTAACCCCTGCATATTCGCGTCCGTAAAACACGCCGATCTGCTGTCCTTCAATAACGCGGTTCAGGTCGGCGCCGTCGTTTATTATCTGGCCCCTTACATTGGTTACCACGTTTTTATTATAGGATATATTGAAATTGGTGTTCCATTTGAATTTACCTACTAAATTATCTGAGCTTAACGATAGTTCGTATCCCTGGTTATACATAGTGCCCAGGTTTTGGGTTTGCGTGGCGATACCTAATGTTTCAGGCACATTTACATTCAGTAGCAAATCACGGGTATTCTTGCGGTAATAGTCAAATGTTCCTGAAAAGCGGTTGTTAAAAAACCCGAAGTCGAAACCTAAATCAAGTTGCAGTGTCTTTTCCCATCGTAAATTAGGATTGGCCAATTGCGAAAAACGCTGGCCGCCAGTGCCGTTATAGCCGGCATCCCCCGTAAATAAACCAAGAGAAGGATAATCGCCAATTTCGGCATTTCCTGTTAAGCCATAGCTGGCCCTCAGCTTAAGTTCGCTAAGTGAGCGGCTATCTTTCAAAAAGTCTTCCTGGCTCAATATCCATCCCACAGATCCGGCCGGGAAAGTTCCGTACCGGTTATTTGCACCAAACCTTGATGATGCATCCGTGCGCACGCTTCCCGATAATAAGTACTTGCCTTTGTAAGCATAGTTAGCCCTCGTAAAATAGGATACAAAGCTATATTCCGACTGTGACGAAGAACCCGCGGATATTAATGCTGCGGAAGCTATTTCTTTATAAGCATCCGAAGGGAAATTTTTACCGGATACCGAGTTAGCCATCAAATGGCTGTATTCATAACTTGTACCGGCCGTTAGCTCCAACGAATGATCTTTTGCGAATACATTTTTATACGTAAAGTAGTTATTTACGGTATAATGGATAATACTTGTAGTTTGGTCGTTGCCCAACCCATTAGGGGTGCCTGTATCCCTTGCAGTAAGGCTGTTAGCGTAGCTGTCTTCTGTTTGGTTGGTTTGATCCATGCCAAATTCTGAACGGAAAGTAAAATGATTAACGATATCCCAGTTTGCATAAATATTGCCGAGCGTACGATTAACGTTGGTATGATAGTAGGCATTGTTAACGCTTATCAGCGGGTCATAATACAAAGGAAAATCGCCGTTAGGATCTCCGGGAGGCGTACCGCTTACTAAATTTGTACGCGGATCAATTACCGGTGTAATTGGCGATAAGGCCACAATTTCCAACGGTGTATTAAACTGATCGTCGTTGCTAACGCGCTGGTTATAGGTATGCGTAAAGTCCAGCTTCATTCCCACATCAAAGTTGCTGAAGATCTTTGAATCGATATTCACCCTGCCTGAATACCGCTGAAAAGCATTTGCCTTGATGATACCGGTTTGGTTGAGGGCCTGTCCGCCAAAATAATAAGTGGTTTTATCATTCCCGCCCGAAAAATTCAGGTCGTATTGCTGCTGGGGCGCGCTCTGAAAAGCTTGCTTTTCCCAGTCGGTATTGTATTTGTTCCATTTGGTATTTCCCGCAGCCAGTGTTGTAAAGGTGCTGTTCAAACTTTCGTTGGCCAACGCCTCCGCCAGCGTACTGGCATAACCGTTTAATACATCCTGGTTAGCGGCACCAAGTACGGAGCGCTGCTCAATCTGCAGCCATTGCTGTGAGTTTAAAAACTGCCGGTGGTGCGATGGCTCGCTAAACCCGAACTGTGCATTAAATCCAATTTTGGCTGTTCCGGCCTTGCCTTTTTTGGTGGTGATGATGATTACTCCATTTGAAGCGCGGGCGCCATATATTGCTGACGCAGATGCGTCTTTCAAAACTTCGTACGATTCAATATCGTTAAAATCAATATCAGCAAGCGGGTTTGTAGCAGCGCCATTGCTGGATAGATCTGTTTGGTTAATTATAATGCCATCAACCACAACAAGCGGCTGGGTACCGGCAGATACAGAGGCAACACCCCTGATGCTGATTTTAACGCCCTGACCAAGTTTGCCACCGTCTGCCTGGATGTTTACGCCGGAAGTTTTACCTTGTAAAGCCTGCTCGAAGGTGGTTACAGGAGTATTCTCTACCTCTTTACCGGATATTGACGTAATAGCGCCAGTTACATTGGCCCGTTTTTGCGTTCCGTAACCCACTACTAGCACTTCTGTTAATTGTCTGGGATCGGATTCAAGTTGCACATTCAATGTTGTCCCTGAAACAGAAAGATCAGCTTCTTTATACCCGATGTACCTGAATATAAGTGTGCGGGTATCTTTTGGTAGGGACAAAGAGTACAAACCATTTAAATCTGATTGCGTACCTACAGAAGGTGAGCCTTTTACGATCACGCTTACCCCGGGCAAGGGTGATCCGTCTTTTTGATCTGTTACTTTGCCACTGATCACCCTGTTTTGAGCATAAACAAAGGAAAAAGATGAAAGTAAAAGAAAAAAGGAAAGTAAATTTTTCTTCATAAGCTA
Source organism: uncultured Mucilaginibacter sp. (assembly GCF_903913935.1). Taxonomy (GTDB): domain Bacteria; phylum Bacteroidota; class Bacteroidia; order Sphingobacteriales; family Sphingobacteriaceae; genus Mucilaginibacter. Next base: position 11,685 of record NZ_CAIWNH010000213.1, read on the forward strand.
TACATGTTAAGTGTTATGGGGTTTGTAATTTCCCAATAAAAATCTAAAAATACAACGAGATGATTAAAATTATTTACTTTCTATTAAAGAAATTGTACAATAAATGACAAAATGATACAAATATGACTATTGCAACATAGTTGTTAATTTTTCAAACGAAACTTAAGTACAGGGAAAAGCAGTTAGAAAGCTGCTAATTGCCAGCTAAAGCATGATAACTGAACTGCAAGGATCAAAAAGAAAAGAGTTAAAAAACGCCCGGCAACGTTGCCCCCTATTTTACGCGTTTATTGGAAAATTTCAGGCGATTGATCAAAGTATATACATGGCATCCGGCACAAAAGCCTGCAAAACTTTCTAGTGACGCAAAAATGATCATCGTACCGGCGATAACTTTTGATAGCAAGATGAAATTTGATAAGAAGCTGATCAAGACCAGGAATAAAAAAGCAACACCCATAAATGAGGCAAATCTTTTAGGCGCACGGTCGACGGGTTTGGGTGTCAGGCTTAATTGCTTAACCACTGCCCCGCTGATAATAGCAAGAGGGCTATAAGCATTTAAATTAAACGCCCTGAGCAGAAAATCAGCCAGCAACAAGCCAATTGATACGGGATTACCATTAATTACATAAAATAACACAAACACCACCACAAAAA
>NZ_CAIWNH010000214.1 GCF_903913935.1 uncultured Mucilaginibacter sp.
CAGGAGCGCATAAGTTCTATCATCGCTATTGAAAAAAATGCGCCTAAAGTTTTCGCGGCAGCAAAAGAAAATTTAAAAGATACGCTGCCCAAACCCTATGTTGAAACAGCCATACAAATAGCCGAAGGCACCACGGAATTTTTAGGCGGCGACTTGAAATTGGCGCTAAAGGATGTGAAAAACGACACGCTGATGAAAGCCTTCAACGCGGCTAATAAAACCGCCATTGATGCCATCCATGCTTATGCCGCCTGGCTAAAAAAGGAAAAACTACCCAAAGCCAATAACAACTACGCCCTTGGCGAAGCCAGCTACAAAAAAATGCTGCTGTATAGCGAGGGATTGACCATATCGCCCGAAAAAATACTGGCCATTGGCCTTGCAGAACTTAAACATCAACAAGATGTGTTTAATGCCGCTGCCAAAACCATCAACCCAAACAAAAAACCTGTTGATGTTTACCACGACCTGCAAAAGGACCACCCCACTGCCGAAAACCTGATACCGGATGTAAAGAAAAATGTCGAGGCGATCCGCAAGTTTTTAACGGATAAAAACATTGTGACCATGCCCGCCATGGTAAATTTAAAAGTGACCGAAACGCCGCAATATGCGCGTGCTACTAGTACGGCTTCAAATGATGATCCCGGTCCGTTTGAAACGAAGGCAACCGAAGCTTTTTATTATGTAACCCCGGTTGATGCCAAATGGACGGCACAGCAAAAAGAAGATTGGCTGCGCCAGTTTGATTATTATACTACAGACAACGTAACCATACACGAAGCTTACCCGGGCCACTATACCCAGTTTTTGCATTTAAACGCCTCGCAGGCTACCCGGATTGAAAAGATCTTTGGCAGCTATGCTTATGTTGAAGGCTGGGCGCACTACTGCGAACAAATGATGGCCGATGCTGGCTACGGCCACAACGGCGATACTGTACTGGCGGCCAAATACCGCCTGGCCCAGGCAGGCGATGCCCTGCTACGCCTTTGCCGCCTGTGCGTATCTATAAAAACCCATTGCCAGGGCATGAAACTGGACGACGCTACCAAATTTTTTATGGACAACTGGTACCAGGGTCAAAAACCATCCTACCAGGAAGCCCTTCGCGGTACTTTTGATCCGGGTTATTTGTTTTATACCATTGGCAAGCTGGAAATATTAAAACTGCGCACTGATTACCAAAAACAGGAAGGCGCTAATTTCAGTCTCAAAAAATTTCACGACGAGGTGCTGAACCACGGCATGCCGCAGATCAGGCTGCTGCGCGAAGTAATGCTAAAGGATAGCAGTACCTGGAAAGAGGTGATGTGATTTCGGATTTCGGATGTTCGATTTCGGAATTATTTGAATGCGGATTGCGAAGTGCCGTTTGCGGAAATATAAAAAATTTGTCATTTCGACGAGGAACGAGGAGAAATCTATACACTTGCTATTCCCGATTGCCGGTGGGAATGCCGCGTGTATAGATCTCTCTCTATCGTTCGAGATGACAAAAAGGCAATATTTTATACGCCTATTATATTTATTATCAGTCTTTTCCGCATCAACTGCGTTATCAGAAAAGACGCAACCCCTACCGCAAAGATCCATTCATCATACTTAAAAAACCAATAAACAAAAGGGCTGCTTATTAAAACCCATTCGATCAATAGCTTTAGTGTGAGGTGGTTTTGGTTGTATACGATCAGTATTAAGTCGAGAAAAATAATCATCACAACAAATAGTCCCCAAAAAATCATTCCATATAAGCAAACAGAAAATAAGGACATTACGATTGCCTGAAAAATATTTGGTGATATATCCGAACGGTACGAAATGAAAATACAGGCTAACAAAGCCGATATAAACAGTCCGCAGATATTTATCCAATTGGTAAGGAGGATTTTCATATGCTATTATGAACTGCAAAGGCGATATTAGACGGTTGTGGTTTAATGATCACTCAGCCTTTGCAAAGTCCGTTTCTCAGGTGGCAATGCCATGTATTTTTTGTAACTGTCATTAATATAAGCCGCCATTGATGGGCCGTTATTATTGGTTACAAATGCGTAGCTGGGCCGGTAAACCGTCATAAAGTTCTCCAACTCCTGCCCTTTCAGCGGCACAATGCTGCCTACATAGGCACGGGTAAATACGGCATCAATATGGCGCTCCTGTTCTTCAACCACGAAGTATTTTTTAAGCCGGCGCGCATCCTTGCCCTCTTTACTGAACCACGACGAAGGCGACATGATATAAACCTTGCTCTTCTCATATATTTCAGGGTATTCCTTATGCGAATCAAACATCTGGCGGGTTGAGTTGATATTTACCTCGCGCAAGGCAATCGTTTTCACTACAAGGTTGATCTTTTTGGGCGTAAGGTCAACCACATAAAGGGTATCTGAAACATAACCCGGCGAATCAAAGATCAGCAGGTGGCCGGCCTCTGTTTTGATCTCAAAGTTCCCATTTTTATCCGCTATGGTATATTGCTTATTATTTTTATCGTGAATAAATACGTTATCGAGGCGAATATTGCTTCCGTTTTCGTAAACAGTGCCTTTTAAAGTGGTTTGGGCCTTAACAAAAAAAGCCAGGCTTAACAGCATGGCAGTTAACAAGTAGATCTTTTTCATGGGGTAGAGAATTATCCTGTCAATTTAACTCTTTTTAGGGAGAAATAGTTTTGTTTTTTGTCAGAAAAGTCGGGAAAGACCGAAAGTCCGGAAGACCGAAAGAAGAAAAGATGCTGCAATACTATGTAAACGAGTAGAGCTGCGTAGCTTCTTTCGGACTTTTCCGACTTTCGGACTTCCCAGCTTAACTATTTCTTCCAAACGTTATTATCCGGGTTAATATCCGGATAAACCTTGTCAGGATCGTAAGTAACCGATTCTATTTCTTCTGTAGAAGGATAATTGAACGTCCAGGTACTGTTACGTTCCCAAATCTCTACCGGCAGGGTTATCCTGCTTACCTTGCCGCTTGTGGTTTTAATTTCAAGGATCACGGGCATCGCCATCTTTTGCAGGTTATCAATCGTAATGATCGATCCTTTTGAAGGCGTGTCACTCACGTATTTTACATCGCGTACGGCTACATCCAGCTGCCAGTTGTTTAAAAACCAGCCGCGCCAGAACCATTGCAGGTTCTCTCCTGCCGCGTTTTCCATCGAGCGGAAAAAGTCATCAGGTGTAGGGTGTTTAAATGCCCATTTGTCGATATAGTTCCTGAAAGCAAAATCAAAACGTTCGGGGCCTACAATCTGTTCGCGGAGCATGGTTAAGCCCAGGCTTGGTTTGAAGTATAAAAGGATGCCGGTATTTTTTTCTTTTAAATTGGCCGGCTGACTTAAAATCGGCTCCAGGGTCGGGTTTGTTACAATTGGCGCCATCCGGTGCATATCATTACCTCTTTTGTTTTTATACTCGCCGTTATTAAAATCGGCTGTTGACAGCGTATTGATAAACGTATTAAAACCTTCGTCCATCCAGCCGTAAAGGCGTTCGTTTGAGCCTACGATCATCGGGAACCAGGTATGGCCAAACTCATGGTCGTTCACACTCCATAAGCTTGCTTTTTTTGCCTTATACCCGCAGAAAACAATGCCCGGGTACTCCATCCCGCCGGTGATCCCTGCAACAACGGTAGCATTGGGGTAAGGGAACTCAAACCATTTGGCCGAGTTAAATTCTATCGATTTTTTAACATATTCTGTTGAGCGGCCATAGGCGTCGTTGCCATCGCTCTCGACAGGATAGGCTGAAATGGCCATTGCCTTTTTACCGCTTGGCAGATCCATTTTGGCGGCATCAACAATAAACGAAGCCGACGCACCCCATGAGGCATCGCGTGCGTTTTTGATCACAAAGTGCCAGGTTAATTCGGTTTTGCCTTCCGGGCGGGATTTTGGATCGGTCACTTCATCGGCAGTCCTGATCACAACTGTCTTTTCGCTGTTCTCCGCTGCTTCCCAGCGTTTTAATTGCTCTGGGGTATAAACTTCCTGCGGGTTTAACAATTGACCTGACGCCACCACGATATCTTTTGCAGGCGCGGTAATTTTAAGGTCGAAATCGCCGTATTCCAGGTAAAATTCACCCGGGCCGGTATAAGGGATGGTATTCCATCCGGATACATCATCATAAACGCACATGCGCGGGTACCACTGCGCCACCTGGAAGATCTTTCCGTTTTTAGTCGCTTGAATACCCATCCGGTCAGACCCATAATCAGGTGAAATGAAAGAATATTCTATCTTCAATTTTACAACACCACCGTCTGCGGTAACTTCTTTTGGTAAAAAAAGCTGCATCCGGGTGTCCGATACCAAATATTTAACATCGGTTTCGGCCCCTTTCGCGCCTATAAGTTTGATGG
>NZ_CAIWNH010000215.1 GCF_903913935.1 uncultured Mucilaginibacter sp.
AGGGAACTGATCAAAAAGATGGCGGAAACCTTCCGCATCCGCATCGAGATGCGGCAGATCGGCATGCGCCAGGAAGCCAGCCGCCTGGGCGGTATCGGTTCATGCGGGCGCGAGCTTTGCTGCTCTACCTGGCTGACTGATTTTAAAACGGTATCCACTTCTGCGGCACGCTATCAAAATCTTTCCTTAAATACCCTGAAGCTGGCGGGGCAGTGCGGCAAGTTAAAATGCTGCCTGAATTATGAGCTGGACACCTATATGGACGCCCTTAAATATATTCCCGATAATGTGAATGTTTTAAGGACGGAAAAAGGCGATGCCCGTTTGCAAAAAACGGATATCTTTAAAAAACTGATGTGGTTTAGCTATCCACGCGAAGAATCCTGGATCCCGCTGCCATTAGAAAGGGTTAGGGAAGTACAGAAAATGAACCGCGAAGGCATAATTCCGCCAGACCTCGGTGAAATCGTAGAAATAGAAACCAAACCGGTAAAAGTACTGGATTATGAAAACGTGGTAGGCCAGGACAGCTTAACCCGTCTGGACGAAAACCGCAACCGGAACAAAAACAAAAACAAGAGCCGGAATAAAAACCAACGGCCTGGCGGCAACGCCGGCGAAAACGGGCAACGCCCCGCAGGCAATGGGCAGCGACCTAACGGCACAGGCGGACAAAGGCCGGGAGCAGTGCAAGGCCCTCGGCCGGAAGGTACTCCTAGGCCTGAAAATACACCAAGACCTGAAGGTGCCCCAAGGCCGGAAGGCGCAGCAAGACCCGAAGGTGCTCCGAATAAAAAGAAAAAATTCAGGCCCAATAAAAACAGGCGAAACGACAATAACAAAGGGCCGCAGCCCGGTGGTGAATAAATGAAACGGATCGGAACACTATTTTTTTCAATGGTATTTAGCGCTTTTTTGCTGTTAACATCGGCCTGCGGCGATAAAAATGCCGTTTTGGATAAAAGCAGCGAAGTGGAAAACCTTCACTGGACCTACCTCAACCGGTTCCGGTTTGATGTGAAAATTGATGACGAAAAGATCCCCTATAACCTGGAGATGAATTTACGGGTTACTGGGGATTACAAATACTCCAATATTTTTGTGCTGATCACCCAGGTAAATCCTGAAAAAAAATCAGAAGTGACCCGCTATGAGTTGAAACTTGCCAACAAAGAAGGTGAATGGCTGGGCAAAGGGTCGGGTAATTTATACAGCTATCAGTCGCCGTTCAAAAGCTATTATAAATTCCCGGCAAAAGGCATTTACACTTTTTATATCGAACAGAATATGCGCGATAACCCGTTACGTGAAGTGAGCGACGTGGGGTTGAGGGTGGAGAAAGCTTTATAGGCTTTAATATTTTATTACTCTCTTCCTATTTACAAAACATACTGTTAATTTAGGCCGACAATCCTTAGCCTCAATTAGCAATGAAAAAAATCCTTTTATTCGTTTTTGTTGTGCCATTTATGGTGCACGCGCAAACCACAACACCTGAAAAAACTTCTTTTAATTCGGACAGCGCAAAAAACGCCAGCATCGTAAAATATTATACAAAAGTTATTGAGCAGTAACCGAATGACGGAAATGCTTTTTACAAACGAGGTGAAGCGCGGTTTAACCTTAACGATTACAATAATGCAATGACTGATTTGAACCAGGCCATCAGCCTTAATTCAAAAAACAGTAACGCCTATATGACCAGGGGCCGGATTAAATTTGCCCAAAAGGATTATAAAAACGCACTCAGTGATTTTATGCAAACAACAGCGCTTGATCCCAAAAATTCAGCAGCATATTATAATAAAGGACTTTCAGAGCGGTATCTCCAGGATTATAAAAGCGCGATAGCAGACTACACTATGGCAATTGCCATCGATCCAACCGACCCTGATTATTTTAACGACCGGGGTGTTTCCAAAAAAAATCTCGATGATTATAAAGGCGCAATAGAAGATTATTCACAGGCAATTACCCTTAATCCTAAGTTTGAAAGCCCCTATTATAACCGTGGCCTTGCAAAAAATAAATTAAAAGATTATAAAGGGGCTATTGACGATTTTAATAAGTCAATTGAACTAATCCCGGCTAATGCCGATGCTTATTATGGCCGGGGCGACTCAAAAAGATATATGGAAGATTTTAAAGGTGCAATTGAAGATTATACCAAAGTTATTTCGTTGGACAATGATATTGACGCATATAATGCCAGAGGGCTTTGCCGGTCGCACTTAGAGGATTATTTAGGGGCTATAATAGATTATAATAAAGCACTCGCTATAGATGCAAAATATGCTAATGCCTATTATAACCGTGCCCTTGCCAACGGCGGTCTAAAGAATCTGAATGACGCTCTTGACGACAACAACACCTATATCACCCTCGAACCAAAAGATCCCGACGGCTATTTTAAAAGGGCTAATACGAAATTTGAGCTGGAAGACTATAAAAGCGCCATTGACGATTATTCCGCGACTATCGCCCTCGACTCCCAATATATTGACGCCTGGTTTAACCGGGCCCTCTCCAAACGGTACCTAAATGATTTTAAAGGCGCCGGTGATGATTACAGCCAGGCCATTGTACTTGATCCTAAATATGAAGATGCCTATAATAACCGGGGCATCGTTAAAGTTCACTTAAATGATACTGCGGGCGCTTGTGCTGATTTTAAAAAGGCACTTGAATTAGGTAGTAAAGATGCGCCAGATAATATCGCAAAATTTTGCAAATAGGTATATTGCTGATTTAAACTGCTAAAGTTACCCTCTGGAATTGAAGCGGACCGGTGCTTTTAACTTACTGTTCCTGCTGTTATTAAATTTTCCATACCTTCGTTTTGCTAATATTTTTATCAAAATGAGCCTGTATATTTTAATCGCCTCCATTGTCATCCTTTTAATAGCCGTGCTTCTTTTTTTAAAGAAACCAGCTTCTGCCAACGACCTCGCCGCGGATGAATTGCTGCGCCTTAAAAATGATAACTCCTCCCTGAATATATCGCTTGCAAAAGCAGAGGAACGTGCCGCAGGATTAACGATGGAGCGGGATAAAGCCGACCGCCAATTGCAGGAAGAAAGAGAAAGATATGATCATCTGACCATTCGCCTTAACCAGGAATTACTTGTTGAAAAGAACAGGGTATCAAAGGCAGAAGAGCAACTGATTGCACAGCGCCAACGCCTTGCTGAACAGGAAGCGTCCATCAGGGAGATTCAGCAAAAGTTTCAGCTGGAGTTTCAAAATATCGCCAACAAATTGCTTGAAGAAAAATCTCAAAAGTTTATCGAGACCAACCGCAGCAGTATGGACATCCTGCTTAATCCCCTTAAAGAAAACATCAAAGCTTTCGAGGAAAAAGTGGATAAGGTTTATAACATGGAAGCCGCGGAACGCAATACCTTGAAAGGCGTTATCTCCCAACTGATGGAGCTGAACCAAACGATCAGCAATGAGGCGCAAAATTTAACCAAAGCCTTAAAAGGAGATAATAAAAAACAGGGCAACTGGGGCGAAGTGATCCTGGAGCGGGTGCTGGAGCGCTCGGGCCTGGTGAAAGACAGGGAATACCGCCTGCAAGCCAGTTTAACGGACGCTGAAGGCAATCGTCTGCAGCCCGACGCTATCATAGACCTCCCCGATGAAAAACACCTGATTATCGACTCAAAAGTGTCTTTAATAGCTTATGAGCGTTTGGTCAACGCAGAAACAGAAGAAGAACGCAAACTCTATTCAAAGGCGCATGTGGAATCGATAAGGGGCCATGTATTGAACTTATCCTCCAAAAACTACCACGACCTGTACCAGCTCAACTCCCCGGATTTCGTATTACTTTTTGTGCCGATAGAATCATCCTTCAGTTTTGCCGTACAAATTGATGCCGAATTGTTCAGCGATGCCTGGGATAAGCGGGTGGTGATCGTAAGTCCGTCCACTTTACTTGCAACATTGCGTACTATAGCCAGCATCTGGAAACAGGAGCGCCAAAACCGAAACGTGCTGGAGATTGCCCGCCTCAGCGGCGCCATGTACGACAAATTTGTCGGCTTTATCGGCGACATGGAAGGCATCGGCAAAAATATCAAACTAAGCCAAAACGCTTATGACAGCGCCATCGGCAAACTCACCGAAGGCAACGGCAACCTTACCAAAACCGCTGAAAGAATTAAAGGGTTAGGGGCAAAAGCGAATAAGCAATTGGATCAGAAATATATTGGGGAGGAATAGCCTACAACTCTACCGTCGGCGATAAAATAATGAAATAGGGCAAAGGGTAGCCGCTATGCGGCAAATTTTTCTTGTTGCTTTTTCTACAAAGGGGTAGGCCCTATGGGCCAGGCTGTTTACGGTTATAATTACAACAGCATCAAAATGCCGGACAATCTTTTACTTCGGAAAAAAAATGAGCCGTAGGCTCAACCCCTTTGTAGAATAAACCCAAAACAAAGTATTGCCGCATCGCGGCTACCCTTATTCAACCAACAGGTCGTGAAAAATATATTGTTCGTCGTAATCAACGGCATAATGTTGTAGTATTTCAAGATATTCTTCCCTGAATGTTTTTTTCGCGTGATGTTGTTTTTGATTTAAAATATAATTAACCACACCATCAATTTGAGTTCGGCTATTGCTGAATGCGCCATACCCGTCCTGCCAATGAAATTTTCTTTTCGTAAAGCCTTCTTTATTGATGAATTCAGCACTATCTCCTTTTACCAATCGCATCAAATCAGAAATAGATTGTTTCGGATTTAATCCGATAAAAAGATGCAAATGGTCGGGCATATTATTTATTGCCAATAATTTGTGGCCGTTTTTTTGCACCACGCCGGTAATATATTTTTGAAGGCGATCTTCCCATTGTTCTTCTATTACCGCCTTTCTATATTTTACAGCAAATACAAAATGGATATATAATTGGGTAAAGGTGTTTGACATTTTGATCCAGGTTTTCACAAAAATAATAAACGCGGGCGAAGGGTAGCCGCTACGCGGCAATTTTTTTCATTATTGTTTTCTACAAATGGGTAGGCCCTATGGGCCAATCAGAACGATAATTGGTATTAAAACACACAGCAAAACACATCCCATGGTATCGTAGGTGTCACAACTAAAAACAATAAGCAGCGAGCTTAGAAATATGTTTCAATAAAATGAACGCTAAAAGTCTAACATGTTAAAAATGAGCCATAGGCTCAACCCCTTTGTAGAAAAACACACCCACGCTATATTGCCGCGTAGCGGTTACCCTTAACCATATGACCATTTTCAAAATTACTAATGAAAAGTTAGACTATTTAACATTGCAAAAAGTGACCCGAAAGCGCAACTCCTTTAAGTGAGGAAACTAATAAGCAATCGAATAAAAAGTATAATGAAAAATAAAACCCTTTTAGCTATGAAAAAAATTTATTCCCCACGTTCAACAATAATATAGTTGATAAACAGCATGATTTAAATCATTTTGTTCACAGTCATAATCCCTTATGAGTCCATATTCATTAAAAAAGGAAATATTAAAGCCTTCCTCTATATCATTGTACCATATCACCCTTCTTTCAGAGATACTGACAACGAAAAAACCACCTGCTTCTTTTCCGTACCCTTCTTCATGGTCCCATTTTTCAGGGTTAATTTTTATATTTTTCCAAAAAACAAATAATTCCTTCTTATATAAATCGCTGTCAAGAAATCTTTCTCCCTCTTCAATTTATCATTTAGCTTTTCAAATGAAATTGGCTTCCACATAAAAATATACTATAATTAAAAGCCCCCTTTAGGAAGCCGGGCTAAACGCATTCCATCCCTGCGCTTTCAACGGATGACTATTCCCTGCCTTGGTAATTAAATTGCAGCCGGCTGCACGCTCTGTAATATACCCGATAATGGTAATATCCATTTTAAACTTGATCTTGTCGTAGTCGGCTTGTTTAACGGTAAACAGGAGCTCGTAATCCTCGCCGCCACTCAGGGCGCAAACCGTTGGGTCAAGGTTAAATTCACGGGCCGTTTCAAATGTCATCGGGTCCAGGGGGATTTTATCTTCGTATAAATTACACCCTTTATTGCTTTGCTTGCAGATATGCAATATTTCGGATGCAAGGCCGTCGGATACATCGATCATCGAAGTAGGTTTCACTTCAATATCTTTCAGCAACTCAATAATATCCCTGCGGGCCTCCGGTTTTAACTGGCGTTCAACAATATAATCCTTTCCTTCCAGGTCGGGTTGAATATTTGGATTTTCCAGGTAGATCAATTTCTCACGCTCAAGCAATTGCAACCCGGTATAAGCACCGCCTAAATCACCCGAAACACAAATCAGGTCGCCCTCTTCGGCGCCATTGCGGTACACAATATCTTTTTCATCAGCATAACCTATTGCCGTTACGCTGATCACCAGGCCTTGTTTTGATGAACTTGTATCACCACCGACCAAATCAACATTATATTTTTCGCAGGCCAAATAAATCCCTTCATACAACTCTTCAACCGCTTCCAAAGGAAATTTACTGGAGATCCCTATCGAAACCGTAACCTGCGAGGCTATGCCATTCATCGCATAAATGTCACTCAGGTTTACCTGGATCGCTTTGTAGCCCAAATGTTTCAATGGGGTATAGGCCAGGTCGAAATGGATCCCTTCCAAAAGCATATCGGTTGAAACCAATACCTTTTTTCCGTCAAAATCAAGCACCGCGGCATCGTCGCCAACCCCTTTTATGGAGCTTTTTTGGGAAATTTTTATATTTTCAGTCAAATAGTTGATCAGGCCAAATTCGCCCAGGGATTCAATATTCGTTTTTTCTTTATTATCAAACAATGTCATTATCTTTTCTTTAATCAGTACAAGTAAAAAGCCTCTATCGGTCTGGAGTAAAAAAGCGCAACCTTTAAACACTATACCGCCGAAGGCGGGAAAAATTTTTATAAAAACAGCCCTTTCATAAATCAATACCCTAATATCAACATGATGCCTTAAAATCGGTGAAATCCTTCTAAAATCAGTGAAATCACCATACTATAATCCTAAACTGGCCGAGATCTCCAGCATTCTTTCAATTGGCTTTACGGCTTTCTCAATAATATCCTGCGGCACGCTAATTTCCGGCATTTCATTTTTTAAACACAAATACAATTTCTCCAATGTATTCCTTTTCATATGTGGGCAATCATTACAGGCGCAATTATTATTTGGCGGCGCCGGTATAAATGTTTTACCAGGGTTTTCTTTTTCCATCTGGTGAATAATCCCAGATTCTGTAGCCACTATAAATTCTTTATCCTCGTTTTTGGAAGCATAATTTAAAATCCCGGTGGTCGACCCTATATAATCAGCCATTTGCAGGATAGCTTCTTCACATTCAGGATGTGCCAGCAGTTTAGCACCCGGATGACGTTCTTTGAGTTTGGTAATTTTCTCTCTCGAAAATATCTCATGTACCATACAGGCGCCGTTCCATAAAACCAAATCCCTACCTGTTTTCTTTGCAACATAAGCCCCCAGGTTTTTATCCGGACCGAAGATGATCTTCTGGTCTTTTGGCAGGCTTTCCACAATGCCCACCGCGTTGCTCGATGTGCAAACAATATCGCTCATGGCTTTCAGTTCGGCTGTGCAATTCACATAAGTGATCACCATGTGGTCAGGATATTGTTCTTTAAATTTCCTGAACAGGTGCGGCGGGCAGCTGTCGGCCAGTGAGCAGCCTGCTTTTATGTCGGGTAGTAAAACTTTTTTTGACGGAGATAAAATTTTGGCTGTTTCGGCCATAAAATGAACGCCTGCAAAAACAATAATGTCGGCATCTGTTTTTGCGGCTTGCTGCGATAATCCCAAACTATCGCCAATGTAATCGGCGATATCCTGGATATCAGGTTCCTGGTAATAATGAGCAAGAATAACAGCATTCTTTTCTTTTTTTAGCTTTTCAATTTCATCAAAAAGATCAAGGGTCGGATCGATAAATTCGTCCGCAAAACCTTTCACATTTATTTCTTCGAAGGTATCCATTTCAACAATTCAATTAATAACAATTAGTTTTATAAGTATAAAGAACCTATTGTTATTGGTGTGTTAGTTATGTGTAAAATTAGTTTTTAAAAACGGCCTTTATATTTTTTCTAATTACTTTTCCACAGAAAATCTTTATTTTATTTTGGTTATTTAATTGATTTTAAGATGTATTTAATAAGCAACTATTAATTTAAAAACTTTTTTGTTAATACTTTATTACTTTCTAAAATGTTAGCTTTGGCTGTTTAGCTGCGCAAAAGTCGGTTAAAAATATATAAGTTCAGCACCAAAAATAGGGTTTATCCACCTGGTAATTACTTATTAGGTTTTTGTTTACATAAAATTAACATGTTTTATACCGGTTATTAACATGGCTGGTTATATTACAAATAGCGAATAAAATTTATGACTAAAACTGTGGATTTCCTGGTTGTAGGATCAGGTATAGCGGGATTGAGTTTTGCCCTTAAGGCGGCGAAGCATGGTAAAGTTCTGATAGTTACGAAATCAAATGAAGATGAATCGAACACTAAGTATGCCCAGGGTGGGGTTGCAGTTGTTGTTGATAAGAAGGATGATTCTTTCGAAAAGCACATTCACGACACCTTAATATCCGGAGATGGCCTTTGTGATAAAGAAGTGGTTGAAGCCGTAGTAAAAGAAGGACCTGCGCGGATCAATGAAATTATTGATTACGGAACCAACTTTGATAAGACAAATGAGGGCCTTTACGACCTGGCGAAAGAAGGTGGCCATTCTGAATTCCGTGTGCTGCATTATAAAGATATCACCGGTTTCGAGATAGAACGGTCATTATTGGAGCAAATCCATAACAATCCTAATATTGAGATTTTAACCCATTATTTCGCGGTTGATTTAATTACACAGCATCATTTAGGGGTTTTAGTGGGTAAATCAACTACCGATATCACCTGCTATGGTATTTACGCTTTTAATAACCATACCAAGAATGTTGAAAAGATTTTGTCAAAGGTTACAGTAATGGCTTCAGGAGGTGCTGGTCATATTTATTCGATAACAACTAATCCAACTATTGCTACCGGTGATGGTGTTGCTATGGTATACAGGGCTAAAGGTAAAGTAAGGAATATGGAATTTATCCAGTTTCATCCTACAGCTTTATATAATCCAGGTGAGTACCCTTCGTTTTTGATTTCAGAAGCGGTGCGTGGTTTTGGAGGAATATTAAAACGCACTAATGGCGAAGAGTTTATGCAGGAATATGATGAGCGTAAATCATTAGCGCCCAGGGATATAACCGCAAGAGCTATTGATGCAGAGATGAAAAAGTCAGGGGAGGATTTTGTTTACCTGGATATTCGGCATCGTAGTAAAAAAGACATTTTAAAACATTTTCCAAATATTTATGCCAAATGCCTGAAGATAGGCATTGACATGACCAAGGATATGATTCCGGTGGCGCCTGCTTGCCATTATATGTGCGGTGGGGTAATGGTTGATCATGTAGGTCGTTCTTCCTTACTGAGGCTGTATGCCTGTGGTGAGTGTTCATCCACCGGTTTGCATGGTGCTAATCGTTTAGCGTCAAATTCTTTGTTAGAAGCGCTGGTATTCGCACACAGGATCTATGAGGATGCTATAATGCAATTTAAGGATATAATAATTCCTGAGAATATACCAGATTGGGATGAAAAAGGGGTACAGCTATCCAATGAAGATATACTGGTAACCCATAATGTGCGCGAAATGCAAAAAGTGATGAATGATTATGTGGGTATCGTCCGCTCCGATTTCAGGCTGGAAAGGGCTATGCGGCGTTTAGGTTTATTGTACGAAGAAACAGAAGATTTTTATAAAAAGACTAAGTTATCTGTAAAGCTTTGTGAATTAAGAAATTTGATCCAGGTTTCATTTTTAGTTGTGAAATCTGCGATGATTAGGAAAGAAAGTAGGGGTTTGCATTCTACGACGGATTATCCTTTTCATGCGGATATTATAGAGGATACTGTGTTTTGATATAAATATGAATAAAAAGGCAAAATATAAAGACATCTTTTTTTTGTTTGTATTATTTATTTTTCTGGTAATTTCAATATTTCGGCATTTTTCTGACGGATATATTTTAACAGTAAATTTATACCTTGGGTTTATCTGTTTATTTATCACTACCGTATTAAGAATTAAAGATGGCAAAAGAGCCAAAGTATTTTTGATTTGCCTCTTGATGCTGGCTGCGTTTAATATAATATCATTTACTGTTGAAAATATATCTTTTGGGAAAAGTGCCATTTATAACGTTGGTATATTTTATTTTTCTTTACCAGGAATAAATCCTTTGTTTTTATTTGCGTTAGGTATTTACTCTGCTATTGACTATAGGTTTTCTATAAAAATTTATAAGATAGCTTTTGGACTATCTGATAAAGAAGCGAATGAAGAATATAGGAAAACAACGGAATTGTATTATAAAAGATTTAGTACTTGTACAATGGAAGAGTTGGATTTTGCGCTAAAGAATATAAAAGAGTATCCTCATGCGGCTCAGGAAGCATTAAAAATCGTTATTGAAAAAAGAAATGAAGGGGAATAAAAGAGCGGAAAACGGGATTCGAACCCGCGGCCTTCAGTTTGGGAAACTGATGCTCTACCAGCTGAGCTATTTCCGCTTATTGTGCATTTCAAATTTATAATAAAAATAATAATTTTCACCTTTTTATTTAAAAGCAGCATTTGGTAAACCTATTATATGGGTGACTTCTTTATTGTTTGTAGATCTATCTATATTATAAAATGAAAGGATGCTTAAATATTTATTATTGGTGTTTTTTTCTTTTTGTATTTGGATAGATTTTATCATAGACGCTTCGAAAAAGGAGTTTTGTGGTTTATAGGTGATGACACTGTCAATATAGACGGGCAAATTCCTTTCGCTTTTTTCTATTTTGAATTTTTTAAGTAATTGATCATAATTTAAAAGTTGTGTTTCGGGGTTTAAACTTAGGGTAGCAATACCGTTAGCCGCATTATTACCATATATTAGAGTGTCGCCGGGTGTTTTATCCACTTTAATATTATTTATATTGTTTGGGTTGATAAGAATATTACAGAAGTATGTTTGCAAGGTTTGCGTTCTTATTTTAAAAATAGCTATTGAACAACTTTTAAACCATGAGGTATCTTTATTAAGTTCATACTCCGTTTGCCCGAAACTTGTTATTGATAATAATAAAAAGAAGCTTGTTAATGATATTTTTATCATAAATGTGATGTTTAATCTTATGTTTGAGTATTCCAAATATAGGTAATCACGAAATAGGTAAGTCAAGACTCAATAATTATATTCATGCCAATTATTCTCCCCGTAAAAAATATTACCCCATCCTGGGGAAACGACTGTTTTATTGCGCCAAATGCTACTATTGTTGGCGACGTGGTAATGGGGGATAATTGCTCGGTATGGTTCAACGCGGTCATCAGGGGAGATGTGCATTATATAAAAATTGGCAACAAAACCAATATACAGGATGGCGCGGTTATTCACTGTACTTATATGTATGCGCCAACCAATATTGGTAATTGTGTTTCCATAGGGCACAACGCCCTGGTCCACGGTTGTACGGTACACGATAATGTATTGATAGGGATGGGAGCTATTGTGATGGATCATGTTATTGTTGAGGAATATGTGATCATTGCTGCCGGCGCCATCGTGCTCGAAAAAACAATTTGCGAATCAGGTTATATTTATGCCGGGATTCCGGCTAAAAAAATAAAACCGATAACTGATCAGCAAAGGGCTATGCTTAAAAAGTTACCGGATAATTATGTTATGTATGCTGATTGGTTTAAGGAGTAGAAGGCTCTTTTGGTATAATAATTTCTGTCTCCTGTTCCCAGTTTGGCCTTAAGGTAATTACAGTTGGGTTAATCCATATATTTTCGGGTAGTAATCTTAAATGTACGTTGCCGCTATCCCATTTGCCGTTTTTATTATCATCATATACTACACTGATATTATATTTACCGGTGATATAGTCTTTATAAACTATCGGTCCAGATTTATGGATCACATCTTTTCGTAAAATATGATTCCGGTCATCCAATAACTGTACGATATATGATTTACCGCTATCTGGCACGGTTACCTTCAACGTTAGCAAGCTGTAATTTTCAGGTTTATTAAGTGAAAAATGTTTGATGGCGCCTTTATTTTTTTCTGCGTAAATATCCGTAAAAGCTCCGGCGTTATAAACTAAGGTATAATTGGCGTTTTGCTTCCACTTGTAATCAACAGTAAATTTCCTGGTATTAGCCGTATCTCTGACAATGGTAAAATTGCTTACCTCGTTGGAGTCTTCTTTTAAAGTGATCAGTGCCGGATCAAACGATTCTATCGGGTAACTTGCCGTGGCGATAAGTGGTGTACGTGGTTTTAGTTTTAAATCACTCAGGTTGTATTGAAAAGTGAGGATCCTGAGGAAAGATTCTTTTTTTCCTTTTCTCAGTGCTAAAGTGTCCAATGGCTTGTTATTATCTAAAATCGTAACTCTTAACGAATCGAAATCCATATTGCGCATATAGACAGTAGCTGTGTCATTCGTCTTGTTTATTTCTGCAATTTTGTATTTATCAAAATCAGGCGGGTAAACTATTTTTATGGATGGATTATCCAAACTTTTATTGAAGAAAAAAGATATCTTACCATCCTGGTCAAAATGTTGCTTTTCCAGCAGTTTAAATTTTTCAGGTGTTTCTTTAAAAAGCTTCAATTCTATATTTGAAGTATCACGCTGCAGGTTGATTATATTTCTGGTAAAGGCGATCAGCTCTTTATCATTATCATATATTTTATTTCCGCCGTTTATTTCCTTAAGGGCATAAATTTTGTATTTGCCATCATGCAGGTTATTGAGCGAAAAATTACCACTGGTGTCCGTTGTAGTAAATATGGTTGGTTTCTTTTTTCCAAAAAGTAAGGAGTCCTGTTTTAAAGTAAAAAGCATTACTGTTGCTTCTTTTTCCCTTTCACCAGTTGTGGTATTGATTACCATACCCGACATACTTAACGAATCTATATGTGGACCGGTTGAAAAAACGTAGGTGAAATTTTTCATCACGTTACTTTCATTTACATCAGCTATTGCCTTTCCGAAATTGATCACGTAGGTAGTATTTTTTTCGAGCGAATCTTTTAGTTTGATGATCAAACTTTTTTTGCTCGTTTTATACTCCGGTATTTTTGTCTGGGCGGGGCTCATCGTAATTTCGGTAAAACTATTTGTTAATTTAAAATACTCATCAAAATCCAGTTGGATAGTGTTGGCCTTAAAATTACGGGTCATGTTTGGCGGCGTTGCCTTTAATAATTTCGGCGGATCATGGTCCCTGGGGCCTCCGGTTATTGATTGCCGGTTAGCACAGCCCATCAACATCAAAAAACCGGGTAAAATCAGGGCTAAAAATGAGCTTTTTTTGTTTAACATAGTTTTTAAGCGATTCAGGCGATTTTTATCTTTTGATGATGCCTGATATTAAAAATTAAAAATAATTAATTTAATCAAATATTTTTATAATCGTTTGTATTTCAATTAATTATAAGTCTATCTGGAGATATGAACCATTAAAACCGAAATATCAGACGGTGTTACGCCCGAAATCCGTGATGCCTGGCCCAGGGTACGCGGTTTTATCTTCATTAATTTTTCCCGTGCTTCTTTTGATAGTGAATTAAGTTGATGGTAATTAAATTCAGGATTTATTTCCTTGTCTTCCATTTTCCTCATCCGGTCAACGATGTCTAATTCCTTTTCAAAATAACTCTCATATTTGATTTTTATTTCAGCCTGTTCAATAGTTTCTTTATCATAGGCTAATAATAAATTATTTAAAGTGTCGTCAGCTTTTCGCAAATCATTAAACCCTATTTGAGGGCGGCTTAATAAATTGAAGAGTTTTGTGTTTTGGCTAAGTGCGCTTGTTCCCATTTCTTCCAGCAAACTGTTAACGCTTGCCGGGTCTATTGATTTTGATTTTGTGTATGCCACAATATCGTCGGAGTTTTTTATTTTGTTGTTTACTTTTTCAAGGCGCTCGTCGTTGATCAATCCCAATTCATGTCCCATTGGGCTTAACCTGATGTCGGCATTGTCCTGGCGCAAAAGCAAGCGGTGTTCAGCCCTTGAAGTAAACATGCGGTAAGGTTCTTCCGTTCCTTTGGTTACCAGGTCATCAATCAATACACCGATATACGACTCCGAGCGTTTCATGATCAGTTCATGCTTATCATTTATTTTTTGATGGGCATTAATACCGGCAATAAATCCCTGCGACGCCGCTTCCTCATAACCGGTGGTTCCATTGATCTGCCCGGCAAAATAAAGGTTACTGATTAGTTTAGTTTCCAGGGTCAGCCCAAGTTGGGTAGGGGGGAAATAATCATATTCAATTGCATAGCCCGGCCTGAACATTTTAGCATTTTCAAAGCCCGGTATTTGGATCAGTGCCTTATATTGAATATCCTCTGGCAGCGACGTAGAGAAGCCGTTGACATATATTTCAACTGTGTTCCATCCTTCTGGCTCCACAAATATCTGGTGACGTTCTCTTTCAGCAAAGCGATTTATTTTATCTTCAATGGATGGGCAATACCTCGGTCCTAAGCCTTTGATGCGCCCTGTAAACATAGGCGACCGTTCGAAGCCTTCTTTTAAGGTTTCGTGTACTTTATTATTGGTATAAGTGATCCAGCAGCAGCGTTGGTCTTTGGCTAATTCAACGTCAGTGTATGAGAAACGGCCACGCTCTTTATCGCCCCATTGTTCCTCCATTAAGGCATAGTTGAGGCTTCGGCCGTCTACCCTTGGAGGTGTTCCGGTTTTCATTCTGCCTGAATCAAACCCCAATTCGACTAATTGTTCGGTTAAGCCTGTAGCAGCTTTTTCACCTGTGCGGCCACCACCAAAGCGTTTTTCTCCTATATGGATAACCCCATTTAAAAAAGTGCCGTTGGTTAATACTACCGCGTCTGATGCTATTTCTATACCCAGTGATGTTCTTACGCCAGCTATTGTATTATTTTTTACCAATAGCGATGTGACGGTATCTTGCCAAAAATCTACATTTGGGGTACGCTCCAAAGCTAAACGCCACTCTTCTGCAAAGCGCATCCGGTCGCTTTGTGCCCGTGGGCTCCACATTGCGGGGCCTTTTGAGCGGTTAAGCATCCTAAATTGAAGTGATGTTTTATCTGTGATGATACCAGAGTACCCTCCAAGTGCATCAATTTCTCTTACAATTTGTCCTTTGGCTACGCCTCCCATAGCCGGGTTGCAGCTCATTTGAGCTATAACACCCATATTCATGGTAATTAAAAGCACAGAGGAACCCAGGTTAGCTGCTGCCGCAGCCGCTTCACATCCGGCATGGCCGGCACCTACTACAATTACACTATATTTTTTAAACATGTTTATATTGATGTCTGCACCTATGGTGCTTGTTCCAATGTTCCACGTGGAACATTATTTATTTTGCAGGGACACAGAATTTTCTATCCCTACGGTATGAAATTATTATCCATATTCCACGTAGAATATATTATAGAACCCGATATATTGCGCCTCTACGGATAAAGTATTCTGCAATCTGCCAATACAAAGCTATTTATTAATCGCCGATGTTCCACGTGGAACATTAAATAATGATAATAATGCTACAAACGCCCAGACGCCCTCTAATGCCACAAATGGATAAAAACTGATCATGTATGAAGAAAAACAGCAGACCCCGGCACCAATAAGGTTTAATAGTTTATAGGTGTTGCTTTGTGCTGGTAGTTTTTTATATAGATTTAATAAAAAGGCTACCAGTAATATCACAACACCAATAGATGCCAGGAGATCGGATGTTTTCATTTAGGCTTCTTTTAATTCGGTCAGTTCAATCCAGCGCATGCTCTTTTCGTCCAGTTTGCTGTTTAACGTGGCAATTTGCTTTAATATATCATTAAGCTTATTCGTATCAATGCCTGCAACATTTAATTGTTCATTCTTGTCCTGCAGTTGTTTTTCAATAAAGGTTATTTCGCTTTCAATGGTCTCCAGCTCTTTAGTCTCTTTAAAACTTAATTTATTTTTTTTAGGCTGGGCAGCAACGGGAGTTTCAGCAACGTTGCTTTTTTTGCTTTGCTGTTTGTTTTCTTCCAATTCCAACCGGTACGATGAATAATTGCCATTATAGATCTTTACATGACCGTTTGGTTCCATAATGAAAAGCTGGTCGGTTAGCTTATCCAATAAATACCTGTCGTGTGATACGATCATTAATACGCCGGTATAATTGGTTAAAAACTCTTCCAGTACATTCAGCGTATCAATATCCAGGTCGTTTGTAGGCTCATCCAGAATTAAAAAGTTGGGGTTTTTCATCAGGATGCTCATCAATTGCAGCCTTTTCTTTTCACCACCACTTAGTTTGGATATAAATCCATATTGTTTTGCCGGCGGGAAAAGAAACAAAGTGAGCAGGGCAGAGGCGGAGATCAGCTTCCCGTCTGCCATGGTAATAAACTCTGCTACAATTTTTACAATATCAATAACCCGCTCGTCTTCTTTAAAAACGATGCCCGACTGATGAAAATAACCAATAACGGTAGTTTCGCCTTTATCAATAATACCTTTATCTGGCATTAACCCGCCGGTGATCAGGTTTAATAAGGTTGATTTACCACTGCCATTCTTTCCCGCTAAACCTATTCTATCGCCTTTTTTAAATATATAGCTAAAATTGTTGATATAAGTATGCCCGTTGAATGATTTATAAAGATGATTCATCTCCATTATTTTATTCCCCTGGCGTGCAGTTTTTACGGTTAACTCAACTTTTTGCTTGGCGCCGCCATTTTTGGTTTTATCCTCCAGCTCGTAAAAAGCATCAATCCTTGCTTTTGATTTGGTGCCGCGTGCCTGGGGCTGGCGGCGCATCCATTCCAGCTCTTTTCGCAATAAGTTGGAGTTCTTCTGGAATGCGGCTTCATCTGCACTTTCGCGTTCTGCCTTTTTCTCTAAATAATAGCCGTAATTGCCTACATAGGGGATGATCTTGCCTTTGTCAATCTCTAATATCTCGTTACACACATTATCCAAAAAATACCTGTCG
The DNA here is from genome assembly GCF_903913935.1 of uncultured Mucilaginibacter sp. GTDB lineage: Bacteria > Bacteroidota > Bacteroidia > Sphingobacteriales > Sphingobacteriaceae > Mucilaginibacter. Next base: position 17,153 of record NZ_CAIWNH010000215.1, read on the forward strand.
TGCGTAACCATCAATATGGTTTTTGAGCCATCGGTCAATAATTTTTCCAGCCATTCTATGGTGTCAATATCCAAATGGTTGGTAGGTTCATCCAGTATATAGATGTCAGGATCCTCGATCAGTAATTTGGCCAATGCCAAACGCTTTTTCTGGCCACCCGATAGGGTGGTGATCTTTTGGTTGAGGTGATGAATATCAAGTCGTCCTAATATGGTTTTTATCTTGTACTCATATTCCCAGGCATCAATGTTACCCATCTCTTCCATTACCTCTTCAATCGCCCTTGAATTTTCCGGGTCGTTTTCCAGTAATTCCTCATACTTCCGGATCAACTGCTGCTGGATATCGTCGGCATGAAAAATATAATCACTTATCGTAATGGCATCTTTAAAGCCGGGGTCCTGCTCAAGGTAACCGAGATTGAGGTCGCGCATTTGTGCTACCTTACCTTCGGTAGGTTTTAAGCTGCCCGCAAGTAACTTAAGGAGTGTAGATTTTCCGGCGCCATTTATTCCAACAAGCGCCACCCTCCGGCCACGGTTGACCCCAATAGATACGTTCCTGAATAGCCAATGGTCATGAAAAGAGTGGCCTAAATTTTCGGCAGAGATATATGTACTCACGCTATTTGTTTTATTTGGTCGGACAGGTGTATAAAAACACCCTCCTGTTGTTTTAATGATTGTTTATACATAGCCATAGCTACGGTTTTAGCCGGGATACTCCGGTATTTTTTTAGTCCGCCCATCAATAGAGGATCAATCACCTTAAATAATAGGGTAACGATCTTTTCTTCAACCCTGTTTTTCTCCGTCCTTTCGCCGGTTAAAAATGATGGCCGGTAAATGTGCAGGCATTTTAGTCCCACCTTTGTAATATCTTCTTCCACTTCGCCCTTTGTCTTCATATAAAAAGTAGAAGAACCAGCGTCTGCGCCGAGCGCCGAAACCAAATGATATTGCTTAATGCCATTCTGCAAGCCTATCTTCGCCATCTGTACCGGGTAATCATGGTCGATCTTCCGGTAGACAGCCTGGTCTGGCGTTTTTTTGCGCGTTGTACCCAGGCAACAAAAAATTGCCTGCCCGTTTATTTCCGCGGCATAGTCCTCCAGCTTGTCAAAATCAACGACAAGCTGTTTTAGTTTCTGATGTGCTATGGGTAATTCTTTACGGACCAAAATCACAATATCCTTATATTCAGAACTTTGCAATAAAATATCGAGTAATAAACCTCCGATTAATCCGCTTGCACCCGCTATGATCGCTTTGGCCACCTGGTATCAAATTTTTTGCAAAAATACATATAATTAATTTGTACCCGACTTTTACCATCTGTCTAAATTTTTGTAAAACAGAGCCTCTTGTTGTATGGCTCAAAATGCGCAAACAAACTGTGTGGTTGTATGTTATACCAATAATTCGATTCATTTGAAACCGAGGCACAATCCTGACAACAATAAAGGATCACCCCAAAACTTTAAGGTCGCTCAAAGCTTTCAAATTTTATTGAGATATTTTTTTTTTAAAATGAATACAGTTATATGGCAGAAGAAATAGCAATTCCGGGCTGGAAAAAGTGGCTCGAAGGTATCGGCGACCAGGTGGGCTTTTTTATAAATTTTTTCAGGAACATTTTTACCGGTGGGTTTGAGTGGTCAGAATTTGTGCGGCAGTGTTATGAGATCGGCTACCGGTCTATGATGCTGGTGGGCATTACCTCATTTATTATGGGAGTGGTTTTAATTGTGCAACTCCGCCCAACACTTGTTGCCTTTGGTGCAGCCAGCATGTTACCCAAAACCCTGGCCGTTTCCTTTATCAGGGAAATCGGGCCAGTAATCATCGCCATTATATGCGCCGGTAAGATAGCTTCCAGCATTGGCGCGGAACTGGGCAGTATGAAAGTAACGGAACAACTGGACGCCATGGAAGTATCCGGGGCAAATCCGCAGCAATATTTGGTAGTTACCCGTATCCTGGCAACAACTATTATGGTGCCTATTTTATCGGTGATTGGCGATGTAATAGGTCTTTTTGGAGGTTTTCTGGCACTAAACCTACGGGATAACATGAGTTTTAGCCTCTATTTTACCAAAGTTGTGGCTTCAATTGATTTCTCGGATTTCTTACCTGCCTTTATCAAAACCATATTCTTTGGCTTTGCTATAGGTTTTGTCGGATGTTTCAAAGGCTTTAGTTCCAATAAAGGTACAGAAAGTGTCGGCATTGCGGCAAATTCAGCGGTAGTAACCGCCTCGTTATGGATCTTCGTTATTGATGCCATCGCCGTGCAGGTAACCAGTTTATTGTTTTATAAATAGGACGAAGATGGAAGTAGTGAGGACAAATAACGATCAAAAGGAGACCGCGAAAAGCAAAAATGAAGCGGTAATTTCCATTAAGGGCTTGAAAAAATCCTTCGGAGAAAAAGAGGTGTTAAAAGACATTAACCTTGAATTGAAAAGGGGCGAGAATATAGTTGTTTTAGGGAGATCGGGCACAGGCAAATCTGTAACTATCCAATGTATAGTGGGTTTGCTAAAGCAGGATGCAGGCTCGCTTACCGTATTTGGCGATGAAGTTGCCGATATGGACGACAAACAGCTGAAGGACCTAAGGATAAAAATCGGCTTTTTGTTTCAAAGCGGGGCCTTGTATGATTCGATGACCGTTAGAGAAAATTTAGAATTTCCACTAACACGGGTCTTAAAATTAACCGACAAGGCAGAAATTGATAAAAGGGTTGAGGCTGCCCTGGATGGGGTTGGCTTACTTGAATCTATAGATAAACTGCCGTCTGATTTATCTGGTGGTATGCGGAAAAGAGCAGGCCTGGCGCGTACGATCATTGTAAACCCGGAGATCATCTTATATGATGAACCAACAACCGGGCTTGACCCGATCACCTCGAGAGAGATCAGTGATTTGATATTGAGTATACAAAAAAAATATAAAACATCATCTATCATCATTACTCACGATATGGAATGTGCACGGATAGCAGCCGACCGCATGATGATCATGGATAATGGAGAATTTATAGCCGAAGGTACTTTTGAAAGCCTTCATAAATCAAACAACAAAATTGTAACATCTTTTTTTAAAGACATATTATGAAAACAACATCCAGCCAAAAGATAAAAATCGGCTTATTTACTTTTACGGGCCTGCTGGTACTGGTGCTGGCCATTTTCTTTATAGGGAACAGAAAGAATCTTTTCAGCTCAACATTTGCGGTATACGGTACCTTTAAAAACGTAAACGGCCTGCAGGTAGGGAATAACGTGCGTTTTGCCGGCATTAATGTAGGCGTGGTACAGGCTATTAACATAGTAACCGATAGCGCTGCGCGGGTTGACCTCACCTTAAACAGCAACGTCAAAAAATTTATAAAAAAGGATTCGAAGTTAAGCATTGGCAGCGATGGCTTAATGGGCGATAAATTGGTTGTTATAGCTCCCGGCGGTATTACAAGCACGGAGGCAGTACACAACGGAGATCAATTAACCGCCGTTAATCCTATAGATGTAGACAAAATAATTGCTAAAATGACTAAAGTGATTGACAATGCAGAAACGCTGACAGGCGGATTGTCGCAAATTGTGGCTAAAGTAAACAGCGGGCAGGGAAGTATTGGGCGGTTATTGAACAGCGATAAATTGTCAAAGGATCTGGAAGGAACAGTTCGGCAGGCGAAAACTACCATGCAAAATGTGCACAAAACGACAACTACTTTGAATACAGACCTGAAAGCGGCTCAAAGTAACTTTTTGTTGAAGGGATTTTTTAAGAAGAAAAAGAAAAAGGAGCAGCAGGATTCGATAAAGAAGGCTGAGGCAGCAGGAACACCCGCAACGCAACAATAATTAGGAATCGGCCATAAAACATAAATAGCCTGCAAACGCGCAAAATAGGGTTAACGCTAAAAACATAATCAGGCCGTCTGAAATCCCTGGTCATTTTTCAAAACCACAGCCTGCTGTTTTTTCAATTTCTCGTTATGCAAAAACCGCCAGTGTATTCCGCCTAATATCAACGCGGCAATGCCCTGGCCCATTAAGGTATCATTTGGGCCGATATATTTGGAGATGGTACCCACCAGTAAACCACCCAGTGGCTGCATGCCGAAAAATGCCAGCGCGTAAAAGCTGATCACCCGGCCCCGCATTTTTGGATCAGCAGTTGTTTGAATGATGGTATTGGTGACTGTGATCTGCGACATCATGCCGAAGCCGGCGATAGTAACAAACAATAAAGCCAGCCAGTAAGTATGCTCATGCGAAAAAAGGACAAGCCCGGCGCCGAAAACCAGGGTATTGACGAAGAGGATACTCCTGAGGTCGGTTCCGGATTTTAGGGATGCCAGGAAAATAGCGCCGAAAAATGCGCCGAGGCCTATAAAACTATCTATTACACCAAATGTTGTTGCCGTGCCATGGAAAACGTCACGGGCATAATAAGGAACCAGGGTGCTGAAGGGTAAAACCAGTAAACTAACCAGCGCCAGCATGATCAGTACAAACGATATGGACGGTGTCCGTTTAATATAGGTCCAACCCTCTTTTAGTTCGCCATAGACATTTTTTTTATGTATAAAATGTTTATATTCAGGCAATTTCATCATTAAAAGCGAAATAATTACCGCAACAAAGCTTAAGGCGTTCAATAAGAAACATGCGCCATCGCCAACACCCTCCAAAACAAGTCCTGCAAGCGCGGGTCCAACAATACGCGAAAGGTTGACCATAGAAGAATTAAGAGCGAGCGCATTGGGCAGGTCTTCCTTATCCTCCACCATTTCGTAAACCAACGATTGCCTTGCGGGCACATCAAATGCATTGATGATGCCTAATATTACGCTTAAGGTTAAAATTTCCCAAACCTCATAATGTTTAAGCAGGATGAGTATAGCCAATAAAACTGCCTGTATCAGCGAAGCCACCTGGGTGGTAAGCAAAACTTTATACCGGTTATACCTGTCGGATACCACACCGCCGATGAGCGAAAATATAAATGCCGGAAAAAGGCTGGCAAAAAGCGTTAGCCCCAGCATAAAAGTGGAGTGGGTTAAAGTATATATCACCCAGCTTACGGCGGTCTTTTGCATCCAGGTGCCAATCAGCGAAATAGATTGGCCGGTAAAAAATAAACGGTAATTGCGGCTTTTAAAAGCCCTGAATGTTCTTGCGTTTTTAATGGTTTCTGCGCTCATTTAAATCCTTTCTTTCTCACTTAAATTCAATCAGCTTGGTAAATGGAACAATTATTTTCTTTAGCATTTCCTTTTCTTCCGGGGTGCAGGTTTTTTCAATCGCATTAAGCAGCCATTCATCGCGCTCATTTTTAAACTGCAAAAAGATTTTTTCGCCCTCTTCGGAAAGAGAAATGTTTACTTTTCTCTTATCAGTTTCAGAAGGTACCCGGATGATATACCCCATTTCAAACAAATGATTCAAAACCTGCGACATGCTCTGGTTCGTGATCATTTCCATAGCCGCAAGTTCGCTGGGTAGTAAACCCCTATGCTCATATAACAGACCCATGGTTGATCGCTCGGTGAAAGAGAATTTTTGGCCGGTGGGCGATTCTTTCCTTATTTTTTTGATCAAAATCAATGAAATATCTCGGCTGAACTTCAATCTTCACTCGCGCTGACTTCCGGCGCCTTGAGAGCAAATTATCTCGGCAATCTCGGTCAATTGGATGCGATAAATTTCGGAGTCGGGATCCAATCTCACCGCCTCCCGGTACTCTGCTTCGGCTCCAATATAATCGCCCTTCTCCTGCAAGATCTCGGCCAATATGCTGTGGCCGATGTCGTTCCCACCGCGGATGACTCGATGCTCTCTTATTCTGGTAGCCGCCGCCTTCCCCGTCGGTCTGGTAGGTGCGGGGGTCGTCTCCGCCGGTTCGGGACCTGCCGCCTTTTCCACCACCGGTTTCAGCTTCGGCGCGGGTGTTCTTCGCTGACTTCCGGCG
>NZ_CAIWNH010000216.1 GCF_903913935.1 uncultured Mucilaginibacter sp.
ATTAAAAATTATGAGTTTACGATTAGGAGATAAAGCTCCAAACTTTACAGCAAAAACATCACAGGGCGACATTGATTTTTATGAATTTCTTGGCGATAGCTGGGGTGTTTTATTTTCACACCCTGCAGATTATACGCCTGTGTGTACAACCGAATTAGGTAAAACCGCCTCTTTAAAAAGTGAGTTTGACAAGAGGAATGTGAAAGTTGTTGCGCTGAGCGTTGATTCAGTTGAATCGCACGAAGGCTGGATAAAAGACATCAATGAAACCCAGGGTGTTGAGGTTAATTTCCCTATCATTGGCGACGAGAATCGTGAAATAGCTTTAGCTTATGATATGATCCATCCTAATGCATCACTAACTGCTACCGTAAGGTCGTTATTTGTTATTGCACCCGATAAAACCATTAAACTGATTATTACTTATCCGGCATCCACGGGCAGAAACTTCCAGGAGATTTTAAGGGTGATCGATTCATTACAATTGACTGCCAATTACAGTGTTGCCACACCTGCCGACTGGAAAGAAGGAGAGGACGTTGTGGTGGTTCCGGCGATTAAAACTGAGGATATTCCAGCGAAATTTCCTAAAGGTTTTACCCTGGTTAAACCCTATTTACGCCTTACGCCGCAACCAAATAAATAATTTTATTTGGTTATTAATTATTTTATATATTTGAACAGATTGGCTGTGCTATATCCTTTCTGATTATAAATTATTTTTATTCAGTTTTTGGCATAGGTTTTTAATCGGGAAAACAAATTTTAATACAACAATTATATTATTTATGAAAACTGGAAAAGTAAAATGGTTTAACACACAAAAAGGTTATGGTTTTATCGTTACCGAGGATGGTAAAGATCTTTTTGTACACTTTAAGGATGTACAAGGCGGCGTAAATGCCATCAAAGATAACGACAGCGTTACATACGATGTGGAAGAAGGCAGAAAAGGATTACAGGCAGTAAATGTAAAAAAAGCATAATTTAAAAGATTAATTTCTTCAAAAACCTCTGCGCTAACAGGGGTTTTTTTGTTCAGGAAAATTTTTGTTAAATCAAACTAATTATTTATTGCAATTATGACCGCTGACGCTTCGGCCAAACTTACACGGAATGCTGTTCTATTAGTATTGGTAGCCTCCTTGGGCTATTTTGTTGATATTTATGATCTTTTGATCTTTCTCATCGTCAGGAAGGCAAGCCTGCTTGATGTTGGTGTTAAACCTGCAGACGTTTTTAAAACAGGCATCTTTATTCTTAACTGGCAAATGGCCGGCCTCCTGGTAGGCGGGATACTTTGGGGCGTCCTTGGCGACAAACTAGGCCGGATTAAAGTACTTTTTGGCTCCATTACCTTGTATTCACTGGCAAATTTCGCCAACGGTATGGTGCACAACGCCGAAATGTATACGATTGTCCGGGTAATTGCCGGTATAGGACTTGCCGGTGAATTGGGCGCCGGAATCACACTGGTGAGCGAGACTTTAAGCAAACAAAACAGGGGATATGGGACGATGATTGTTTCATCTGTTGGCCTTTTTGGTGCTGCTGCGGCGGCTATAGTTGCGCATTATGGTTGGCGTGAAGCCTATTTTGTTGGTGGCGGACTAGGGATATTATTATTGTTGCTCCGATTGGGAACTTTTGAATCGGGCATGTTTAAAAACATTGTTCACAAAGATGTTTCTAAAGGCAACTTCTTTACGCTTTTCACCAATTGGGACCGCTTTAAAAAATATTTATGCTGTATTTTAATTGGCGCGCCGCTTTGGTATGTCGTGGGTATCTTAATTTCGCAACAACCTGAATTTGGTATTGCGCTGCATGCACGCGATAAATTAAGCGCCGGCGACAGTATTTTGTATGCATATGTTGGCATTGCTGTTGGCGGAATGATTAACGGATTGTTGGCACAAATAACAAAATCAAGGAAACTGGTAATGTATATTTTTCTGGTGCTCTCAGCAATCACGGCAGTAATTTACCTGAAATCAACAGGGCTTACTACAGAACGTTATCAATGGCTATGTTTTTTGATGGGTTTTGGTGTGGGCTACTGGACAACATTTGTAACCATTGCTGCTGAGCAGTTTGGTACCAATTTACGTTCAACAGTAGCTACAACAGTGCCAAACTTTGTGCGTGGATCGCTTATCCTCATCAGCCAGGGTTTTGTTGCATTGGTAGCACATTACGGTATGATAAACAGTGGGTACATCATGATGGCTATTCTTACGGTACTCGCGTTGCTGGCATTGAGTCAATTAAAAGAAACATTTGGGAAGGATCTGGATTATTTGGAGATATCGTAGATTTATTTGAACAGGTTGAGTAAGTGAAGGATTTTACACTATAATTACCTCAATCAACTAATTCATCATAATCAACCCAATCAACTAACTTTGCCCCGATGATCAACAAAGAACAAATAGCCGAAGATTACACGCAAATACAGGACGAAATATGTGCCGCACTGGAACTGACAGACGGCAAAGCTATTTTTGAAGAGGAACTGTGGGAGCGGGATGGCGGCGGCGGTGGCAGGACGCGCGTAATTCAAAACGGGAATATCCTGGAAAAAGGCGGTGTTAACTTTTCAGCGGTTCACGGCCACTTGCCCGATACGTTAAAAAGAGCATTAAAGGTTGACCAGGACGACTTTTTTGCAACCGGCGTGTCGATTGTGATCCACCCGAACCACCCGATGGTGCCTATTATTCATATGAACATCAGGTATTTTGAAATGCCGTCGTCATTTGGTTTAGGTAAAGAACCGTTACGTTGGTTTGGCGGAGGCATCGACCTTACCCCTCATTATGTTTTCGAAGAGGATGCACGCTATTTTCACATGTATCTTAAATCTGTTTGCGATGCCTGTCATCATGATTTTTATCACCGTTTTAAACTTTGGGCCGATGATTATTTCTTTATCAAACATCGCCATGAAACAAGGGGAATAGGCGGAATATTTTATGACAGGCTGACTGCTAACGACGACTTAACCTGGGAAAATATTTTTGAGTTTTCAAAAGCATTGGGAAGATCGTTTATACCTATTTACACAGAACTTGTTAACAGAAACAGAGATAAAGTATTTACTCCTGTGCAGCAGGAATGGCAATACCAGCGCCGTAGCCGTTATGCGGAGTTTAACCTGGTTTACGATGCCGGTACCAAATTCGGGCTGGAAACAAACGGCCGGATTGAATCAATATTGATGAGCCTGCCACCAACTGCCAAATGGTTTTATAACTACCAGCCGGAGGCCGGGAGCGAGGAGGAAAAGACATTATCATTGTTAAAAAAAGGGATTGATTGGGTGTGAAATGAAAAACAATAAGATCAGCATAAAAAATACAGCCACTCTTCTTGGGGCATTAGTTTTATGTTCGTTTCAAAATCAACCCAACCTCAAAGGCACATGGGTGTTTGCAGGTGGCATCTACAATGGGAAAAGGGAAGGCGCGACAGTTGATTATAAACTGCAACGGAGGTACACGCCCGGCCATTATGAAGCCTATGCCAGCGAAAAAGGCTATAAAACACAAAAATATGAGGCGGGCAATTATGTTTTTAAAGGCGATACTTGTATTGATACGGAGACCTTTTCGGCCCAGCCATCAAAAATAACCAACATACCCATCCACTACATCTACACCTTGAAAAATGATACGCTTACACTAAAAGGCACCCTGCCTACCGGGATGCGGGTAGAAGAGTACTGGAAGAAAATAAAATAGGGAATACCAGAGATTTGGAAATTTTAAAAAGGAGTAATTTTGAAATTATTCTCTTTTTCGAATCTAATAAAACGCAATAAGCACTTATCAACAGGACAATTTCCTGCTTTCGGTCTTTTCGGTCTTTCCTGACTTTCCGACTCCCTCTGCAACAGAATTGTTAATAAAAATGGTAGGCCGGAACCATTAATTTTCTTAACTTCGCAGGTCGTTTAACAACCCTTTTTAAACACACAGCTTTAGAGAAGAATCTACATCAGAAATAAAAATGGCCGAAGAAACAGGAAACGGAAATACACCCCCAGAAGACAGAATAATTTCGATAAATATTGATGAAGAAATGCGATCAGCTTACATTGATTATTCAATGTCAGTTATCGTATCCAGGGCATTGCCTGACGTTCGCGACGGCTTAAAGCCCGTACACAGGCGTGTACTTTACGGCATGCTCGATCTGGGTTTAAACAACAACAAACCATATAAGAAATCAGCCCGTATTGTGGGTGAGGTGCTGGGTAAGTACCACCCGCATGGCGATACGTCTGTTTATGATGCCATGGTACGTATGGCGCAGGATTGGAGTTTACGCTATCCTTTTGTTGAAGGACAGGGTAACTACGGATCTATTGACGGAGACCAGCCGGCGGCGATGAGGTATACTGAAGCAAGGCTTGAAAAGATTGCTGAAGAAATGCTGGCCGACATCAACAAGGACACCATCGATTTTCAGTTGAATTTTGATGACTCACTGGAGGAACCTACTGTTTTGCCTGCCAAGTTCCCAAACTTACTGGTAAACGGAGCATCAGGTATCGCTGTGGGTATGGCTACCAATATGGCGCCTCACAACTTAACCGAAGTAGTGAATGCCACGTTAGCATTAATCGATAACCGCGACATTGATATCGCCGAGTTGATGACCTATATTAAAGGGCCGGATTTTCCGACCGGAGCAATTATTTACGGCTTTGAAGGCGCCAAACAGGCATTCGAAACCGGCCGGGGCAGAATCGTGATCAGGTCACGGGCCGAGATTGAAACTTATAATAACGACCGTGAACGTATAATTGTTAGCGAAGTGCCTTACCAGGTAAACAAAGCGCTGATGATTGAGCGGACAGCCGAACTGGTGAACGAGAAGAAAATAGAGGGTATATCAGCTATCAGGGATGAATCGAACCGTGAAGGTATCCGTGTTGTTTATGAAATAAAACGCGATGCTAATGCAGCGATCGTATTAAACAACCTGTATAAGTATACCGCCCTGCAAACTTCATTCAGCATTAACAATATCGCGCTTGTGCATGGCCGCCCGATGTTGCTTAACCTGAAGGACCTGATCCATCATTTTGTTGAACACAGGCACGAAGTCGTTATCCGCCGTACCAAATTTGAACTTTCTGAAGCGCAAAAAAGAGCGCATATATTAGAGGGCTTATTGATCGCTCTGGATCACCTCGATGAAGTGATCAAATTGATCCGTGGTTCAAATACACCTGAAGATGCCAGGGAAGGTTTAATTGCACAGTTTGCCCTTAGCGATATTCAGGCACGTGCCATTCTTGACATGACCTTAAGAAGGTTAACAGGACTTGAACGCGACAAGATTAAAGATGAGTACGAAGGTCTGATGAAGCTGATCGATTATTTAAACTCAGTTCTTGCTGATGAAGGTTTAAGGATGCAGATCATTAAGGACGAACTAATCGAGATCCGTGACAAATATGGCGATGAACGTAAAACCGAAATGGTGCATTCATCTGCCGAAATGAATACTGAGGATTTTATTGAAGATGAAGATGTGGTGATCACTATCTCGCGCGAAGGTTATATCAAGCGCACGCCTTTAACTGAATACCGCAGGCAGGGCAGGGGTGGTAAAGGATCGCTGGGAAGCAACAGCCGCGATGCCGACTTTATTGAGCATTTACTGATCGCATCGAACCACAATTATATGTTGTTCTTTACTGAATCAGGACAATGTTTTTGGCTTCGTGTATTTGAGATCCCCGAAGGCTCGCGTACTTCTAAAGGACGGGCTATCCAAAACATAATTAATATTCCTAAGGAAGAGAATATTAAGGCATACATCAAGCTTCTCAGCCTTAAGGATAAAGAATACCTCGAAAATAACTTTATCATTATGTGTACCAAAAAAGGTACCATCAAAAAGACCTCGCTCGAGGCCTATTCACGTCCGCGTGCGAACGGTATAAATGCCATCAATATCAACGAGGGAGATTCCTTGCTGGAGGCAAACCTTACCAGTGGCAGCAGCGAAATTGTGATGGCACTAAAATCAGGTCGCGCTATCCGCTTTAACGAATCAACCGTAAGGCCAATGGGTCGCACCGCTACCGGCGTACGTGGCATATCGCTTGAGGACGAGAATGATGAAGTAGTTGGTATGATCAGTATTGACGATCCTGAAACTACAGTTTTGGTGGTTTCTGAAAAAGGATACGGCAAGAGAACTGACATCGATGACTACAGGGTAACCAACCGTGGTGGTAAAGGTGTTAAAACTTTAAACATTACCGATAAAACAGGAAAACTTGTTGCCATAAAAGGTGTTACTGATAAAGAAGACCTGATGATTATTAATAAATCAGGTATTATTATCAGGATTGCCATAAGCGAATTGCGGACTATGGGCCGTGCTACACAGGGTGTACGTTTAATTACCCTTAAAGAGAATGATGAGATAGCTTCAGTTGCTAAAATTGAACGTGAAGAAGAAGAAGAAGAAGAAAACGGAACAGAAAACAACTCCGAAAATAACGGTATTGAACCTGCTGCTGATGATGCGGGCGAAACACAAGAATAAAAAAACAATGCAGGGCCGTAAAATAGTATTACCGCTTTTAATAATGCTGTTTATTGCACCTTCAGCCTTTTGCCAGTCAGAAGTGCTGAAAAGTGTTGTAAACAGCCTTGCGTTTTATAAACAAAAAAAGGAGTTGAAATATCTGAGCAGCGCTAAAAACTCTGTAGATAGTTTGATAAAGGCCTCGCCGGATTCTCTTGAGCTGGAAAGGAATGTTTATAAGGCAGTTGTATATTCAAGCATCCTGTATATCGATTCATTAAACAGTTTAAAATTACCTGTGCAAATGTTTCAGCAAACTGCTGACCTGGTTGACAGGTTGCAGGCTCAGCGCAAAAGCTATAAATACCAGGTTGAACTCGATTATTCAAAACGGTGCCTGGCCAACGTTTATATCCGCAAAGGTTTTGTTGCGATGAATGCTTCCGATTTTATAACCGCACTGCAATTATTTGAGTCGGCAAAAAAATACACACCTGATTTTAAACAACTGGCCGCCTACATTGCCTTTACCAATAATAAACTTGGCAATTTACATGCTGCAGCCAGGTATTATGAGAGCATGGTTGGTGGCGACAGCACCAAAGCGGAGTATGCAGTAGTGGCAGCCGGCATCTATAAATCATTTGGTGACACCTTATCAGCGTTGAATGTGTTAAAAAAAGCGCGTAAAGTTTTACCGAATGACAAGTCGCTATTATTGGATGAAGCAAATATTTATACTAACCGTAAAGATTATAACCAGTTGGTGAATTTATTGCCGGCTTTGCTTGATATTAATACAAATAACGCTGATATTGCGTTCGTAGCAGCCAATTGTTACGATCATTTAGACCAATATGATAAAGCTGAGTCACTATATTTACGCTCAATTGAGTTAAATAGCTCCGCTTATGACCCTATATTTAATTTAGGATTATTGTATTTTAAACAAAGTAAGTCACCCAGGGATAAAGATAAATCACAGGATGAAACCAGGGCCGCACAATGGCTGGAAAGAGCAAATGAAATATCTCCAAACGAAGTTAATTGCCTCCAGGTGTTAAAGTTAGTTTATGAGCAGGAAGGAAATCAAAATCAAATAAATAAGGTAAATAATAAACTAAAACAGTTAACCAATTAATAATAGATCATGAAAATAAAGCTTTTGATGATAGGCCTTTTAGGTTTAAGCACAGTAACCGCCTTTGCTCAAAAAGGGGTATTGCGAGACGCACAGGAAAGTTACGATAAATATACGGTTGAGAATTCTCAGAAAATTTTAGCTGCAAAGGCCAAAACGGACATCGCTGATGCCAAAACGTCTATTGATAAAGCTTCAACTAATGACAAAACAGCCACGTTGCCACAAACATACGCTTTGATAGGTGCTATTTATTCAGCTACAGCTGCTATGGATACTACCGGTGCTCCGGCAACAGCAACGTTAATAACAACTGCCCAGGAAGCCATTAAAAAAGCAAAAGATGCAGTAACAACTGAGAAAGATGCTGATATAAAAACTAAATGTACCAAATTAATAGCCGATGCAGGTACCAATTTAGCAATCTATTTCCAGGCCCAGGGTGTAAAACAGTACCAGGGCGGGAAATTTGAACTGGCTTATCAATCTTTTGATAACTGGAGCCAGGCGACAGGCGATACTACCGCAACCTACTATGCAGCACTG
>NZ_CAIWNH010000217.1 GCF_903913935.1 uncultured Mucilaginibacter sp.
GATTATTTTTTAATGATAAAAAATTATATTGATGAAAATGACCTTGATAACCTGTTAACAAGCCTTAATAAGATACAAGAAATTGTTGCCGCAGTAAAGATTGATCCGAAAAAAATAAAATCACGCGAAAATCTCTTATTTTAGCGCAAATTTTTGAGGTGTCATCGTTACACTATTTACAGCCGATTAAGCCTGTTTTAACCAGATAAATATGAAATTACAACATAACCGAACTAAGATTGTCGCCACAATGGGGCCCGCATCGGCAAAAAAAGATGTTTTATTAGCCATGATAAGGGCCGGTGTTAATATTTGCCGCCTTAATTTTTCACACGGAAAAGCCCAGGACCATAAGGCAGTAATCGATACCATTCGCGAAATTAATGACCAGTATAAAACCAATGTAGGTATCCTTGCTGACCTGCAGGGCCCGAAAATCCGTATCGGGTTGGTAAAAGATGGCGGTATACACCTGGTTAATGGTACACGTATTAATATTACAACGCACGAATGCATAGGGAGTGAAAATGGTATATATATCACTTATGAAACCTTTCCGCAGGATGTGCAGCCGGATGAAATTATTTTGCTGGATGACGGAAAAATCCAGATGCGGGTGATTGAAACCAACAGGCAGGATACAGTAGTTTGTGAAGTGGTGCATGGCGGGATTTTAACCAGCCGTAAAGGTGTAAACCTTCCCAATACCAAAGTATCTATCCCAAGCTTAACCGAAGAAGATCTTGAAAATTTAAAATATGCCCTTGAATGGGATGTGGACTGGATCGGCCTTTCATTTGTACGTACCGGTCAGGATATTTTAGACCTGAAACGCATTATCAGCGAAAGTGGAAAAGCGGCTAAAGTGATCGCCAAGGTTGAAAAGCCCGAAGCGATTGATAATATCGATGCTATTATAGCCGCTACCGACGGTGTAATGGTTGCCCGTGGCGACCTGGGCGTTGAAATGCCTTTGGAAGAAGTTCCGCTACTGCAAAAGATGATCGCCCGCAAATGCCGCGAGGCCTCAAAACCGGTAATTGTTGCCACCCAGATGCTGGAATCAATGATCACTACCCCGCGCCCAACCCGTGCCGAAGTAAACGACGTTGCCAATTCAGTACTTGATGGCGCTGACGCCGTGATGCTGAGCGGTGAAACATCTGTTGGCGAGTTCCCGGTGATCGTTATTGAAACAATGGCCAAAATTGTGCGAAATGTGGAAGAGCTTGGCTATCCGTTTAATATGGATAAATCAAGCAAAAAAGATCCGTCTTCACCTGATTACCTTATCGACGCCGTTTGCGGTTCGGCAGTTTATTTAGCTGAACACACCAATGCCGCCGGTATAGTTTCCATGACATCGTCGGGTTATACAGCCTTTGAAATATCAAGCTACAGGCCTAAAGCCGGCACTTATATTTTTACTTCAAACAAACACCTGTTAAATGCCTTAAGCCTGCTTTGGGGCGTAAAAACATTTTATTACGATAAGTTAGAAAGCACCGATCAAACCATAAGCGACGTAAACAATATCCTTAAGCAAGCTAACCTGGTACAGGAAGGTGATGTGGTGATCAATACCGCCGCTATCCCTATCAGGAAACAGGGAAAAACCAATATGCTTAAGGTGGCGATTATTGAGTAGTTCTAAGTCTAAAGTCCTAAGTCTTGAGTCTAAAGCCTGATTTTATTGGCGATATCGACTTAAGACTCCGGACTTAAGACTTTAAAAAACACCTGCCTCACATACCTTTAAAAATAAATTATCAAGGTTGGCAAAATAATAATCCCAATAATTCCTGATCTTTTTCATAGCCGTAATTTTTTGTCAATCTATTTTTTAGACAAAATTAAAAACGATTAGTTTAAAGCTTTTTTATGGGGGGCTGTAAATACTCCCCGGTATTACCTGGCACGTTCATAATCCAGGATAACAATCCCCGACCGTAGCGCGTTGGCGGATTTAAGTTTTAAAGGGTGCCGGGTGGTGATGCCATTAAACAATGGTTTTCCCTGGCCGAAAATTACCGGGTTAACAATAAACCGATATTCATCAACCAGGTCGGCTTGCGATAAAGCGCTTACGATGCCGCTGCTGGCGAATATGACGATGTTTTTTCCTGATTCTTCCTTTAATTTAGCCACCGTTGTTACCATGTCATCCTTCGCCAGCGAGATATTATCCCATTTTCCCCAGGGTACTTCGGTCAATGTTTTTGAGAAAACTATTTTGGTTGATTTATTCATAAAATCCGCCGCCGGGTCATCGGCAATGGTTTTGCCGGGCCAGTAGGCCGAAAAAAATTCGTACGTAACCCGTCCCATTAAAACGGTGTCCGACCTGTCAAAGATAGATTCCATCGGCTCGAATAGCTGGCTATCGAAAGTGAAGCCTGAAAGATCCCTGTTTGGCCCTTCAAAAAAACCGTCGACAGAAATGGTATTGGAGATGATTAGTTTTCGCATAGATAAATAATACTTTATTTAAAGCTATAAAAATTAATGGGTTGGCCGTGATCTTGCTCAATAAAAATTTCAGCCGATAGATTTTATGGCGTGTCTTTCAAAGTGATTCTCCTGTTATCTTCGTTAAATTTTGTTAAACCCGGCAGGTTTATCACCCCTCTGCAATAATAATAACAGATAAACTTTTACCTTTAGGCCAAGGTTTCTTATTTTCGCAACATAACATGGTAAAATGTGAGTTTGAATGGTGAGCTGAAAGGCATTCACTAATTATAACTAACTAATAACCAATGACAAAACAACATGGAAGAGTTCGAAGAAAGTGCATCGGCAAAAAAAACAAAAACGATATATATATCTACCGTTTTTGGCATTGCCATGGTATTATCAATGGTTGGCTTACTGGGCCTTATTTTGGTTGAAGCCAACAACCTGTCGAACTATGTGAAGGAAAACATCGTATTGAATGTGTACGTGGATGATGCCGCGCATGAATCAGATGTAATGCAGTTGCAGAAACAGATTGAAACCAACCCCGTGGTAAAACAGGCGCAATATGTAAGCAAAGAGCTTGCGGCCCGCAACCTGCAAAAAGACCTGGGCGAAGATTTTGTAAAGTTTTTAGGCTATAACCCCCTTTCCCAATCAATAGACGTTTATTTAAAGGCCGAATACGCCAACAACACTGATATTGGAAAGTTTAAGGCTGAACTGTTGAAAAACCCTGTGATCAAAGAAGTGAAGTATCAAAAATCACTGGTCGACCAGATGAACGAGAATATCACCACTATCAGCCTGGTGATTTTGGTTTTTGCAGGGATCTTTGTGGTGCTGTCGGTGGCGTTGATCAACAATACTATCCGCCTGGCCATTTACTCCCAGCGCTTCCTCATTAAATCGATGCAGTTGGTAGGCGCTACGAAGGGTTTTATCCGGAAACCGTTTTTGCTTTATGGTATCTGGCATGGGATATTAGGTGCGCTGATCGCTATCCTCATTTTGGTGGGTACCCTCAGCCTGGCTTATAAAGAAATACCAGATCTGGTGATATTGCGCAATTACACCGAATTTGGCCTTATCTTTTTCGTGCTCATTGGCCTTGGAATCTTTATTTCGGGCTTCAGCACGTTTTTGGCAGTTAATAAGTTTTTACGTTTAAAAATATATAATCTTTATAGGTAAAACCTGCCGGCAGGCAGGGGCGAAAGGTAAAAGCTGAAAGGTTTTGTTTGAGCTTTAAATCGCTAATTCACTAATTTAACAATTCAATTATTAATAAGATATGGCACAACAACCTGCTAAACCGGTAACGCCGGTTAAAATAACTGCTCCGGCAAAGCCCGTAGTAAAAGCACCTGATACTAATTCATTGCATTTTATATTTGATAAAGGCAATTACCGCCTGCTGATCATTAGTATCGCGGTGGTGGCTTTCGGTTTTATCCTGATGTCAGGCAATACCGATATTTACAGCACCACCAAAATTGTGATCGCCCCTTTAGTGGTACTTGGCGGTTTTGCAATCGGTTTTTTCGCGATATTTAAGAAACCGTCGGTTAATAGTTAATAAAAGTTATAAGCGTTGTAAGGGTTAGAAAGGTTGCAATGCGACTTTTTTTAACTTGTGCAACACTTACAACATCTGCAACCTTTACAACTTATTCAACCAATTCACATGAACATCATCCAGGTTATCGTCCTTGCAATTATTGAAGGATTAACTGAATTTTTGCCGGTTTCTTCAACCGGGCACATGGTTATTACCAGCTCACTAATGGGCATAAGCAAAGACGAGTTTGTTAAACTTTTTGAGATTGTTATCCAACTGGGTGCTATATTGGCTGTAGTGGTGCTTTACTTTAAACGCTTCTTTCGTTCGGTTGATTTTTATGTAAAGCTGGTAATTGGGGTAATCCCTGCGGTTATTTTAGGCCTTTTGCTTAAAAAGTATATCGATAAATTACTTGAGAGCCCGCTCGTGGTTGCTTTTGCATTTGTTATCGGTGGCTTCATCCTGCTTTTTGTGGATGAATGGTTTAATAAACCAACCATCGATGATGAAAGAGAAATCAAACACATGACTGCTTTTAAGATCGGTATTTTTCAATGTTTGGCAATGATTCCGGGGGTATCACGGTCTGCGGCATCCATTGTGGGCGGGATGACACAAAAGTTGAGCCGCAAGGCCGCTGCCGAATTTTCATTCTTCCTGGCGGTACCCACCATGTTTGGTGCAACGGTAAAAGACCTTTGGGATTTTCATAAAGCCAATACCTTAACTGCCGACCAGATGCATGATGATATTAAATACCTGGTTATTGGCAGCGTAATTGCATTTTTTGTAGCCTTATTAGCTATTAAAAGTTTTATAACGTTTTTGGAAAAGAAAGGCTTTAAGCTTTTCGGATATTACCGGATCCTTGCCGGAATAGTGATTATCATCTTATATTTTGCAACTACTGCGCTACATAACGGTTAATCAAACCGTAGAGCTGCGCCGAATATTCGGGGCGGCTCTACCAATTTCAATATAACAACCGGTCGTAAGGGTATCTTTCAATATGAATAGCCTTCACTTCTTCATATAAAAGCGACCTGAATTCTTCTATATTTTCCTTTTTAGTGGCTGATATAAAAATGGCGGGACTGTTGTTTTTAGCCATCCAGCTGTTTTTAAAATCGTGCAGGGTTAGTGGCTCCGCCTGCGCTTCCATGTCATGCTGAAGCGGCTTAAAAGCATCTATTTTATTGAATACCGTAATGGTCTTTTTATCGATAGCGCCAATATCTTTCAGGGTTTCGCTTACCGTGCGGATCTGGTCCTCAAAATTAGGGTGCGAAATATCCACCACATGAACCAGGATGTCCGCTTCGCGTACCTCGTCCAGCGTCGATTTAAAACACTCCACCAAGTCGTGTGGCAATTTGCGGATAAACCCTACAGTATCTGACAACAAGAAAGGCACGTTTTCGATCACTACTTTCCTTACGGTTGTATCCAGCGTAGCAAACAGTTTATTCTCGGCAAAGACCTCCGATTTGGAGATCATATTCATAATGGTTGATTTCCCCACGTTGGTATAACCCACCAAAGCCACGCGGATCTGCTGGCTCCGGTTTTTACGCTGTGTGGCGTTTTGTTTATCTATCAGCTTCAGCTTATCCTTCAGCAGATCTATCTTGTTTAAGATCAAACGACGGTCAGTCTCGATCTGTGATTCACCCGGGCCGCGCATCCCGATACCGCCTTTCTGGCGTTCAAGGTGGGTCCATAAGCGGGTCAAACGGGGCAGTAAATATTGTAACTGCGCCAGCTCCACCTGCGATTTTGCCTGGGCAGTTTGTGCCCGGCCCGCAAAAATGTCCAGGATGAGGTTATTCCGGTCCAGGATCTTTACCTGTAATTCATTTTCAATGTTACGCAACTGCGAGGGGGTGAGTTCGTCATCAAAAACCACCATATCTATCTCTTCAGCCGTAACAAATGCTTTGATATCTTCCAGCCTGCCCGAGCCGACAAAGGTGGCCCTGTCAGGTCGCGTCAATTTCTGCGTAAAACTTTTTACTGTTTCCGCGCCGGCGGTGGCCACTAAAAACTCCAGCTCCTCCAAATATTCTTTCGCTTGTTCATCTGTTTCACCCTGGGTGATCACCCCAACCAAAACAGCACGTTCCTGCTTCACAGCAGTATCATAAAATTTTTGTTTCATTAAGTAAATGATTTAACAATCAGGGTGCAAATTTAGTGAAATGCAGGGGAATAGAAGCGTATCTGACGTTCGGTTTATTTTTAACACAGAGAGAACGCAAAGAATTCGCGGTGTACACAGAGGATTTTATTTCTCTCCGCGCCCTCAGTGTCTCCTTCGTGACCTCTGCGGTTATTTTTTTTGCAATTTATTACTTACTATGCATATCCATATAATCCAAAGTTAAATTACACAATGCCTTTACCCCCAATGCAAATCCGCTTTCATCAAT
Organism: uncultured Mucilaginibacter sp.; assembly: GCF_903913935.1. GTDB lineage: Bacteria > Bacteroidota > Bacteroidia > Sphingobacteriales > Sphingobacteriaceae > Mucilaginibacter. The sequence goes on from NZ_CAIWNH010000217.1 coordinate 6,451, forward strand.
AAAAAAATCGGGCGAATGGTTTGCGGGTGTAGTTTTTGGGTCACCGCCTTTGGGCATGCCGCCTAAAAAGAAAAACAAACCCGGTACTTTTTGCTGGTAAAAACTAAAGTCTTCAGCGCCGGTTACCGGCGGGCCTGTACTTACATTTGCGGCGCCTGCGGTTTGCTGCAAAGTAGCAGCCATTTTAGCGGTTAGCGCAGGGTCGTTATAGGTAACCGGGTAATTATTGCCCATGGTTACTTTTGCAGTTGCGCCCTGCATTTCGGCTGTTTTAGTGGCAATTTCATTTACCTTATCCCAAAGCAGTTTTTTATCCGCATCGGTGAACGACCGCAAGGTGCCGTCCATTTCCACGGAATCAGGGATGATATTGCCGCGGTTGCCGCCTTTGATGGCCCCGACGGTAACAACAGCCGGGTTTTCAGTAAGGTTTATATTGCGGCTTACGATGGTTTGCAGGTTATTAATGATCTGTGCCGAGATCACTATCGGGTCGGTACCCATCCAGGGCATAGCGCCGTGCGACGATTTACCCTTTACCACCATATGGAAGCCATTTACCCCCGCCATCTCGCCACCGGGCCGGTAAACAATAGTGCCCGTTGGGATATAAGAAATAATGTGCTGTCCGAAGATCACATCCACCTTTGGATTTTCAAGCACGCCTTCCTTAACCATTTCTTCGGCGCCGCCAACTTCTCCCGGCGCCAAACCTTCCTCGGCAGGCTGAAAAATAAATTTTACAGTGCCGTGCAGCTGGCTTTTCATTGAGGCGAGTATTTCAGCAACGGCCATCAGCATCGCCATGTGCGAGTCATGCCCGCAGGCATGCATCACCCCCACGGTTTGGCCCATATAGGTCGTCTTAGCTGTTGAAGCGAATGCAACGGGTGTACGTTCGGTAACCGGCAAGGCATCCATTTCGGAGCGGAGAGCAACCACCGGACCGGGCTTGCCGCCGCGCAGGATACCAACTACGCCAGTTGTAGCTATGCCCGTTTTCACTTCGAGTCCAAGTGCCCGCAAATGTTTGGCGATGATCTCCGCTGTACGTACTTCATTGTTGCCCAGTTCGGGGTGTTCATGAAAATCCCTGCGCCAGCTGATCACCTGGTTTTCCAGGGAATCAGCCTTTCGTATCACTTCCTTTTTAAGCAGAGTGGTTTGCGCAAAAGCAGGAATTGATAAAGTACAAAAGAGGAGCAGGCAAAGTTTTTTCATCCCGGAGATTTTTCACTAAGATAAAAAGAAGGTGCTGTATTGGAAGCACACCGGTATAAAAAACGAATAGCGTGGCCTTACAAATAAATTAAGCAATATATTTATAAGGATTTTTCTTTATAAATCCAAGTAAATCACAGAAAAAATTACTGTGCCGGGTGTCCCGGGTGTATTCATCCGTGCCGGGTGGTTCATGCGGCCTAAGCGCTTTAGCAGCTGGCGCAGCGATAGTCCGCCGGCCGGTGGGGTCGCATCCACTCAATTTTTTCGCCCGCAAACCATCATGTGGGGGCTAAATGCCAGCAGTTCGCGGTTCTGTTCGTTGGTTTTAAGCAGGTTCATCATGGCGGCCTTCTTTTCGGGGTTCGACCGGCTTTCAAAGTATTTACTATCGAGCCAGATCATCCCTTCCACGGCAAACAATTCCAGGCTGGAGAAGCCCGCCTCCTTTACTTCCTCCAGCAGCTCATTTGGTTTATGAAAAAAGGCCTCGGGCAAAATACCGGGCCAGCTGGCAGGCGGGTTATGGATGCCGGTTTGCAGTTCGCTCAGGCACATGGCATAAAACTGCGGATCGTGGATCATGCCGTTCAACAGGCCGGTTAATGTGGATACGGTATGGTTAATGGCAAAGCCCAGCAAAACGCCATTGGGTTTAAGTACGCGGTAAGCTTCCTGCATTGCTTTAAGCCGGTCCTCCTTTTTTTGTAAGTGATATAATGGGCCGTGTAAGATCACCACATCGGCAGCGCGGTCTGGAAAGTCCAGCTGCCTTGCTTCACCCAGCATGGACTTAAATGGCTTTTTAAGTTTTGCTGCGCGCTTTTGGGCCTGCTGGATATGTTTATGTACCGGATCGATGAGGTGAACGGTATGCCCCAAGCCGGCCAGCCATTCGGCATAAACGCCCGGGCCGCCGCCAACATCCATAATGACCCCGCTTTTTGCCGGCAAATGGCGGGCAATCAGCTCCTGGTTCCGCTCCAACTCCAAAGGGCCGAGGCCATAAGTTAATCGTTTATCTTCGGCAGCGCCGGCGTAAAATGCATCTATGTCGCTGCTGATGAGCTTATTTTGGGGCATATAATATAAATAGCTTATTTATTAAATATTTTGGCACAATTTACTTGTTTTCAATAAATTACCTTAAATTTAATTTCTCAACCAGTAAATCTTAAATTTATGGAACCATTAGTAAACCAGGACAACGGTAAAACCGTTGGTATTGTTAGCTATCTCACTTTCATTGGATGGCTCATCGCCTATTTCGGCATGCATCAAAGCAACAAAACAAGTTTAGGCAGTTATCAACTGAGGCAAACGCTGCTGCTGCACATTATCTCAACAGGATTATGGATTTTAATGACTTTTGTCTTTGGCGCCATGTTTTTTGTCGGTGGCTTTTGGGCGTTGTATTACCTTTACAGGTTACTTGAACTTGCCCTTTTTGTGCTATGGATCATCGGCCTTATCGGCGCTATAAACGCCGAGGAAAAACCTATCCCCCTAATAGGTAAAATGGCACAGGGTATGTTTGCAGGGATATGATCGGTTCATAGTTCATGGTTGATAGTTCATAGAAGGAACTTTTACCATCGACCATGGTCTATAGATCATTGCCCTACAGCAGCAAAGCGTCCACGTAATGCGCATGCACGATCCCCTCGCATGGCGACCATGAAAACACGGTAAACCTGCCGTCCTGGGATGAAACCAGGGCGACGGCATCACGTTGGTTAAACACAAATTGCGCCGCCGAGAGGTGCCTGGTACCTCCATTTTGTGAAGGATGGATAACCATGCCGATATTACCTATTACAGGTTCGGTCACCAGCATTTGTTCAACTGAGCCGCCGTTTGACGACAGCCCTATTTTAGCGCCGAAGGCAAGCAATTCCATTTCGTCGTTAATGATCGTAGCGCCGTCCACCGCGGTAAGGCCTGCAACATTTTCAACGGTACGGTTAACTTCCTCCTGCCAGTGTACCAGGTCGTGGCCGCTTACTTTTTGTTCCATCAATTTCCTGAGCTCATCAAAGGCAGGGGTAACAGGATAGGTGATGGGGTGAATAATGGAATCGCGCCAGGTATCATTATCTTTCGGCACTACTAACAATATGCCGCCATGCCCGTGTGCCCGCATGGAAGCAGCCAATTGCACCAGCATATTTACCGAATCGTTCCACCCGGTTGGGGAATTATAATCAATTAGCGACGTTAGCATGGCGGGGCAGTCGGGCAGGCTCTTACTGTCTTCATCAATGATCTTTATTTCATCTCCTTTTAACACAGCAACGTTGATGAATTTTCCAAAACCTTTAATGCGGCGGTGCTTTACAACTAACAAACCGGGTTCAATAACCTCCAGCACAAAGCAGCAATCGGGTATGGAACGTGTGGTGCCCCAAACATAAAGGTCGCCATTTTCATCATCCCAGATGCCCAGGTGAATGCCCGATCGCTCAACCGCCGGCGCTAGTTTGGTAAGTACATAAGGGGTTAATAATATGCGTTCTTGAAAGACGAGCGGCTGCCCCGCGAGTTGCGGCGGCAAATAAGCCAGTGATATTTTGGGCGACCGGCTCTCTTCCTTTCGCAAACTGGCCCAAAAAGCCACGTCAATTACCGAGCTGATCACCCCGATGGATGGCGCGGGTGCAAGCTCATCGCCCCCTTGCAGCAAAGCGGCCTGCAGCAAACGTTCAAAATGGCTTTCAATGGCGGGAGCGACAGTTGCCGCAGCCTGGTAGGTTGATCTGTAGGTCATTTATACTGGATACAATTTAATATGCCCCTAAATTACCGCTATTATATTTTCAACGCTAAAATTAGTAGGAAGTATTACATAAGGATGGTTATTTAGTGAATGGTTGATTGGGTTAGATTGAGTTGATTAGGTCAGCTAATCAACTACTCACTTAATCAACCCAATCAACTAACTCTCCATAGTATAAAAACCAATATTCGTCGGTATATTCGAGATATCTGTCTGTTTATTTTCTTTTTTAAAAAATATTATTTACAATTGTGTATTATTGACACAATGACCAATTGTATTTAGAACCAATTATCAATTAAACTTTTAAATCATAAAAATGAGAATTACTCACAAACCAATGACTGCGTTATTGGTATTGCTCAGTGCATTTGTGCTGACATCCCATGCGCAGGTTAAAAAACCACTACCCAAACTGGGCAAAAGCAGCCTGAAAGAGGTTGTAGACGCGATGACCGTCGAAGAAAAAGCAAAACTGGTAGTAGGCATGGGCTTTAAGATGCCCGGTATGCCGCCACCTGTAAAAGGCGAAAAGCCAAAACCTATCAATATTGGTGGTTTTACACTCCCTCCTTCTGACCCCGAAGCCTATGATGTACCTGAAAAAGTTGCCGGTACTGCCGGCCGCACTCATGCTATCCTTCGTTTAGGTATCCCGTCCATCACCGTTTCTGACGGCCCGGCCGGATTAAGGATAGACCCCACCCGCCCGAATGATAAAAACACCTATTATGCAACTGCATTCCCGGTAGCTACTTTGCTGGCTTCTTCATGGGATACCGCTTTGGTAAAAAAAGTGGGCGTCGCTTTCGGTAATGAGATCCGCGAGTACGGCGTAGACGTAATATTGGGCCCGGCGCTTAACATTCACCGCAACCCGCTTGGTGGCCGTAATTTTGAGTATTACTCTGAAGACCCATTAGTAGCAGGCAGCATGACAGCCGCCATTGTTAACGGCATCCAAAGCCAGGGCGTTGGTACCTCCATCAAACACTTTGCTGCCAATAACCAGGAAACTAACAGAAACAGCGTTAATACCATTGTAAGTGAAAGGGCGATGCGCGAGATCTACCTGAAAGGTTTCGAAATTGCTGTTAAAGCTTCACAGCCCTGGACAGTGATGTCTTCCTACAACAGAGTAAATGGCACTTATACTTCGGAAAGGCGCGACCTGCAAACTGACATTTTGAAAAGAGAATGGGGTTTTAAAGGCTTTGTGATGACCGACTGGTTCGGCGGCAGTGATGCTGTTGCCCAGATGAACGCTGGGAACGATTTGCTGATGCCGGGTAATCCCGACCAGTCAGATGCTATCGTTGCTGCTGTAAAGACCGGTACTTTAAGCATAGCACAACTGGATGCAAATGTAACCCGGATGCTGAAGATCATCCTTAAATCACCTACTTTTAAAGGCTATAAATATTCTGACAAACCCGACCTGAAAGGCCACGCAGCGGTTTCGCGTATGGCTGCCGCACAGGGCATGGTACTGCTTAAAAACGAAGGCGCCGCCCTACCACTGGCAAAAGGCAAAAAAGTTGCTGTATTCGGCAATACTTCCTATGCCCTGATAGCAGGCGGCACAGGCAGCGGCGATGTGCATAAGGCTTATACCGTAATGTTGCCACAGGGACTGGCCAATGCAGGCATTAAGGTGCAACCTGCGTTAGCTAAAGCGTATGCTGATTACATGGTTGACGCAAAGGCCAAACAACCTAAAAACCCTAATTTCTTTATGGCTCCGCCACCGATCCCTGAAATGGATGCAACCAACCTGGTTGAAAAAGAGGCTGACGGCGCGGATGCAGCGATCATCACCGTAGGCAGAAATGCCGGCGAAGGCGCTGACCGTAAAGTAGAAAACGATTTTACGTTAACTGATGCTGAAAAAGCATTGATCAACAGTGTTTCCAATGCTTTTCATGCCAAAGGCAAAAAAGTAGTGGTTGTGTTAAACATCGGCGGTGTAATTGAAGTTGCCAGCTGGCGCGATAGTGTTGACGGCATATTATTAGCATGGCAGCCTGGCCTAGAAGGCGGCAACGCGATAGCTGATGTATTAAGCGGCAAAGTAAATCCTTCAGGTAAACTGGCATCTACATTCCCGGTTGCTTACCAGGATGTATCGTCAGCAAAAAATTTCCCGGGTAAAGAGTTCCCTCGGCCGGCTGGCCAGGCGCCTAACCCAATGGTTGGAGCTCCTTCAGAAGTGGTTTACCAGGAAGGCGTTTATGTTGGATACCGCTATTACGACTCGTTTAAAATTAAACCGGCTTATGAATTTGGTTACGGCTTATCATACACCAAATTTAAGTTAAGTGATGTAAAAGTGAGCACACCGGAGTTTAAAGGCAGCATCAGCATTAGTGTTACGGTTAAAAATACCGGAAAAGCTGCCGGTAAGGAAGTGGTTCAGCTTTACTTAACTGCGCCAAACCAAACGCTTGACAAACCTGCACAGGAGCTGAAAGCATTTGCCAAAACCGGTTTGCTGGCCCCAGGACAATCGCAAATGGTTACATTAACCCTGCATGCGGGCGACCTGGCCTCATTCTATACTGATAAATCAGCATGGGTAGCGGATGCCGGTGAATATAAAGTACAAATCGGTACATCTTCAAGGGAGATCGCAAAATCTGCGAGCTTTAAATTAGCCAAAGAAATTGTTACCGAAAAAACACACAAATCATTAACACCACAGGTGGCAATTGATGAAGTAATCAACAAATAAGCAATAAACTAAAATAAACTATAAACTAAGCTGAGTCCCGCGACAATTTGTTGCGGGGCTTTTTTTGTTGGAACCAGGATTTGTAGGATTAAAGGATGACAGGATTAATCCGGCTACTTTTTATACCTTCTGCCGGGCATCCTATAATCTTAAATCTTATAAATCCTAGTTTAGACAATTAATATTTTTATTTTCAATATTTATTGAAAGTTTAAATAATTACATTTACATTTGTATACTACAAAAAAAAATCAATCACACCGGCGCAACCCGGTATATTTTTTAAGATTATGTTTCATTAATTATTGAAAATATGAAAACATTAGAAAACCACATCATCCTGTTTGACGGTGAATGCCCAATGTGCAAAGCGTACACCCAGGCCTTCGTCAGCACCGGCATGCTTCCCGCAGATGGCCGCGCTGCTTATCAAAACAATATGGATAGTGTTTGCCCGGTAATTGACAAACAAAGAGCTGTTAACGAGATCGCTTTGATCAACCTCAACAATGGTGAAGTAACCTATGGCATACAAAGCCTTTTTAAAGTGATTGGCAATACCTGCCCGGTATTAAAACCATTTTTCAATTTTAAGCCATTCGCCTGCCTAATGAGTAAGTTTTATGCGTTTATATCCTATAACCGCAGGGTCATCATTCCTGCAGGCACTGCAGGCGATAGTTACCCCTACCAGCCAACTTTTAAATTGCAATACCGCATCGCCTACCTATTGTTCACCTGGTTATGTACCGGGCTTATTCTAACCGGCTATGCGTACCTGCTCACCGGCGTTGTACCATTGGGTGGCCCGTTAAGGGAATATTTCATCTGCGGCGGGCAGCTCATTTTCCAGGGGATCATTATCAGCATTTATGCACCTGACAAATTGTGGGCATACCTGGGCAATATGATGACCATCTCCTTTGCAGGAAGTTTGCTGCTTGCAATTGTGATGATCCTGAACCACTGGATCGCCTTTCCTGCCATAGCCTTCCCCTTATACTTTATGGCAGTAGCCGGCGTGATGTTTTTGGAACACTTCCGCAGAACAAAATTGCTTGGGCTTGGATGGACATTAACCATTACCTGGATTTTGTACAGGCTAATATTGCTGGCTGTAATATTAGCTGCTTAAATTGAATTAGTTTTTAAAAAAAAATGAAATGAAATACAAAAAGATAGTCCTTGCAGGCGGTAACGGTTACCTGGGCAGGGTATTTGCAAATTATTATAAAGACAAAGCCAGCGAAATAATCATATTAAGCCGGCACGAAAAACAAACTGACGCAAACATCCGCACAGTGGTTTGGGATGGTAAAACCTGGGGTAAATGGGCTGCAGAACTGGTAAATGCAGATATCCTCATTAACCTTTGCGGTAAAAATGTGAATTGCCGATACACCGATAAAAACAAGAAAGAAATATTTGCATCAAGATTGCTGCCAACCGAAATATTGGGCAAAACAATCCATGACCTGGTTGAACCTCCCAAACTTTGGATTAACTTATCTTCAGCAACCATTTACCGGCACGCCGAAGATCACCCGCAGGATGAAGAAACCGGTGAAATCGGCAATGGTTTTTCTGTCGACGTTTGCAATGCATGGGAAGCGGCGTCCAACAAATATGATACCCCAAAAACACGTAAAGTTGCCTTGCGGATGGGTATAGTGCTCGGCCGAAGCGACAGTGTTTTCCCGAGGCTGCTTAACCTGGTAAAACTGGGCCTGGGTGGCAAACAGGGTGACGGCAAACAATACGTAAGTTGGGTACATGAGCACGATGCGGCGAGAAGTATTGAATGGCTTGCCGACCACCCGGAACTACAGGGCATATTTAATTGCACAGCACCCTACCCGGTTAAAAATACGGAGTTAATGAAAGTAATACGGAATATTAATGGAAACCTGATCGGGCTGCCTGCACCAAAATGGCTACTGGAAGCGGGCGCCGTTTTTATCGGAACAGAAACCGAATTGATCCTGAAAAGCCGATGGGTATTGCCAAAAAGGTTAATGGATGCTGGTTTTAAATTTGAATTCAGGCACGTTAAGGATGCAGTCAGCGAAATTTTAGGTATTGGAGATTATGCTTTTTTCGATTTTCCGTCACCGTTAAAAACAGCCGATAAACACGCCCGGGTTATAAGTTAACATCTAAAGTATTAAAGAATGTTACGTTGCCGTAAATCATTTTACATCCGGGTAACACTATTCCCGTAAATTGCTGTTAAACTTGCAGTCGCGAATTCAGAAAAAAAGTCGCGGCAGTAACCAATTAATAATAGCATATCAAGTAAATGAAAATCGGAATAGTTTGTTACCCAACCTTCGGCGGCAGCGGGGTTGTAGCCACCGAACTGGGCAAGGGCTTAGCAGACCGTGGCCACCAGGTGCATTTTGTCACCTATAACCAACCTGCCAGGCTCGACCTGTTTTCAGAAAACCTGTTTTACCATGAGGTTTCGGTATCCAACTATCCCCTTTTCGACTTTCCACCGTACGAATTGGCGCTGGCAAGCCGCCTGGTTGACGTGGTGAGGTTTGAAAAACTGGATGTACTGCATGTACATTATGCTATCCCCCATGCTTCTGCTGCTTTTATGGCCAAACAGATCCTGATGACCTACGGCATCTATATCCCTGTAGTAACTACGCTGCATGGTACAGATATTACGCTGGTAGGGCGCGATCGTACCTTTAAACCAGTGGTTACCTTTTCCATTAATAAGTCTGACGGGGTAACGGCCGTTTCGGAACATTTGAGAAACGATACTTACCAGTTTTTTGAAATTGAAAATGACATTAAAGTAATCCCCAATTTTATCGACCTTAAACGATTCAATCTTAAGCCAAAGGATCACTTTAAAAAGGCTATCGCGCCTTTCGGTGAAAAAATAGTAGTTCACACTTCCAACTTCCGCAAGGTGAAACGCACAGAAGACGTAATCAAAATATTTGCGCGGCTGGTTGAATCTATCCCGGCTAAATTACTAATGGTTGGCGATGGCCCGGAACGCTCATACTGCGAGCAATTGAGCCGCGACCTGGGCGTAAATGATAATGTGCGGTTTTTGGGAAAACAGGATGCGATCGAGGAGATCCTTTCTGTATCCGACCTTTTTTTAATGCCTTCTGAATCGGAAAGCTTTGGTTTAGCTGCTCTTGAGGCAATGGCCTGTAAGGTTCCGGTGATTACTTCAAACGCGGGGGGCTTACCCGAACTAAATATTGACGGCGTAACTGGTTTCTTAAAAGATGTGGGTGATATTGAAGGCATGGCTGAAAAAGCCATTTACGTACTGGAAGATGAAGAGCGCCTGAATACTTTTAAAGAAAATGCCCTTGCCCGTGCCAAAGAATTCGACCTCGCCAATATACTGCCGCTTTACGAAAATTATTATGTTGAGGTGATTGAAAAATGCAGGGAAAAAGCTATTTAAGGACGTGAAAGGATAAAGGTAAAAGGCGAAAGGTTTGTCTTAAGTTATTCACTTTTTACCCTTCGCCTTTGGCCTCTCACCTAAAACTTATTCAGCCGGTGCAAACTTCAAACAAACGGGATTGCCTATTTCGAGGCCGCCTGCCAGTCTGAATAATTTACCTGAAGCTTTATCGATCAGGTAAACAAAGATCATATCGCTGCCCTGGTTGGCGACTACCATGAATTTGCCCGTAGGGTCAATGGCAAAATCGCGCGGGTTTTTACCATCCGTTGTTACGCGCTGGCTAAATATCAATTTGCCGTTATCCGGGTCAATTGCATAAACAGATATCTCATTGGTGTCTAAACGATTGGATGCGTATAAAAACCTTCCGTCCGGCGAAATATGGATTGCAGCTCCCGCAGTTTGCCCTTTAAAACCATCGCGAAGCAAAGTAATGGATTGGGTTTCTTTCAATTTACCGTTATCATAATCGAAAACATGAACATTTGAACCCATTTCAGTTACCAGGTAAACATGTTTTTTATCATTCGAAAAAACAATATGCCGCGGTCCTTCACCCCCGGGTACGCTTACAAACGGTTCATCAGCGGGGGTTAATGGCTCAGGGTGCGACGCGTGATAACGCATCACATTCAATTTATCAGTACCCAGATCGCTGTACAAAAGATATTTTTCATCGGGCGATAACTGGGCAATATGCACATGCGGGCCTTCCTGCCTGTCCTTGTTAACGCCCTGGCCCTTGTCCTGGATCAATTGAGAAACAGGCGCCAGCGAGCCATCTTTATTAACCGGCAAAACAGCCAGGTTACCGCTGCTGTAGTTGGCAACAAAAATATTTTTTTGGTCTTTATCCACCGAAACGTAGCATGGGTCGGCGCCTCTTGTTGATTGCTTATTTATAAAAACAAGTTTACCCAGTTTCGGGTCGAAAGTAAATGAGCTCACTGCGCCATCTTTCCCGTCTTCATTTACAGCATAAACAAATTTGCTATCACCTGACAAGGTGAGATAGGAAGGATTGCTTACGTCATCAATTTCATTTAAATATGCAAGCTTGCCTTTTTCAGCATAAAAACGATATACATAAATGCCTTTGCTTTTCCCCTTGGTATAAGTGCCTATAAGCAGGTCGAAAGTGGTTGGGGTAGTTTTTTTATGCTGGGCATAAGTAAATACCGGGCAGATCAGCGAAATTATTAGCAGGAGCTTTCTCATCATACAATACATTGGTTATTGCACGCAAGATAGTATTTTGAGGTGAAAGGAAAAAGGTTAAAGGCGAAAGGCAGAACATTAATGATTCTTTTACCTTTCGCCTTTTACCTTTCACCTAATTAAATAAGGTGTTTCAATTGTATGATCTCGCTTTCGTCAAGGTACCTCCAGCGTCCGCGGGGAAGGTCCTTTTTGGTAAGGTTGGCGTAAACCACCCGGTCGAGTTTTACTACTTCGTACCCCAAATGTTCGAAGATCCGGCGTACAATACGGTTTTTACCGCTGTGGATCTGGATGCCAACTTCTCTTTTTGATCCCCCGGATACATACGAAACCGAATCAGGTTTTATTAAACCATCCTCCAGTTCAAGGCCGTAGGTGATCTTGTTAAGGTCGCCTTGGGTAAGGCTTTTGCTTAATTCAACCTGGTATAATTTAACAATATTGTTACGCGGATGCGATAGTTTATCAGCAAGATCGCCGTCGTTGGTCATTAAAAGCAGGCCGGTAGTATTCCTATCTAAACGCCCGATAGGGTAGATCCGCTCCTTGCTGGCTTTTTCAACCAGGTTCATTACCGTGCGGCGCTCATGCGGGTCTTCTGTTGTAGTAATATAATCTTTTGGTTTATTTAACAATACATAAACCATTTTCTCGCGTTTCAGCATTTCGCCATTATAGCGCACCTCATCTTTCAACGGATCAACTTTATGGCCCAATTCTGATATCACTACACCATTTACGGATACAACGCCGGCTGCAATCAACTCATCAGCCTTACGGCGCGAACAGATGCCTGCGTTTGAAATATAACGATTCAGCCTGATCAGGCCTGTATCCTTACTTTCTACAGCTTTTTTACGGCCGCGTAAAGTTTTTGCCGGCGCGTCCTGGTCGGGTGTAATTTTATCGTAGCTTGGTTTTGAACGTTGCGGGCGATCAGCACTAAAGGGCCTGTCAGCTTCCCGTTTTTTAAATCCTCCGGCGCCGCCTGGTGCAGGCCTGTCAGCTTCCCGTTTTTTAAATCCTCCGGGGCCGCCTGATGCAGGCCTGGCAGAAAACTTTTTATCTGCGGGTTTACCACCGCCAAAACTTCTTTTCGGTTTTTCGTCACCACTAAATTTTGATGGCGCCGATCTTTCTCTTGATGTAAATGCTTTTTTGCCTCCTGATGACTCACTGCCGAAGCTCTTTGGCGGGCGGGCATCGTTATCGGCTACGCGACCTGTATAAGGCCTGCTCTTGGGTGCAAATGGTTTCTTTCCGCCCGATGATTCGCCGCCGAAACTTCTTTTTGGCCGGTCATCATTATCAGCAGGGCGCCCGGTATATGGCCTGCCCTTTGGGGTAAATGATTTCTTTTCGCCGCCGCTAAAGCTGCTCGCAGGTTTGTCGCCATCACTTTGCCTGCTTTGATAAGGCTTGCTGCCTGAAGACGAAAAAGATCTTTTCTCGGCCGGGCGCTCGCTGTAATCTTTGCGGGGTGGTTTGCTGCTATCGGAGCGATCGCTGCTTTTTGCAGAATTTCCCCGTGATGAGGATGCTCTTTTTGGCCTGTCATCGGACTTTGAAGCCCTGTTTGATGATCTGCCGGATTGGTCGTTACGACTGCTCCCTGGTTTCTTAAATACCATAGTTTTTAATTTAGCGCTTTCTCAGCGTGAAGGGTCAAAGTTACTGTTTTTGGGGCGATAATTATAATTTTTTTCAACCGCTCAAAATCTTGCTTTAGAGCTTTTAAAGCGTGTTTTTGAACCAAAAACCAATGTTTTCAAAAGTCACAAAAAGCTAAGTATTTGATAATGTGCTTTATGTAAATTACCTTTGCAGCACATTCTACCAAATGTACAGCTTATGATAAAAAAAGAAATGACTAAAAAACACTTGATTACGTGCTCCGTAATAATTGTGCTGGTTATCATTTCAACGCTTAATATTTACAGCGCAATGGGAAGCAAAATAGCAGTTGAACCGGCATTAAAGCCGGTGGATACTGTGGCCGCCCCCATTATAAAAGCTGTAAATTTTGTCCCAAAAAGCATTGCAGCCGAAAATGATTTTAGCTTCGCTAACGAAGCTTTACCTATTAATGATGCCAGTGTAAAACGCAAATTACAGCGTTCGCTTGTTAAGCATAATTTCAGAAATATCAGGACAAACATCCTCCAGACAAAAGCCTTGCAATTATTCCCCATCATTGAACCTATTTTAAAAGCTTACGGCATTCCCGAAGACTTTAAATATATCCCTCTGGTTGAGTCGGGCCTTTGCGAAGGTACATCTCCAAGGGGAGCAAAGGGAATATGGCAGTTTATGCCAGGCACGGCGCGCACTTATGGCCTGAAAGTTCGGGACGGGGTTGATGAGCGTATGAATACCCGCAAATCTACCATCGCAGCTTGCAAGTACATTAAGGAACTTTATGTAGAGTTTAATAGCTGGACTTTAGCAGCTGCGGCGTATAACAATGGTGAGAACCAGATTGAAAGGGCTATAAACAGGCAAAACGAGGATAATTATTTCCTGATGCATTTGAATGGCGAAACCGCTGCCTATGTTTATAACATTATCGCCATGAAACAAATTATCAGCCAGCCCGGAAAGTATGGCTATAAAACCTATTTAAAACCTAACGAGCTATTTGCGTATAACTGATCAGTTTACCATTAGCACGTAAAAATTTATATTACGGAGCACTTAAAGGCCGGACTTCCAGGTGGGAGCCCGGCCTTTTTTTTATCTTTGCGGGGGCTAATTATTGAATTAGTGAGTTAGCGAATTATTGAATTGAAATAGCTTTCGATTCCGTATGGGTGCTATATCCTAAATCAATAACTCAGTAATTCAATAATTCAATAAATGGTAAACAAAACTATCGACCTTGGCGAGCAAAACGAAGTGGAAGTGTACGGAGCCAGGGTACATAATTTAAAAAATATAGATGTTTCTTTTCCGCGTAACCAGCTGGTGGTCATCACCGGATTGAGCGGCAGCGGTAAGTCTTCGCTGGCCTTTGATACCATTTATGCCGAGGGGCAGCGCCGGTATATGGAAACATTTTCGGCCTACTCACGCCAGTTTATGGGTGGGATGGAACGGCCGGATGTGGATAAAGTTTCGGGGTTGAGCCCGGTTATCGCAATCGAACAAAAAACAACCAGTAAAAACCCGCGCTCAACTGTGGGTACCATTACCGAGATCTACGACTTTATGCGTTTACTTTTCGCCCGTACCGGCGAGGCCTACTCCTATGTAAGCGGCGAAAAAATGGAGCGCATGTCTGAAGATCAGATTTTAAAAACCATTTCCGAAAGATTCAGCGGGCAGCCGGTAAACATTCTTGCGCCTGTGGTTAAAGCCCGTAAAGGTCATTACCGCGAATTGTTTGAGCAGATCCGTAAACAAGGCTATTTAAAAGTTTACATAGATGGCGCGATGGCCGATGTGGAGCCAAAAATGCAGGTGGATCGCTATAAAATTCATGATATTGATATCGTGGTTGATCGGCTGGTGATTGAGGAAAAAGACGCCAAACGCTTGTATACCTCTATCCAAACCGCACTGAAGGTAGCTAAAGGGATCATCAGGATTGCCGACAAGGATAGTAACGTTTTCTACTTTAGCAAATACCTGATGGACCCGATCTCGGGGATATCTTACGACGAGCCTCAGCCAAATACATTTTCATTTAACTCGCCCTATGGGGCATGTGATAAATGCAACGGGCTGGGTTATATTTTTGAGGTGGATGAGGCATCGGTTATTCCCAATCCTAAATTGACTATCCTTAATGGAGGCCTTGCCCCAATCGGTGAATTCCGCGAAACCTGGATCTTCCAGGTATTGAAGGCGCTTGCCAAAAAATACGAGTTCTCGTTATCAACACCGATTGAAAAACTTTCAAGAGATCACCTGGATATCATCCTGAACGGATCAACGGAAATGATAACCGTAGCCGTTGAGTACAACAAATGGAACGTGCAGAGTTACCAGGTAACATTTGACGGCATTGTGCGCATGCTGGAAGAACAGCAGGAACGCCGCGGCGACGAAGGGATGGATGATATGGAAAACTACCGGGTATTAAAAACCTGCCCGGTATGTGAAGGTGCCCGCCTAAAAAAAGAATCACTGCATTTTAAGGTTGATGATAAAAACATTTTTGAGCTGGCTTGCATGGACATCCGCACCCTGCAGGAATGGTTTGCCAACCTGGAGGACCGTTTAACAGATCGGCAGAATGTCATCGCCAAAGAAATATTAAAAGAAATCCGCGCCAGGATAGTTTTTTTACTGGATGTAGGTTTAAGCTATCTGACGCTCGACCGTACCGCTAAAACCCTTTCAGGCGGCGAAGCGCAGCGGATCAGGCTCGCTACGCAGATCGGGTCGCAGCTAATGAATGTGATGTACATTTTGGACGAACCGAGCATCGGCCTCCACCAGCGGGACAATGAGCGGCTGATCAATGCACTAAAAAATCTGCGCGACCTGGGTAATACCGTATTAGTGGTTGAACATGATAAGGACATGATCCTGCATGCCGACCATGTAATTGATATGGGCCCGGCAGCAGGCGTACACGGCGGTGAAATTGTTGCGCAAGGCACACCTGCCGAATTAATGAAACAGCATACCCTCACTACCTCCTATATCAATGGCGAGCGCGAAATCGCCATCCCTGAAAAGAGACGTGAAGGGACGGGGAAAATATTGAGCCTGAAAAAGGCAACAGGCCATAATTTAAAGAAAGTATCGGTTGATTTTCCCTTAGGCAAGCTGATCGGTATTACCGGTGTATCCGGCAGTGGCAAATCAAGCCTGATCACTGAAACATTATACCCCATACTGAACCATCATTTTTTCAGGGCTAAAAAACATCCGCTGCCCTATGAAAAAATTGAAGGTTTGGAGCATATCGACAAGGTAATTGAGATCGATCAAACACCAATCGGCCGTACACCACGTTCAAACCCGGCTACTTATACCGGGGTGTTTTCAGATATCCGCAACCTATACGTTCAATTACCTGAATCAAGGATCAGGGGTTACAAGCCTGGCCGCTTTTCGTTCAACGTAAAGGGCGGCCGCTGCGAAACCTGCCAGGGTGCCGGTTTAAAGGTAATTGAAATGAACTTTTTGCCGGACGTACAGGTTCCCTGCGAAGAATGCGGCGGCAGGCGCTACAACCGCGAGACCCTGGAAGTGCGTTACCGCGGCAAATCCATCAGCGATGTGCTGGATATGAGTATTGAAGATGCTACCACATTTTTTGAGCATATCCCTGCTATCTACCGCAAAGTAAAAACCCTTTTTGACGTTGGTCTGGGTTATATCACTTTAGGGCAATCGTCCACTACACTATCAGGCGGTGAAGCGCAGCGTGTTAAACTGGCGACAGAACTATCTAAAAAAGATACCGGTAATACTTTTTATATTCTTGACGAACCTACTACCGGCCTTCATTTTGAAGACATTAACGTATTGCTTGGCGTATTGAACCAACTGGTTGATAAAGGCAATACCGTACTGGTAATTGAGCACAACCTGGATGTAATTAAAGTTGTTGACCATGTCATCGATCTTGGCCCCGAAGGCGGCTCAGGCGGCGGTAAAATATTGTTTTCCGGAACGCCGGAGGCGCTGTGTAAAGTTAAAGAAAGCTTTACCGGGCAGTTTTTGAAAAAGGAGATGAAGATCAAGTAAAAGTACTTGCAAACAAATTTTGCAATCGTAACTTTAAGCATTATGCTGCCTTTACTAATTGCCACCCAGATCCGCGAAGCGGACGCTTATACTATCGCTCATGAACCCATTGCATCCATTGACTTGATGGAGCGGGCGTCAAAAGCGTTTGTTGGGTGGTTTATTAACCATTTTCCGGATAAAAACCACGCTATTTCTGTTTATTGCGGCACCGGCAATAATGGCGGCGACGGACTGGCTGTCGCCCGGATGCTGCATGATCATCAGTATAAAAAGATCAATGTCAAGGTGGCGCGGTTTTCGGATAAGTCGACACCCGATTTTAATACCAATCTTGAACGGCTAAATAAAACATCTCTCAACATATCGGAAATACATCCCGGAAGCGGTTTTCCTGTTGAAGAAGGTAATGTAATTATCGACGCCTTGCTGGGTACTGGTTTAACCAAGCCACTTGAAGGCGATTACAAAAGGCTGGTCGATCATTTAAACAGTTTGGATAAAACAGTTGTGGCGGTTGATGTACCAACCGGCTTTTTTGCCGACGGTGAAATGCCCCATGGCGGCGGGGTTTTAAAAGCCGACCTGGTAATTGCTTTCCAGCAGCCAAAAATCAACTTTTTACTGCCCGAATCGGGCCCTTATATTAAATGTTGGGAGGCGGTTAATATCGGGATTGACGAAAATTTTGTACAATCCCTCCATTCACCCTACCGGGCGGTTGAGGAAAAGGATATCCGCAAAATGCTTAAACCTCGCCACCGGTTCAGCAATAAAGGCACTTACGGGCATACACTAATCGTCGCGGGGCAGGCGGAAACCATGGGAGCGGCATTGCTCAGTGCCTCTGCTTGCGTTTATGCGGGATCAGGGTTAACTACGGCCTGTGTGCCGCAAAGCGGGCTACACGCCTTAAATAGTTATATGCCCGAAATTATGGCGGTGGTAAGGCACGATATGGAATTGCCGGAAATAGAATGGGATAAATTCAGCGCCATTGGTATTGGCCCCGGGTTGGGGAAAGACGAACTTGCTGTAGAACTGATAACAGATGTTTTTACCAATTACAAAAAACCTATGGTTATTGATGCGGATGCGCTTAATTTGTTAGCGATCCACAGGGAATTGTGGCGGTCTGTACCGCAAAACTCCATTTTAACGCCGCATATGAAAGAGTTTGACAGGCTTTTTGGCGACCACGGCAACTGGTGGCAACGCATTCAAACCGGCATCGTAAAAGCGAAGGAACATGCTATCTATATCCTGTTAAAAAATGATTATACAATAGTGATCAGCCCTGCCGGAAAAGTGTTTTTTAACACCACCAGTAACCCGGCAATGGCTGTAGGCGGCATGGGCGATGTGCTGACGGGAATCATTTCAGCCCTACTGGCACAACATTATACATCTGAAGAAGCATGTATATTGGGCGCCTTTCTGCACGGGAAGGCGGGTGATGAACTGGCCTTGCCCAACAAAATGAATGTGGTACCGCCTTCGCAGGTTGCAGCCCGCATACCTTTTACCATGGCAAAGTTAATGGCATAAAAAAAGCCGCATGTATTGGTGCGGCTTTTTTAATTAACTATTAACTGCTCTTATAAGAACAAAATACTCTAAATTTAATTTGCGCAGGTTGTTCACTTTTTCCTGGTCTATCACTCTTTATTTAACCTGCTACAACTATAAGACATTTTAACTGCCTTTATAGTTACAATTAAAACGTAAAAAATAGTTTTTATTATTTTAAAAACTATAGATAATAACAAACTGATTTACATTAATGTTTTGTAAATTTTAAATTACGAAGAAATTTTACAGGACTAGCAGGGAGAAATGTTGCCCGGAAAAACAATCCCGGATTAAAACTTACCGATAACCATCATTTCGCCCATCGTAGGCGTTGGGCTGCCGCCTTTAGGTTCCAGGGTTACAGCAAAAGCATCGGCCGAAGCTATAGATTTCATTGGCTTCATGTCGGCAGTGTCTGCATTGGCATCAAATACCCCCAGGTCAACTGGCTTTCCGGCAACAAGCGCCCAAAGCTGGTATTGGTGTTCCTTGTCGTTTTCAGGCATTTTCAACGATTTCATATCGATCCACACTTTTTTCCTTGCAGGGCTCCATGCTACCGTGATCTGCGACCCGGTGGGCGCTTTGGTGGTTGCCTGTAATTTCAGGAATTTAAAAGATGCATCCTGTAATACTTCCAGCTCACCTTCTTTTAAACTAACGGTATTGGCAAAATGCTGTTTATCTGTTTGCAATGCAGCAATGGTGCTGTTAGAATCCTGCAGTTTGTTGTACATTGATACCAGCGCCACCACGCTGGCTAACAGTAACGCCAGGCATGCCGCAAAAGCATATTTATAAAAATTAGTTGCTTTGGGTGCTGTAAAAGCAACCACATTATTTTTAGGCTCTTCTATAACTTCATCAAAAGTGCTGTCGTCAGCGAAGTTAGTCAGCAGGCTGTTTAAAATCCTGCCGCGCAAATGTTCAGCGGGTTCCACGGCATTTTTTCCAGCATATAATTCCATCGACCGCTCTATTTCATCCAGTTCAGCTTTAATGGCCGGATGTTTTAAAGCCATCGCCTCCACCTGCAACTTTTCGTCGGGGGTAACATCCCCCAGAACGTAAAGTTCCAATATCCCCGATTCTATATAAGCTTTAATATCTTCCAATTCCAAATTCAGTTAAAATGTTTTCTGAGTTGCTGAATGGCCATTCTCAACCGCGTTTTTATGGTGCCCAGGGGGATGCCCAGTTCGTCTGCAGCTTCCACATGAGTATAACCCTTAAAATACACGAGGTCAAGAATTAGCTTTTGTTCGGGTTTTAGTGTCTCCACCAATTCCTTAATACCCAACAGCTCAGGTTTGTAAACTGT
Source organism: uncultured Mucilaginibacter sp. (assembly GCF_903913935.1). Lineage (GTDB taxonomy): Bacteria > Bacteroidota > Bacteroidia > Sphingobacteriales > Sphingobacteriaceae > Mucilaginibacter. The sequence continues at coordinate 26,444 of NZ_CAIWNH010000217.1, forward strand.
GTTTCTTTGTTCGTCTATGAAAGTTACGTTATTTTCGAGCTCCTGGTTTTTATTCTGGTTCTTAAAATCTTTTGATCTTAACTTATCAATAGCCAGGTTACGTGCAATGTTTACCATCCATGTAAATAAGCGGCCTTTTTCGGTACTGTAACCCGAAAAAGAATGCCATATTTTTACAAAAGTTTCCTGTAAAAGATCTTCAGCGGTAGCGGTATCGACAACAATCCTGGAAATCACCCCAAATAAAGAAGCCGAATACATATCATAAAGCGCCTCAATAGCGATCTTTTCATGGTTCCTTAATGCCAGAACCAATTCCTCCTCAGACAGCGATATTTTTCGTTTTTTGCTCAATGGGCTGAATATATAAAGGAATTATCAGATTTCAAACAAGTGTTTTTCTGCATGGTACGATGAGCGCACCAACGGCCCGCTTTCCACATATCTGAAACCCATATCAAGCCCTAATTGTTTGTATTTTGCAAATTGATCCGGATGGATCCAGTCGATCACAGGGTGATGGTTGCGTGTTGGCTGCAAATATTGGCCTAAAGTAAGTATTTGAACACCTGCGTCCAGCAAATCCTGCATGGCTTCTAATACATCTTCCTCCGTTTCGCCAAGGCCCAGCATGATGCCCGATTTGGTGCGCAAACCTGCTGCTGCGATATGTTTTAAACATTCAAGGCTGCGGTCATATTTAGCCTGTATGCGCACTTCTTTGGTTAAGCGCCTAACGGTTTCTAAATTATGCGAAACTACTTCGGGGCGGGTTTCCAGCACGCGTTCCAGGTTTTCCCAAACGCCTCTAAAATCGGGGAGCAGGGTTTCCAGCGTAGTTTCAGGGCTTTCCCTACGGAGGGCATTGATGGTTTCAGCCCAAATAATGGAGCCGCCATCTTTCAGATCATCGCGGTCGACAGAGGTAATCACACAATGTTTCACGCCCATTAATTTAACTGAATTGGCAACGCGGTTAGGCTCATCTACATCAACAGCCAACGGTCTGCCGGTTGCTACCGCACAAAATGAACAGGAACGGGTGCAAATATTCCCCAATATCATAAAGGTGGCAGTACCTGCGCCCCAGCATTCGCCCATATTGGGGCAATTGCCGCTTTCGCAAATGGTATGCAACTTGTGTTCATCAACAAGGCCCCTTACCTGGGCATATTCCTTACCAACGGGCAGCCTCACCCTCAGCCAATCAGGCTTGCGGGACATCTGGTTTACCGGAACTACGGGCAATTCAATCATCGAACAAAAATAGGTAAAAATGTTGTAAAGGAGGATGTGCTTGCAACGATTGATATTCCTCCTGGTGTTAAAATGATTTTAGAATTATAATAATTCAGCTTGATTAAAAAGGATACTCCGTTTGAATATTATTTTACATCTTCATCCCCGCCATCCCCTTTTTATCATCCCCGTTTTTAAAAATATATTCGCTGTTTAATAAATAAGCGCCATTGGTTACCACTACTTCGCCTGCACTTAAGCCGGAAACAATGGCGACAAATGAGTTGTTCCCTTCTCCCAGGCTCACTTCCCGCATGGAAAAACTACCGTCGTTATTCCTGATCCATACCGTATTGCCGGATCCTGCCGATAAGACTGCTGATGCAGGGATAGCGAGCGAACGTTTTCCGTCTTTATTCATAGCGATATAGGCTTGCATCCCCGGCCGGATGAGCCCCTGGTTATTCGGGATGCTGATCCTTACCAGGTCCACTTTGGATGCATCCGACAGTTCCGGGTTCATAAATTCAACCTTACCCGTAATTACCTGTCCGTTCAGGTCGGGGAAGGCAATACTTACCATCTCGTTCACTTTAAAATAGCCTGTTTCGCTGGCATAAACCTGGGCTTGTACCCAAAGGCTGTTCAATGCCTGGGTTTTTAAGATTGTCATGCCCTCGGTTATGTAATCGCCCTCATGAACAGCGATATCGCTCACCGTTCCGTTGACCTTGCTGTACACCGTTACCGTTGGCGATACTTTACCAGATGCCGCCAGGTTCCTGATCTGCGCAGGTGTTATCCCCCATAATAAAAGTTTATTTTCTGCCGCGCTGATGAGTTGGGCGTAGTCCACATCAGGGTTATGCAATAGTTTTTGCTGCTGTTTGGCTAAAAGATATTCTTTTTCCGATTCCTGCAGGTTTTCGCTATAAATAGCATAGATGGGCTGGCCGGCACGGATCTTTTCGCCGGGGGCACGAACAAACAACTGCTGTATCCGGCCGCCAATTTTGGCGCTTAATTCTTCGGCTTTGTCTTCATCTGTGGTAACCGTGCCTGATATTGTTTTTTCGCTGCCTGTATTTTCTTCTTTAACCGTATCTGTTTGAATACCAGCCAGCTGAATTTGGGCGGCAGTTAGCACCAACTTGTTTTTGTCGGGACCTGCCGGCGCACCGGTAAATTCAACTTTGATCAGCTTCATGCCGCAAATAGGGCAATTGCCGGGGTGCTCTTCATGTACTTGTGGGTGCATAGAACAGGTATAGTAAATTTTGTCCTGCACTTTGACAATGGGTTGCGGTTTTTGTTTGCACGATGAAACAAAAACCGCAAGTATTAAAGCTGATAGGCCCGCCGTAATAAAGTATAACCGGGATTTTGTACCGTTGCTATTCATTTTCCTTCTGTTTTTATAAAACTTTCACTATCTGTTAAATATTGGGCATTGGATGCCAGGCTATCGGTTAGGGATAAACCACTTTTGATCTCAACCTCGTTGCCGGTACTTGTTCCCGTAATCACTTTATGGGCCGAATAGACTGGCCCGCTTTTCAGCCAAACAATGTTTGTTTGGCCTAAACTGTATATTGATGTACGCGGTATCCAAAGGCCATTTGTTTCGCCGGTTTGGATAGTTGCATTGATGATGCTGTTCACTTTCAAGGCATGATCCATATTGTGCACATAAACCCGGATAGTGGTGGTTTTATCGCCCTTCTGCAAGGTCGGCTCAATAAAATCCACTTTGCCTTGAATGGTTTTACCGGGGAGATCAGGAAAAGTGATCTCAACAGGCTGATTTAACTTTAAGCCGGCAACTGAGGAATTTTCAATTTTAATCAGCGCCCATAACATATGCGCGTTGGCTACATTAAACAGGGTTTGCCCCTGCTGCACATACATACCTTCTTTGATGGAAAGCGGCAGATTAGCGGTGACCCCGGTTGCTACTTTAGGATCAGGAGGGCCGGACATCAGGCTATGCGCAGCATCATGCACATGCCCGTCATAAGGGCTGTACACAGCGAGGCTGTAAAATGCCTTTCCGGTTTTTACCACCTGGTTTATCTGCGTTTCGGTCATCCCCAGCAATAGTAGTTTTTGCCGTGCGGCATAGATCAACCCTGCTTCCTGCGCGGAATTTTTGGTGAGGAAGATCAGATCCTGTTGGGCGTTAACCATATCCGGACTATAAATATCCAGAATGCGCTCGCCCCGGTGGATTTCTTCGAAGGCAGATTTGATATACAATTTTTCAATCCTCCCCGAAAAAACGGGCGGCTATATTATTAAACGTCCGCGAATCAAAATCGAGGTAGCCCTGGCCTTTGATTTGGATAGGGATGGCCTTTTCTTCAGGCGTGATGGCCCCAATGGTCGAGATGACAGAAGAATTAACCGGTTTTAATACCGTGTTTAAACTAATCCTTGCCAATTCGCTTGCTTGTCCTGTTTTTTTCACCAGGGTCATCCCGCAAATAGGGCAGCTGCCGGGATGTTCTTCCAAAATCTGGTGGTGCATCGGACAGGTATACAGCGTAACGTTTTTTTCCTCCGCTCCATCTTTTGTCTTTTTGGGTTGAGAGCAGGCACTGATCAGCAAAATGCACAACAACAAGACAAGTGATATATTATTTATATCAAATATACTTTTAATACTCTTCATTTTCCTTTTCATAAGCAACTTGTAATTGTAATAGCTCCTGCAAACGATCAAGGGCAACCATTTTATTTTGCTGCATGTCTTTAATTCCATCCAATACGGGTTGCAGGTCGCCCGTATTTTGCTCATAAGCCTGTAGGGCGGTTTTATAACTATTTTGTAAAGCCGGGATAATGTTTAACCGGTAATTATTCAATTGCCTTTTTTTGCTGCTCATCTCTGCTTTTATTCCAGCCAATTGGCCACGAGCCTGGTTCAGGATATCCAGTTTATTTTGCTGCAATTCGGCTACCTCATATTTTATCCCTTTCAAATTGGCTTTGTATTCTTTGGAAGACCAGGAAACTATAGGTATGGTGACTGACCCCATCAAGATGTACTGATTAGCCATACCGCCGTAACTGAACATGTGGCCCGTCTGGATACCAAAATCGGGTTTACGCTTACTGTTTTCTACCTGCGCATTGAGTTGCTGCAATTCAATATTCCGGTTGATACTTTTAATATCACTGCGGGAAGCTGCCAATGCAGAGGTATCAGTCAGCGCCGACTCGTAATCTTTAACCACTATTGCCGTATCCACCAAAAATTCAGTTTGCTGGTCGCGGTTCATCAGGGTATTCAGCAGTATATTTTTCTGGCGGATGTCGTTATTAAGCTGCTCCCTGGTATTATCCAGTTCAAAAAGATCAGCTTTTGCTTTGTAGATATTGCTCAGCTTTTCCTTGCCGTAGGTTAACCTGATATTGGCATCTTTCAGCATATACTCCAGCAGGGTTTGTGTGCTTTTCAGGATATTAAGCTTTTTTTCTAAAACCACCCGGTCGTAGTAAGCCTGTTTAGCCTGGGCGACCAGCTGGTTTTTCATATAGTTTTTATCGGCAGCGGTTACTTTCGATAAGCCCTGCATGTAATTTTCCTTTGCCCGGAGTTTGGCGCCGTTGGTAAACATCTGTTCGGCGGTGATCATAAACGAACCGGCGGACGGGTTGAAACTGTAAGGCACCTGGTATTGGCCGGCGCTTATTTTGGGCGCATCCAGGTTTTTTGCACCAGTGGCATAAGCATCCTGCGCCCCGATCTTTGAATCATAGGCTAGCAGGGCCGGGTTGCCCGCCACGCGTGCCAGCACACTATCCAAAGCCAATCGCTGCTGTGCATTTGCTGCTGAAAATCCTGCCAGCCAAATGGTTGCTACATATATAATTCGATTTCTTGTTTTCATTATTCTTTCACCTCCAACACATCCAGTTTTCCGTATTTTTTTAATTCATATTCTTTTACCATCAGGAAGATCAATGGGGTAACCAATAAAATGTGGGTAGACGATGTTAATACACCCCCAATCATCGGCAATACAATCGGCACCATTACGTCGCTGCCCGTTCCTGTCGACCATAACACCGGCACCAGGCCGAATAGGGCCACACAAACAGTCATTAATTTCGGTCTCAGGCGCTTTACCGCGCCGTTCATTACATAAATCCGCAAGTCTTCCCGGGTAATGGTTTCTTTTGAATTTCCTTTTAACGCGACCAATTGCTGCATGGCGTCATTCAGGTAGATCACCATTACAATCCCTGTTTCTACCGCGATGCCAAACAGGGCGATAAAACCTACCGCGACAGCTACCGATAAATGCACCCCGAAAAAATAAACCATATAAGCGCCGCCAATCAAAGCAAAAGGAATGCTGATCAAACTAAAAAATGCTTCGCGGATGGAGTGGAAAGCAAAATAAAGGCAGGCGAAAATGATGATCAACACAATCGGTAAAATCATGATTAAAGTATGCTGCGCCCGTACCATATTTTCATACTGGCCGCTCCATTCAATAAAATAGCCTTTGGGCAGGGTTTTTACCATGCTGTTCAGCTTGTTTTGCGCTTCGGCAACGGTGCTGCCCAAATCCCTGTCGCGTACGTTAAACAGTACCGTCCCCCGTAACAAGGCATTTTCAGACTGAATCATCGCCGGGCCATCGCTGATTTTAATGTCCGCTACTGCAGATAAAGGAATTGGGCCGCTTGCCGGGGTCTGCACCAGCGTACGTTTGATCTGGTCGAGGTTATTGCGGTAATCCTGTGCGAAACGAAGGTTCACGCTAAAGCGCCTCCGGCCTTCAATGGTTGGCGTAAGGTTCATGCCGCCCAGGGCGCTTTCTACCACTTCGTTCACATCATCCACGCTTAAACCGTAACGGCCAATGGCATCCTTATTTACCTCGATATCCAGGTATTTGCCGCCGGTTATCGGGTCAACATATAGATCTTTCACCCCATTAATACCCTGCAATGCCTGTTTCATCTGGTTGGATAGCGCATAAATAGTATCCAGGTTTTGTCCGTAAACTTTCAGCCCCACATCGGTACGGATGCCGGTCGACAGCATATTGATGCGGTTAATGATGGGCTGCGTCCAGCCGTTTACTACGCCAGGGATCTGCAGTTTGGCATTTAGCTCATTAATAATATCTTCCTTTTTAATGCCTTTGCGCCATTCTTCGGCAGGTTTTAGCAGGATGATAGTTTCCACCATACTGATGGGCGAATTATCCGTAGCCGTATTCGCCCTGCCTGCTTTGCCCAAAACATTTTTTACTTCGGGGATACTTTTGATGATCTTATCCTGTAACTGCAATAGCTGTTTTGCTTCAGCATTGGATATATCCGGCAGGGTAACCGGCATAAACAGGATAGTGCCTTCATCCAGCGGCGGCATAAATTCGCTGCCCAGGCTCAATAAAAGCGGTATACTGATCAACAGCGCGATAATATTAATGGCCAGTGTTGTTTTTCGCCAATGCGTACACCAGTTTAATATAGGGTGATATATTTTTTGTAAACCACTGTTTAGCGGATTATGTTCATCGGTCCTTAATTTCCCTTTCAGGAAGAAGGAGATCAGCACCGGCGCCAGGGTTACCGCCAGGATGGCATCAATGGCCAGGATAAAGGTTTTTGTCCATGCCAGCGGGCCGAACAATTTGCCCTCCTGTCCTTCCAGTAAAAATACCGGCAGGAACGAAGCCACGATAATGAGGGTGGAGAAAAACACGCCACGCCCCACCTGCTTGCAGGAAGCCTCTATAATTTTTATTCTTTCTGCTGTGGTCATAATCTTTCTTTTTCTTGTGCAATGGATAAATTGCGGTGTGAGTTCTCTACCATTACAATCCCGTTATCTACAATTACCCCGATTGCAAGGGCAATACCAGTTAAGGACATGATATTTGAGGAAATACCAAAGGCATTCAGCAATATAAAGCTGGTGGCAACCGTAATGGGAATCTGGATAATAATGCTCAAGGCGCTACGCCAGCTAAACAGGAAGATAATGACGATGATGGATACGGTGATCATTTCTTCGATCAGCGTGTGTTTTACGGAGCCAATGGCCCGTTCAATCAGGTCACTTCTGTCGTAAGCTATTTTAAACTTTACCCCGGGCGGCAGGCCTCTTTGCATCGCGGCCATTTTATCTTTTACCGCGTGGATCACCTTATCGGCATTTTCGCCATAACGCATTACTACAATACCACCGACGGCTTCGCCTTCGCCGTTTTCGTCAAAAATACCCAGCCGTAAGTCCCCGCCCATTTGCACGGTTGCGATATCCTTTATCCTTACAGGAACGGTATTGATGGTACCTATGGAGATGTTTTCGACATCCTGGATGCTTTTAATATACCCCAGGCCGCGCACAATATAGCCGGTGCCGTTCATCTCGAACTTGCGGCCGCCCACATCGTTGTTATTGCTTTTGACGGCTTTCAAAACCTGCGACAGCGGGATATTGTAATAATTAAGTTTGTTTGGGTCGACGCTGATCTGGTATTGCTTTTCAAAGCCGCCAAAGGAAGCTACTTCGCTTACCCCAGGCACCGTTTGCAGTCCGAATTTTACATACCAGTCCTGCAGGGCGCGTTGTTCGCCCAGGTCGATGCCTTTGGCGCCGAGGGTATACCACAGGATATGGCCCACGCCGGTGCCATCCGGTCCCAGGGTTGGGGTTATCCCTTCGGGCAACAGGCGCTGGGCGTAGTTTAACCTTTCGAGCACACGGCTGCGCGCCCAGTAGATATCTATTTTATCTTCAAAAACAATATAAACAAAACTCATCCCGAACATGGACGTTGCGCGGATGGATTTTACTTTGGGGATACCCTGCAGGTTGCTTACCAGTGGATAGGTTACCTGGTCCTCCATAATTTGCGGACTGCGGCCCTGCCATTCGGTAAATACGATCACCTGGCTCTCGGAAAGATCAGGAATGGCATCAATCGGGTTTTGATTGATGGAGTAAAAGCCCCATGCAAATAAAATGGCTGCGATCAGCAGAACGATGTACCTGTTTTTTAAGGACAGGGAAATAAGTTGATTGATCATCTTAAAAAGTTAAATTACCCGGGAGAACAAATCTCCCGGGGTATTTGATTTACATACTCATTTTATGCTTCATCGGCATTTTTTTTGATGTATCCTTTTTCACTAAGGTCATGCCGCATTTAGGGCATTTACCGGGTTTATCGCTCAATACTTCAGCATCCATCGGGCAGGTGTAAAGCACTTTTGCCGGTTTTACTTTCTTGGTTTTTGTAGTATCGGATACGGTTGTGCTGGTGTTAGCTGCAAAAACGGATGCCGCTGAAAACAGGATAGCTATTGCCATCAGTGTTACTTTTTTCATGGATATTAAATTAAAAATGAATAAATGGCAAACGGCGTAGTAAGCCAGTTGCGCAGGTTATAAATTAAGATGATGAATTAAATGTTATAAAAGCCGGAAACAGAAAGTGTGGCTAAAAACAGGTACAGGTCAGATCCTGTAGGTGCAGTTAAGAATATAGCAGGGAGTAGCGTGCCGCCAATCAGGAGGGGCATGGTTGTTAAAATAAACGATCCCCCTGGCAGGAATATTTAAATTAGCAATAAAAGGCAAATAGAGCACAGCCATTGCAGGAGCCAGTTTGGTGTACAAACCAAATGCCGAAGGGTTAACATGCTGGTCTTTGACTTTGAAGTATTGCTTTTTTGATTTACAGCAATTCTTCATCGGCATATTCATTTTGCAACTGGCCTTTGGGCTTTCTGAAAATGAGGTTGACTGCAAAATACCGCAGCAATAATAACTATTAGCGGCGACACCCGTGCTTGAGAGCAGGTAAATGGCTGATAATAATATAAGTGCAATACGTTTCACAATTCAAATATAGGTATTAATATTTTTTATTTAATGATTTTTATCACCGTTTAATTTATACGGATAGCTGGCAACGTTGTTCGTCATCAGTGCTATACATTAAATTACATCGATAGGTCTTTTCTTAATATTTGCCGATATCTTAAACCCGACGGGTGTTACAAAACTACTCACTAATGTCGTGTCAACCATAAATTGACCTATCGTCAATCTACAAGTTTATTGAGCGCAAAAAGCACAAAAAGGGTTTACAAAAGATTTACATATTTCAGGGCTTGCATTTTGCAAATACTTGGTAATAAGTTATTTATACGTTTACGCATTAAAATGGGGGTTACACTATTTTACATAACCTCCTCCCGGTATTCTTAGGCTGTTGTGATCAGGCCTGAACGTCAATTTATTAATGACATGACACTAGTAGTTTCCTGCGAATCAGAGAACATACTTCCCAGGTAGCATAATCAACGTTCATCTCAAACCTTTTTAAATTTAATTTTATTATCCTGCTCCCATACACAAAGTATTTTGTTGCCCGGTATTACAACAGATTTTATGAAGGAACCGTTGCCAACAGCAATCCCGTTTTTATTTTTGAGGTCGAGTACTTTAACCGTATCTCTATTCTCAAAGGTCAATACCGGGTTAGGTCCGCCTGCAGAAATAGCACAGTTTTTCCCGTAACCCATATTAACTTCCTTTTCACCCGGTTGACAAAAGTATACCATACCTTTCCGTTGCCAGGTAGTGCGGATAACATTTGAAGCATCAATAGTGACGCCACCTCCATCCATCGGGCAGCCATTCAATTTCCAGGTATCTGTACCCAATTTTTGGGCCGCCGCGAATGACGCACCGCCATTTGAAGATTTTAAAAGATAAAGGTCCCTTGATCCATTTAACCAATTCCTGAACATAATAGCAACTTCCGAACCCTGTACCGCTATATTTGGTTTGCAACACCCGCATACCAGCTTATCGGGCGAACGATATACCAACCGGTTTTTTGACCAGTGAGCTGTTTTAGCTGACAGCGAGGAGAAATAGATATTATTGCCGCCACCTGCCCTTGTATCCAGCCAAACCGCATAAAAATGGTCCTTTTTATCAGAAGAAATACCCATCAACCCTTCCGGAGCTGATCCTTTAAGGTCATTTACAATACCCATGCTTTTCCATTGACCGGATGAATTATTAAGTTGATACCAATGAATATTACCGGTTTCATCCTGAGCGGTGATGATGGAATATTGGGTCGAGCTTGTCAACTGCGGTCCGCGCGACATGCCTAAATGCATTTTGGGCACCGTTGCTACCAGTACCGGGTTCGAAAAGGTTTCCCCTTTATCAGTTGAGGTAGCACAAAATATCATGTCTTCATGGCCGTAAACCACCCTGATAATCCCCTTTTCGTCAGTGCTGATCTGTGGCTGGTTACCTGCCGCAATTGTTTTTTCGCCCGACGGGGCAGTCCAGGATTGCAACGGTAAAAGAAATGCAGCAAATACAAATGCCAAAAGCTTGTGTTTCATATGGTAAATATAACCCAATCCGGGCTAACAGGTTTTAGTATTGAACGGAAATATAACCTAATCATTTCAATCGTTAAACGCCCAAAAGCAATGCGCTATTGATACTGGTCAAAAAAATAGGATTAGCCAGGTTTGGTAATCCCGTTTAAAATGGCGGCCGGCAATTTGCATACTTCCGCCATTTATTTTGGATACCCGGTACCACCAACAAATACCGATTAGCTTTGCAAGGAAATAAAACAAGTGATCCATGCGGTTTATATTTTCCCCGCACGGATCACCAAAGCAAATTGAATTCTGCCTGCAACTTATTATTTTTTCAAACTGTCTGCTTTTGCCTTTTTCAGTTTAGCCTGTTCCAACCAGTAGCAATGAATTGCACAGGCATGTTGCTTGTAATTTTTATGAATAATGCCAATGTTGTGCCCCTGCGGATCTAAAACTTCGCAACGCTCTTTGTCCAGATCCTTTGTATTAAGCATGGTTTCTCCATTTACATTGTAATACACGCCGTTCTTTTTCGCCATGCCAAGTTTTTTTCCATCGGCACCAATAACGTTTCCGTCTTTATCAATAAAATACAGTTTTGCACCCTGTGAGTTCCTGACAATATTATCTTTATCGATATAGCCCAGTTTAGTGCCTGCGTGGTCGGTAATGCCGCCTTTTTTATTGATATAGAGTTTTGGGATTGAATCTTTATGGGTTTGAGCAAAGGCATTATCAGTGATGCCTGTTGTAAAGGTTACTATTAATAGCAACAAAAATATCTTTTTCATGATCTTTTAATTTAAAATATGTGATGAATTGCATACAGCCAACGCTATATGAATTGAATTAATAATAGAATTTTAATTATTGCAGCCATACACCTCTATCCGGATTTAGCGGCTGGCGGGAAAGACAAGATCAGATACGGTAATTGCAGTTGAGGATATAAGCGGGCGTTATGATACCCTTTGGCGGAGGATTGACATTGCTATCAAAAACCTCTCTGGCGGCAATGTTAACTTTGGTTTGGGATACCAGGAACAGAACCTGAATTGCAGGAAACATCCTCGTACCCAAACTCAAAGAAGCGGCATAAATATGCAGATCACTAACTTTATAAAATTGCTTTTTGGTTTTACAGCAATTTTTCATCTGATCATGCATTTTGCAACCCGGAAAGGAGCTATGCTGTATGACTACCGATGTGGATCGTAATTTACCGTGGCAATAATAGCTATCAGCCACCACACCCAAAGTAGAGAGCATATAAATGGCAGATAGCAAAAACAGCGCGGTGCGTTTCATAGTTCAAAGATACTCTTGTTGCAATCGGACAAAAATGATCTGACTCACATTATCAGGACGCTTTAATCACTATTGCTATCGCAAAGATGTAAAACATGGCCCAAAAATAGGATCGTATACTATCGAAATTAAAATTTACAGTTAGCTTTGTGTTTATATACAAACATTATGGCAACTATTGAAACTACCTACCTGGGCGATTTAAGAACAGAAGCTACGCACCTGCAGTCAGGAACAAAAATAATTACCGATGCACCTGTGGATAACCAGGGCAAAGGCGAAGCATTTTCGCCAACCGACCTGCTGGCCGCATCTTTGGGCAGCTGTATGCTGACTATTATGGGCATAAAAGCACGCGCAAGCAATATTAATATCGACGGAACAACCATATCCATCACCAAAATAATGGCTGCCGACCCGCGCCGCGTAAGTGAAATTGTGATCAATTTTAAATTCCCGAAGGCATATACCGAAAAGGAGCAATTGCTTTTAGAACGCTCGGCGCTTACCTGCCCTGTTATTTTCAGCCTGAACGAGGATTTGAAAAAAACGGTTACTTTTGGATGGGAAGTTGAAGCGTAATTTTTAAATTAAAAGGCGAAAGGTTTTGCGATAGCTACCATACAGCCATTGTACAAGATAAGACGATAAACGCCTCACACTATTTTTGATTGGCTCGTGGGGTGGTAAATTTTATTAGAGAACATATCGCTGAAAACACAAAACGCGGGGTTACCTGGATATTAAGGGATGTATCCCATTATCGTTTATAGTCACAAGGATGAGATATTTACTGCCAGAACAACTCAGAGCCAACCTGTCAATAGGCCGAACTGTTGAACAGTGGCTGGGTTCGGCAATATTCCCCAATTATGTAACCCTCAGAACGCTAACGATCAGTAAAGAGCGAGACTCAACGTATACCACCAGCTATGTTGAATATTTTGACGATGGGCATGAAGAGTTCACCGATATGTACGCATTTAGCTATCTGCACCCCGACGAACCTGAGTTGTTAAACAATTTTGACTCGGTTGAAGAGGCTTTACAATTCGCTTTGACCAATTACAACGCAAAGCCAGACAAATTTGTAAACCCAGGCATGATCGAGGACGAATACAGGGATTATCTTAAAACAAGGAATAAATAACGGAAAGATCAACGCAACAAACTAGCCCTGTGTTTAACTAATCTCAAATCACTAATCAACTAATCACTAACATCGCTTCCTCCACCGAAACTTCGCCATGCGAAAGATCGAGGATACACTCGCCGTCTTTTATCAGTAATAATTGGGGGGATTCATGGTAAACCTGGAAATCTGCAGCGATTTTATTGGAAAGCTCGCGGTATTTGATCAGGTCTAAAAAATATAAAGGTAAGTTGTCAGGTAGTTTATCCCAGTCGAATTCAAAACGCTTTTTTACCATCATACTGATGGAACAGCGGGTACTGTGCTTAAATATTAAACTATAACCTTGAGTTTGTTTAATTGCGTCAATTTGATCAGCTGACTCCAGCGGTATCCATTTCATAAATCAAATTTTATTATTTGCTTAAAAAAATGCAAAGCAACGGAAAAAGCCAGCTTATTTTAAGCAAAAGAAAAAATATGACATTAAACTGTTAGCGCCCGGTTTTGGGATAAGTACCGTAAGCAGCGCATAGCTTGTTTGAGCATGAAGAGATGCTGCCTAATACCAGGGCGATTACCGCTATATAAATTACTTTTTTCATCAGAGTATGGTCTTAATGATATTAAACGAAAATTAGCTATTCAAAGTTTCAGCAAGGTACGCCATTTTTATCGCAGTTACAGCAGCTTCAACACCTTTATTTCCGTGTTTTCCGCCTGCCCTGTCAATAGCCTGTTGCTGGTTGTCTGTTGTTAATACGCCAAATATAACAGGTTTTGAATATTTTATAGCAACATTGCTTATTCCGATTGCTACAGCATTGCAAATAAAATCAAAATGCCTTGTTTCGCCCTGTATCACACAGCCCAAACAAATAACCGCATCTAATTTACTATTTTTTAATAACAAGTCTGCACCGGTAGTTAATTCAAAACTGCCGGGAACTGAATAAGTGAAAATATGATCGGGTATTGCCCCGTGTTCAACCAGGCTTTCGTAGGCTCCCTGGTAAAGGGCATTGGTGATTTCGGAATTCCACTCGGCAACCACAATCCCAAAACGATACAAAACCGCTGAAGGTACGTTGGTGTTACTAAAATCAGATAGATTTTTGAGTTGAGTCGACATATCTTTATTTCGGAATTCGGAATTTCGATTTCGGAATTATTTTTCTCGAATCCTAAATCCGAAATAGAAATTCCGAAATTCAATTATCCTTTTGCTTCAGCCCGTGCGATATATTCGTCAATATTCTGGCCCTGCGGGCTGTCTGAATAATCGGCTTTTATCTTTTTGTAAACATCGTCAGCTGATTTATAATCGTTTTGCGCTTCATAAACTAAACCCAGTTTTTTGAGATACATAGGGGTTAAAAATTTATTATTTGCTTTATCAGCTGCTTTTTTATAATAGGTTACTGCTTTGTCATAATCCTTCAGTTCAACATAGGCATCAGCGGTTCCGCCAAGTGCTTCTGCTGCAACCATATAATCGTTACCGCTATAGTTGGTAAGGTTATCAATCGCTTTTTGGTAGTTTCCTTTATTTAGATAAGCAATGCCTAAATAAAAATAAGCAAGGTCTGCTGATTTGGTATTGCTGTATTCATCGGCAATTTTCGCAAACCCAGGGTAACCTGCATCGCCGCTAATGGCTTTGTCCCATTGCTTTTTCTCCCAAAAATCCTGCGCAACATGCATCTGGTTAGCCGCGGTAACTTCGCGCGGTGCAATATAAAAACGCTGGTACGCTATATAAATAATTACCATGGCTAAAACAGCCCCGACAATAAATATCAAACTTTTTTGGTTCTCGCGTACAAACTTACCAGTCTGTCCAATATCGTTGTGGCCGCCTGCAACCTTGGTGTCCGTTTGGGTTTTTGACATTTCTATTGTAAAATTAAGTTTGCAAAAATACGTTTTTCAAAATTTTTAGCAATAGGTTATTGTAATTAAATATTTTAGCCCGAAACTCCGGGAAGTCATAAAGTCCGAATGATGCAAAATTTGCCTGTAATGGCTTTTATTGCAAGTATTTGCCGGGCCTGACCTGCTTTTTTTGTTTAATAAATTACTTCCGAAAAACATTTTTCAAACAGCAAACTATCCACCGATCGCTTTTTTCTTGCAGACTTTCTGACTTCCCGGACTTCCGGACTAATTCTATTCACTACATTTGACCAATGTATTTGCAGCAGCTGACAGTCATCAATTTTAAGAATTACGCGGAGGCCGAACTGAAATTCAGTGAGGGGGTTAACGTATTCACCGGCAACAATGGCGCCGGCAAAACCAACCTGCTGGATGCAATACATTACCTGTCGCTTTGTAAAAGTTATTTTAACCCGATTGACAGCCAGCAGATCAAACAGGGGGAAGAATTCTTTATTATCACCGGCAACTTTAATAAAAACGGTAATCCCGAAGCCGTGGCCTGTTCGGTAAAGCGGAACCAGAAAAAACAATTTAAGCGCAACAAAAAAGACTACCAGCGTTTAGCAGACCATATCGGTTTGTTCCCGCTGGTAATGGTATCGCCTTATGATATCAGTATCATTATTGAAGGCAGCGAAGAGCGGCGCAAGTTTATTGATAATGTGATCTCGCAAACGGATAACTCTTACCTGGATGAGCTGATTGCTTATAACAGGGTGCTGGTTAACAGGAACGCCTTATTAAAACAAATTGCTGACACCGGCCGGTACGATCCTCATTTAATGGAAGTACTGGACGAGCAGTTAACCCAATCGGGCAACAGGATCTTTGAAAAACGTAAGGCTTTTATGGAAAGTTTTACGGAAATATTTAACAGGCATTATACGTTTTTGAGCGAAGACGCCGAATTGGTTGAACTGAGCTACGAATCACAGTTGCTGGCTGATGACTTTGGCGCCTTATTAAAAAAAGGCATTGAAAGGGACAGGGTATTGGAGCGCACCACTTATGGCATCCATAAGGACGACCTTTTGTTTACCATCCATGGCATGCCGATGAAAAAGTTTGGGTCCCAGGGGCAGCAAAAGTCTTTTCTCATCGCCCTCAAACTGGCACAGTACAGCTTTTTATACCAGCAAAACGGCTTTAAGCCCATCCTGTTACTGGATGATATTTTTGATAAGCTTGACGACCTGCGGATAACCAAGCTGATGCAAATGATATCCAATCATGATTTCGGGCAGGTATTTATTACCGATACCAATGTGGCAAGGGTTAAAAACGTATTTAAGGAAATTGGGGTGGAGATTAACCTGTTTAAAGTAAAAGGAGGAGAAATAGATGCGTAAAGCCAATGACAAATCGCTGAAAGAAGCGATTGAGCAAATGATGCAGGTTTACAAGATCAAACGCAAGTTTGATGAAACGGGCATCATCGCGCATTGGCCCGAGCTGGTGGGCAAACCGGTAGCCAACCGCACCAAGGAGTTGTTTATCCACGATAAAAAACTATTCCTCCGGCTGGAGTCATCAGTAGTAAAAAATGAATTGATGAACATGCGTACGCAGATCATTCAAAAAATAAATGAAGAGGCTAACTCAATACTGGTTGAAGAAATTATTTTTCTTTAGTAAAGCGGGGAAGGAAGGTGCGGAAGTTGAGATCGTCGCTCATGCGGGAAAAAGCGAGGATTAAAATCCCCGGAAGTATGAACACCAATTGCGCTTCGGGGTGCGTCCTGTAAAGCAATACCGTACCTGAAACCAATACAATTATCAGTAGTGAGTATAAGATAATTACGAGCTAGAACGCGTGGTTAGACTCTTGCAGGATGAAAACTTCCTATCTGTCCTAGAACGCATAGCAGATGCGCTAGAGGAACTTGCGTACTAACTTGGAACACATACACAAGTATTTCATCACCTGCCCAAAGTGTAATTGGGAGTCTGAGCATTACCCATGTCCTAACGGTGTAATGGATGCTTTAGAGATATGGACGAAAGACTTGTTAAGTCATGTCAGAACAAAGCATAAGATTCACTATGCGTTTTTATCTTTTAGGAGAAATTCAGTTAGAAGTGAAGTGATTTGTACTTGTGACAGGGGCTAACCTACGCGTTGATGTTGAGCGTTGGCGTAAATATGCCAAGGCAA